>JAFYOF010000082.1 GCA_017560305.1 Alistipes sp.
GCCCTGTAGAATAGTGCTTACATTTCTTGCAGAACCAGCGTTGTGGCTCCTGCCAGACGCCCTTGCTGACTACATCACAACTTCCACAATGAGAGTATCTTTTTGTTTATAATAATTATAAATGATGCAAATTACCCCCCCCTCGTAGGTCTCTTTTTGATCATTAAGCTGAAGTTTAAGAAAAAAGTATTATCTTTGTGGTGACGAAGGAGCCTTGGCGGACCGAGCGTTGCGCGGGGTGAAAAGGGAATCCAGTGAGAATCTGGAGCAATGCCAGTTGCTGTAAGTCCCATCCTGTCTGGTGGTTGTAGTATGTTTGCTGCCGCTGGGAGGATGGATGTTGTACGCACTCTTTGCCACTGATCAGTAAGATTGGGAAGGCGCGACAACGGGATAAGTCAGAAAACCTGCCTTCGCATTATGGATTTGTCACCTGCTGGACTATGGGCGAAAATCGTACTTTTTGAATTACAATTTTGCATAATTTGCAGTTCGTGCATCGGTGTTATGGCGTTGCCGTACCCGTTGGCGACTGATTGTCGGGCTGATGTCGGGCGGGAGTTTTCCGCCGTGGCGTTGCGCTCTGGCAACTATAAAGGGATGTGTGATATGGCGAAGTTTATCGTTCGTGTGGTGTTTCTTCTGATCGTTTTGCTCCAGCACTCGTGTATGGAGTGGGACTATGGCTATGTGGAGGAGTTTGACACCTCGGCTTCGGTCGGGGGCTTGTTCATCTGCAACGAGGGTAACTTCCAGTATGGCAACGCCACGCTATCGTACTACGACCCTGCGACAAAGAGCGTCGAGAACGAGGTTTTCTATCGTGCCAATGCGATGAAGCTGGGCGATGTGGCGCAGTCGATGATTATCCGTGACGGCATTGGCTGGGTGGTGGTCAACAACTCGCATGTGGTCTTTGCCATTGACATCAACACCTTCAAGGAGGTGGGGCGCATCACTGGTCTCACCTCACCCCGCTATATGCACTTCATCTCCGACGAGAAGGCCTACATCACCCAGTTGTGGGATAACCGCATCTTCATCGTCAACCCCAAGCGCTACGCCATCACGGGTTACATTGAGGTGCCTGGGATGAATATGGAGAGCGGCTCCACCGAGCAGATGGTGCAGTGGGGCAAATACCTATTTGTGAACTGCTGGTCATACCAAAACCGTCTGCTGAAGATTGACACCGAGACCGACCAGATTGTCGGCGAACTGGAGGTGGGTATCCAGCCTACATCGCTGGTGATGGATTGCAACAATAAACTGTGGACCGTGACCGATGGCGGCTTCGAGGGCTCGCCCTATGGCTATGAGCACCCCTCGCTCTACCGCATCGACGCCGAGACCTTCACCATCGAGCAGGAGTTTGAGTTTGCGCTGGGTGACTGCCCTTCTGAGGTGCAGTTGAACGGCACGAAGGACAGGATTTATTGGCTGAATGATGATGTATGGGAGATGGATGTGACTGCCGACAGCCTCCCCGATACACCATTCTGGCCCTACAACGGCACGCTCTACTACGGACTCGCCATTTGCCCCCGCACGGGCGATGTATACATTGCCGATGCAATTGACTATGTGCAGCAGGGTATGGTCTATCGTTACAGCAGGCAGCGTGAGTTGGTGGATAGTTTCTATGTTGGTATCACTCCGGGTGCATTTTGTTGGAAATAAATGGTTTATGCGATGAAAAGATTATTGCTGATACTCGCTCTGGTGCTTCTGCACGGCGTCGCAAAGTCGCAGGAGAGCACTTCGCGTGACTGGGCACGCCGAGGAATCCATATCCCCGATGTGACTGTCTATGGCCAGCGCCCGATGAAGGAGATTGGCACGCAGCAGACCAAGTTCGATACGCTGGTGCTGAAGGAGAACATAGCCCTTTCGATGGCGGATGTGCTCACCTTCAACTCGTCAATCTTTGTGAAGAGTTACGGCCGTGCCACGCTCTCTACGGTGGCGTTTCGTGGCACTTCGCCCTCGCATACTCAGGTGTCGTGGAACGGAATGAAGATAAATAACCCGATGCTCGGAATGGCAGACTTTTCTATGATTCCATCCTACTTTATAGATGACGCCTCGCTACTGCACGGCACATCGTCGGTGAATGAGACTGGCGGCGGTCTGGGTGGCTCGGTGAAACTCTCCACGAAGCCTGCGCAGGCAGATGGTTTCGGTCTGCAGTATGTGCAGGGTGTGGGCTCGTTCTCAACCTTCGATGAGTTCCTGCGACTGACCTACGGCAACGACCATTGGCAGACCTCCACTCGCGTGGTCTACTCATCGTCGCCAAATGAATATGAGTATGTCAATCGTGACAAGAAGATAAATGTTTACGATGATGATATGAACATCATCTCGCAATATTACCCAACAGAGCGTAACCGCAGCGGCGCGTACAAGGATTTCCACCTCTTGCAGGAGGTCTACTACAATACGGGGCGTGGTGACCGCTTTGGCCTGAATGCGTGGTATATCAACTCCGACCGCGAGCTGGCGATGCTAACGGTTGACCACGGCAGCGACACCGAGTTCGAGAACCGCCAGCGTGAGGAGACCTTCCGAGGTGTGCTCTCGTGGGATCATATGCGCGATAACTGGAAGGTGGGCGCAAAGGGCGGATATATCTACACCTGGATGGGCTACGACTACAAGCGCGATGTAGGCAACGGCACAATGGTGCATATGACTCGCTCACGCAGCCGCATCAACACCTTCTACGGACAGGTCGATGGCGAGTACTACATAGGCAACAAGTGGCTTTTTACGGCAAATATGTCGCTGCATCAGCATATGGTGGAGAGCCGTGACAAGAATATCGTGCGTCAGGATGGCGACAAGGCGATTGTCGGCTACCGCAAGGGACGCCCTGAGTTGTCG
Source organism: Alistipes sp. (assembly GCA_017560305.1). The sequence goes on from JAFYOF010000082.1 coordinate 2,887, forward strand.
GGCTCGGTGTCGGCGAAGTGGCGACCCGTGGAGCGTCTGGGTTTCTCGGCGGTCATTCGCGAGGAGATGTTCGGCAGGGAGTGGGCGCCTATCATCCCCGCGCTCTTTGTCGATGGCGTGCTCTCTGAGCGCGGAAATGTGGTGGCGAAGGCCTCTGTGTCGCGCAACTTCCGCTTCCCTTCGCTCAACGATCTCTACTTCCTCCCAGGTGGAAACCCCGACCTGAAGAGCGAGAGCGGCTGGACCTACGATGCGGGCTTGTCGTTTGCTGTGGGTAAGAGGGGCGTCTACTCGTTGAGTGGCTCGGCGAACTGGTTTGAGTCGTTCATCAAGGACTGGATCATATGGCTTCCAACCCCCAAGGGCTTCTTCTCGCCCGATAATATCAAGGATGTACACGCCTACGGAGTTGAGCTGAAGGGTGATGCTAATGTGGCGCTCTCGGCAGAGTGGCAACTCGACCTGAGCGGCACATTCTCGTGGACACCCTCAATCAACGAGGGCGAGCCCCGCTCACCAGCCGATAAGTCGGTGGGCAAGCAGCTGCCTTATGTGCCCGAGTACTCATCGTCGGTTACGGGTCGTCTGTCGTGGCGCAGCTGGTCGTTCCTTTATAAGTGGTGCTACTACTCAAAGCGCTTCACGATGTCCTCAAACGACCTCTCGCTCACGGGCAAGCTCCCGCCATACTTTATGAGTAATATAGCGCTCGAGAAGAATATCTCGCTCAAGTGCGCCGACCTCTCGCTGAAGGGAACAATCAACAACCTTTTCAACGAAGATTACCTCTCGGTGCTCTCGCGCCCAATGCCCGGCATCAACTACGAAATCTTCCTCGGCATCACCCCCAAATGGAAGAAGCAGCGATGATTTGAGAAAAGTTCCTTGTTGCAGCGAACAGTTCTCATTTTGATAGTGTTACTCTTAAGACTAAGAGTATCTACCTATAAGTAATCGTGGTCGGTGCAATTGCATAGCTATCACCCTTTCTTCCACTCATCCATCTGTCCGTTTTCTGAGGCGTGGTCAATGAAAAGACCAAAAGAGTCGTCGGTGTCTTTTAAAGGTCTGTTTCCCATATCTATTGAGTCGCAATACTCAGCAAGTGAGATTTCTGGGTGGATGAATTCCTTGTCGCTGATAGTCAAATTAGAGATATTTTTTAACTCATAGATTACATCCTCGCCACTAGGCAGGGCGCCCAGCAGGCACCAGCTAAGGCCGATATTTGCAAACTGCTTTAGATAATAAGGTGAGATCTCAACCCTCTGAGCTCCATAGGTGTGGTGTGTCCACGAAAATGTCACCATTCTCTTGATATTTATTGCCTCCGCAAGTGTCTGTATTGTGTCGTAAATAGAGCAGTGGGCAAGCTCTATGTAATTGTTCACTTTGTTGTCCAACAGAATGTTGCTCAACTGCAAATGACCCAGCAATGCCTTTTGGGTCTCCGACAGTTTGCCGCCATCCGAGCCCTCAATATAATATTTGTATCCGCCTTGTCGGTTGCACACAATACGCATATTAAACATCTCATCGATGGCGTCGATGTGGTTGCGGAGTGTGCGTTTGGGTAGTGGCGTGCCGTCGTCATTCAGGTGAGATCGTTGCCACGCCTTGTCGATTTGCTCAAAGGTGATGCCGTTGTAACTCTTCACGGTATCCAATAGCCATACATATCGTTGATAAAGGTTTCCTGCCATAATTTTTCTGTTTCTACGGCAAAGTTAATAATAACTTGTGCCAATTTATGGCATAAGTTGTAAAACTTTCCTAAAAACTCCTCATTATTTCCCTTGTGCAACATTTTGGCGCAGGGGTGGGGTAGTTTTGCGTATGGAAATAGATTAATTAAACAAATGTCCTTATGAAACTCGTCTCAAGAATTATCGAACATATTGTTAGGCGCACCTTCCGTGAGGTGAAATATTTCTCAACTGATGGTTGCACTATGCCTAACGGTGTTGGCTTTCAACGCGGCAACTTTATCAAGTCCTGCGCCGACAACGCCCGCAATTTCACCCTCTCGCCCACATCCAATGATGCAAACCCTTGCGTTGGCGTAATAGTGTTCCCCTCCCACACCCCGCCGATAGATTGCGATGTCCTAAACCACCACCTTGCAACTCTTGCTCCCGCTCCTCCCACCTACATCCTCGGCAACGCCTTCCAAGGTCGCTATATCGCCCCCGATGGCACGCTCTATGACTCCACCTCACCCACAATCGAATTGCACGCCGCATCCACCAGCACCCCCCCCCTCCGCCTCGCTAAATCTCTCTCTCAAACTTCTCTACTTGTTAAAGACTTCGCCAGCAATAAGATATACATCACTAAATAAAAATGGTACTTGCAAAGTCTATGGCGCACCATAAATCTCTGCAAATACCATTTTTTTTTGTGCCGTGTAGAATCCTAAATCCTACACGCTGTCGTGTACAGCAATCTACATTAAAATCCCTGACGGATGTCGCAGTGGCACTCTGTGAGGGTCTTTACGCAGCGGTCGATGTCGTTGGGGCGGATGACAACATTCGCCTGCTCGCCATCGGCAAAGGCATACATATACTCGATGAAGATATCCTTCTGCGAGAGTTGCTCGAGGATTGTCGAGAGCGCTCCTGCGGTGTTGCTGCACTTGATGCAAATCACCTCGGTGAGCATCACTGCAAAGTTCTCTGCACGAAGAATCTCCACCGCCTTCTCAACCTCCGACACGATGAGACGCAGAATGCCGAAGTCGGTTGTCTCTGCCATACTGAAGGCGTGCATATTGATGCCGTGCTTACCCAAAATACGGGTTACATCGTTGATTCGTCCTGTCTTATTCTCCAGAAAGACAGATAGTTGTTTAATCGTCATATCTGTAATGTTTTATTATTTCAAGATTCGTTTATCAATCACATGCTTGCCCTTGCCCTGGCTTCGCTCGATGCTGTTTGGCTCCATCAGGCGCACATCCACGCCGATTGAGAGCACACTCTTGAGGCGGTCTGCCAGGCGCTTCTTCATATTAAGCATACGACCAATATCGTCGCTGAAGAAGTCGCGGCGTACCTCCACCTGTACCTGCAGCGTGTCGAGATTGTTCTCGCGGTCAACAATAAGCATATACTGTGGCTCAAACTCTGGCATCTCAAGGATAACGCTCTCCACCTGCGATGGGAATACATTGATACCGCGGATGATAAGCATATCGTCGCTACGACCCACGATGCGACCCATTCTCACTGCTGTACGACCACAGGCGCACTCGCCAGCCTCAAGCGTACAGAGGTCCTTTGTGCGGTAGCGCAGCAACGGCATTCCCTCCTTTGTGAGGGTTGTGAACACCAGCTCACCCTGCTCGCCGTATGGGAGCTGCTCAAGGGTGTCAGGGTTGATAATCTCGGGGTAGAAGTGGTCCTCGCAGATGTGCGAGCCGTTCTGCATCTCGCACTCATACGATACTCCAGGACCCATAATCTCGCTCAAGCCGTAGAGGTTATAACCCTTCAAGCCGAGGCGCTCCTCAATCTCCTTTCGCATATTCTCTGTCCAGGGCTCTGCACCGAATGCACCGATGCGAAGACCGATATCCTCCTTTGTGAGTCCCAGTTTCTCGAGGGTCTCGGCGAGGTAGAGGGCGTATGAAGGAGTGCAGGCGATACCCGAAATCTTCAGGTCGCGGATAAGGCGGATATGCTTCTCTGTATTACCCGTAGATGTTGGGATAACTGTCGCACCCAGGTTCTCCACGCCATAGTGTGCACCAAGACCGCCCGTGAAAAGGCCATATCCGTAGCTCACCGAGAAGGTGTCATCTCGCGTCACGCCGTAGGCTGTCAGGCATCGTGCCATCACCTCCGACCATACCGCAAGGTCCTTGCGTGTGTAGCCCACGATGGTTGGGTTGCCCGTTGTGCCCGATGATGCGTGCACACGCACAATCTCCGACGCTGGCGCAGCCTGCAGTCCGTAGGGGTAGTTATCGCGCAAATCCTGCTTTGTTGTGAATGGCAGTTTCACGATATCATCAATGCTCACAATATCCTCTGGCGCAAGGTCCATTGCCTGCATCTTGTTTCGGTAGAATGGGACATTGTGATAGACATATGTTACAAGTTTCTGGAGTCGTTTGCTCTGCAATGCGTGCATCTCGTCACGACTCATACACTCTTTGTTTGGGTTCCAGATCATAGTTTTATAGTTTTCTCATTTCCTGACTTTAGTTCTAATTCAATGGGTGGTCTTCGGCAAAAGCCTTCATACGCTCCTGCATCACGGGGTAGAGCTCCTCGCGCATTCGCGATGTGCAGGCGCGCACACCCTTCTGCTCGCTGCCCGTAGTTGAGAGCGAGATGCTGCTCACACCGTAGTAAAGCAACTCCTTGAGCAGCTCGCCGCCACTCATCTCGCCATAGCCGATGGTGAAGAAGAAGCCGTCGCCCACCGCCTCTGTAACATCGTGGTCGTAGACGATATGGAAGCCGTTGTCTGTGAAAATCTTCTTCATCTTCTCGGCACGCACCGCATACTCGCGTGTATCCTCCACAAAGTTAATTACGCCATCGGTTGCGAGGCGCAACATCTCGGCATAGGCGTACTGCGTTGAGGCGGTACAGCCCGAGGTAATCATATAGAGAATAGATGCAATCAGCGTTTGACCAAATACTCCCGCATCCTTATATCTTTCTGCCAAGGCAGGGAACTGGCGGTCGAAGAGTTTGTCGCTGATGCAGGTGAGTGCCATTCGCTGACCCGCATAGCTGAATATCTTCGACGATGAGAGCATCAGAATGTAGTTGTCTGTATAGTGCGCCACGGTTGGCGGATAAGGTGGCTCAAACGGATGGCCGAGGTCGTGGCGGAAGTCCATACAGAAGTATGCCAAATCCTCCATCACGATTACATCATACTTTGTCGCCAGCTCACCGATAATCTTCAGCTCCGCATCCTCCAGACATATCCACGCAGGGTTGTTGGGGTTGGAATAGACAATCGCCGCAATGTCGCCCGCCGAGAGTATCTCCTCGAGTTTGCCTCGCAGAGCCTCACCGCGGTAGTTGTAGATGTCAAACTCCGCCCAGTCGGCGCCGATGACTCTCAGCTGTGACTTCTGGATAGGGAAGCCCGGGTCAATGAACAACACCTTGTTCTTGCCTGGGGTGCGTTGCGTGCAGGCTATGAACGAGCCAAACGAACCCGCCACACTACCTACTGTCGGCACACACGCACGCGCCGAGATATCTACATTCAAAAACGCCTTCACAAAGCGTGATGCCTCCGCCTTCAGCTCTGGCACGCCCGCCGCCGCAGGGTACTGCGAGCCCACGCCACGGTCAAGGGCAGCCTTCTCTGCCTCCACGCCATAGTGGTTTACGGGCAGACCTGGTGAGCCCTGATCCATGCGGATGAAGGGGATTCCAGTCTTCTGCTCCAAATATTGTGCTACGAGCAGTACCTCGCCGATGGTCGCACGCTGCAGGTCTGCAATGTGCAACTCGCTAACGGCCTCGGCAACCAACTCCTCTGAAAAAATCTTCATAACTTTTAGTTTTTATGCGTTCAGACCAAGGTCAAATGCCTGACAGTTTGCCTCCACAACGCCCTCGCCCTTTGATGCAAATACACGCTTGATACTCTCGCGCAACTGCTCTGGTGAAAGGATTTCGATATACTTCGCCGCCATGCCGAGCAACACTACATTGGCGCTCTTTGGCATACTGTTCTGCTTCGCCAAATCCTCGATTGGGAGCATCGACAGGCGTGGCAGAGCCTGCAACTCGCCCATCAGAGCCTCTTCGTCGGGATAGTTCGGGATATTCTTGAATGCGTTTGACGATGTCACCACCACGCCTTCCTCGTTCAGGTATGGCAGGTAGCGCAGAGCCTCCATCGGCTCCATCGAGATAATCATATCGGCACTGCCCTGCTTGATAAGGTCGGAGTGGATAACCTCGGTCGAGAGACGCAAGTTTGACTGCACATCGCCGCCGCGCTGGCTCATTCCGTGCACCTCTGCCTGCTTGAGATTTACTCCCGCTGCGGCAGCCGCATCACCTATGATAGTGGCAATGGTGAGGATACCTTGTCCGCCCACGCCTGCTAAAATTATATCTTTCTTCATTACTTCTGTGCTCTTTTCTGTCGTAGTTTTCTGTTCAGGGTCTGGATGCACTCTCGGCGAGGGATAATCACCGACACACCCTTGTACTCAATCTCCTGACGGATGATGCGTGTAATCTCCTCCATATTTTTTGGCAGCGGAGTAACCACATGCAGATGCTCTGGCTCCACGCCTAAGCTCTTGCAGATAGCCTCAAACTTGTTTGTTCCCGCCGAGTCCTGACCGCCGGTCATAGCGGTTGTGAGGTTGTCGGAGATGATTACGGTGATGTTGGAGTTGTCGTTGATGGCGTCCAGCAAACCTGTCATACCCGAGTGAGTGAATGTAGAGTCGCCGATGACTGCAATCGCAGGGTGTACGCCAGCGTCTGCCGCACCCTTTGCCATGGTGATTGAAGCACCCATATCCACACACGAGTCGATAGCTCGGAATGGAGGCAACGCACCAATCGTATAGTAACCGATGTCACCGAAGATGCGCGCATCAGCATACTCCGCCGCCACCTTGTTCAGCGCATCATATACATCGCGGTGACCGCAACCCTGACACAATGCTGGTGGGCGAGGAACAACATTCTCCGCCGTAGTAAAGTTCTGCGTCTGCTCAACACCAAGTGCTGCGCCTACATTGTCAGGCGTAAGCTCGCCCATGCGAGGCAGGTCGCCAGTCAAGCGACCCTTCACGGTATAATCTGCGCCCAGCATAGCCTTTATCTGCTCCTCTGCCATTGGCTGACCATCCTCGGCTACAAGCAACGCATCGCACTCCGCTGCCAACGACTTGATAGCCTGCTCAGGAAGTGGATACTGCGAAACCTTCAACACCGAGATGCCGCGCTTCACAGGCTCGTTCTCCATCACATAGTTGTATGCAATTCCGCACGCCACAACGCCCAGTTTTGCACCATCTGCGCTGTGCTGGCGGTTGTATGGCGAGTTCTCTGCCGAGAGCTGCAACTGTGGCTGCTTCTCAACAAGCGATGCGTACTGACGGCGCGCATTGCCTGGGAGCAATACCCAGTGTGTACGCTCGTTGTCGGGGTTGAGTGCGTTCTGTGGCAGAGGAGTGGCAATCTCCACACCCGCGCGCGAGTGCGCCAGGCGGGTAACCACACGCATCAGCACAGGCAACTTCAGCTCCTCCGACAAAGCAAAGGCGTAAGGCATCATGTTGTAAGCCTCCTGCTGCGTAGATGGCTCAAGGATTGGAATCATCGCAAACTTGCCATAGAAACGCGAGTCCTGCTCATTCTGCGACGAGTGCATCGAAGGGTCATCGGCAGCCAAAACCACCAAACCGCCATTCACGCCAGTAATGCCCGAATTTACGAAGGCATCCGCCGCCACATTCATTCCCACATGCTTCATGCAGACCAGTGCGCGCTTGCCTGCGTACGACATACCGAGTGCCGCCTCCATGGCGGTCTTCTCGTTGGTACACCAGCGGCTACGCACCTCGGGCGCATGAGCCTGAATAAACTCTGTTATCTCTGTTGAGGGCGTACCGGGGTAGGCATACACGCCGCTTATTCCCGCGTGTACCGCACCCAAGGCAATAGCCTCGTCGCCCAAAAGTAATCTCTTTGAAATCATATTTTTGTTAGATAGTAGTTTCTAAATATCTGCATCCTTAAGCACCGGAAACTTTTCTCTGAATGCCTGCAATGCCTCCATGTTGACCTCTGCCGTAGCCTCTGTCTCCTCGTTGTCGGCGCAGACCGCAATGACCTTTCCATAAGGGTCGATAATCACGCTGCCGCCGCAGTACTCGCACGCAGGGTCGGTGCCCACTCTGTTAACTCCCGCCACATAGCACTGGTTCTCGATGGCGCGTGCCACAAGCAACGCACTCCACGCCGCCACGCGGGGCGTAGGCCAGCTCGCTACATACAAAATCATATCGTAGTCGCCTCTGTTGCGTGCCCAGATGGGGAAGCGAAGGTCATAACACACCTCCAGCAGAATCCTCACGCCGCGCCACTCCACGATCACCCTCTGCTCGCCCGCAGTGAAGCGCAGATGCTCTCCGCCATAGGTAAACAGGTGCTTCTTGTCGTAGTGGGTCACGCTGCCGTCGGGCTTCACAAAGTAGAAGCGGTTGTAAAATTTTCCATTCTCCTCCACCGCTACGCTGCCCGCAATGGCTGCATTTGTCTCAGCCGCCTTGCGCTGCATCCACTTCAGTGTGTCGCTGTTGCTCGACTCGGCGATTCCCTCTGGCTGTGTGCAGAAACCAGTCGAAAACATCTCTGGCAGAACATATAGGTCAGCCCCCGCATTACGCGCGATAGCCTCCTCTGCCCGTTGCACATTCAGCGTAGGATTTGCCCACTCAATATCTCGCTGTAAGATCGTTACTTTCATCTTTCATACCTTATTATATGCAAATATAAGCATTATAATGCAAACTCTCAACAATAATATGTGAAATGCAAGAAATTATATGAATATAAATTCATTTTCCGTTTGTGCTAAAACTCGGTTTGGGTGTTTAATGAATTGAAAATGTGAAAGAAAAAAGCCCAACTAATGCGCAGTTAGTTGGACTTTTTTCTATTGACAATTTATGGAATTTACTCCATTGGGAAGATGCGGATATCTGTAATTTCAGCCAATTCTATTTTTAGGCGGTCGAGGTCGGTGATCTCTTCGACCTGTCCAAAGTGGTAGGGGTAGAAGATCTTTGGCTGGAGGGTTTTGACTACCTCGATTGCCTGGTCTACGGTCATTGTGTAGGGTTGGTTTACGGGTAGGAATGCCACATCTATATCCTTGAGCGCCAGCATCTCTGGAGTAGGCTCAGTGTCGCCTGCGATGTAGATTCTGGTGCCACTTGCGAGCGTGATTACATAGCCGCAATCCTCGCGAGACTGGGGATGAAAATCGGTGTGACCGGGGGTGGTGTTGTAGGCGGCGACGGCTTCGATGGTGATGCCGCCGAAAACCTCTGTTTTCATTCCTGGTGTCATTGTAACTGTCTCACCATCAAATGCTTCGGCGGTGGTCTTGTCGCAGATGATTGTGCTGTGGCGGGTGGTGATGTCATCTACTGCTGCGCGGTCGAAATGATCATAGTGTGAGTGAGTTATAAGGATTACCTCACCTTTTGGTAGATGTGCGTACTCGGCAAAATCGCTCACAGGGTCGGTGTAGATGATATGTTCACCTAAAGTGATGGATAAACTCGCGTGTTTGAAGAATGTGAAAATCACATCGTTACCCTCCTTGTCCTGAATCGTGTCGGTAGGGTATTGTGGCGCTTTCGTGCCTGAGAAAATTGAAAATATTGACATTGTAAAAAGTTTTAAGTTTTCGTGGTTTAGGGTGGCTCGTATGGTGGCGAACCAAAAACAAAGATAGCGGTTAGATTTGATAATATCAAAAGATTGGGCGAAAAAACTTTGATGGAAGGCTCTGCTAAAGCAGATTGTTGATAAAATCATCGAAAAAATGCGCTGAAAATTTTGTGCGGGTGGTAGAAAATGAGTAAATTTGCAAGATGAATCGCTTTTAATCAAAATTTTAAATTATGTTATCGATTTTATACTA
>JAFYOF010000008.1 GCA_017560305.1 Alistipes sp.
AGCAACTCGCCAAAGAGTTTGCGCAAAGCGTCGAAGTCGTTCACAACGATGTAAGACTTGCCATCCTGCTTTACCCACTCGATGACATTATCCTTCTTGCCCTTCTCGTAGCACCACTCGGCGATGAGTTTGCGGTTACGCATATGCGACTCCTCGACATTCTTGCCAAGTTCGATGCGCGAGAACTGGGTCATCATACCATTCATAATATATGTAGCATACTGCGCCTTGGCAACATCCAACGATGGAATCAAGCCAATCTCAACCATCTTTGGGTCGCCCAGGTAGTAAAGACCGAAGAGGTCGGCGCGAGTCTCCTCCAATGTAGAGGTGTAACTCTTCAGTTCGCCACCCTTCACGCCAGGAGCCAACTGACCCGAGCCGTGACCCAAACACTCGTGCAGGTCGGTGTGCAAATCGTCGCCCAGCTTGCCGTGCTCCTTGATGCGTGCGCGGTCCTCGTCGCGGAGCATAAACTCCTCGTTGAAGCCGTTGCCCTGTGCAGCCTTGCTGTATGCGTAGGTGATGTTGTCGATTGTTACTGACTTTGAGCCGTACTCCTTGCGAATCCAGTCGGCGTTAGGGAGGTTGATGCCGATAGGGGTAGCAGGGTAGCAGTCGCCACCGAGCATAGCCACGGTGATAACCTTTGCCGATACGCCCTTAACCTCCTTCTTGCGGAAAGCTGGGTTGATAGGTGCGTTATCCTCAAACCACTGTGCGTTAGCCGCGATAATCTGTGTGCGGCGGCAAGCGAGGCTATCCATAAAGTTCACAGTACCCTCCCAAGAAGCCTTGCGGCCGAGTGGGTCGCCGTAGTCCTCGATGAAGCCATTTACGAAGTCAACATTCGACTGGTTGTCGCCCACCCAAAGCACATTGTAGCGGTCGAACTCGCGGAGGTCGCCCGTGCGGTAGTAGTTCGACAAGGCGTTGATGATGCTCTTCTCTGGCTCCTCGGCAACCTGCGCAGCCTTATCCAGCCAGAAGACAATCTGCTCGATAGCGGTAGAGTACATACCGCCCAACTTCCAGACGCGCTCAACGATGTTGCCCTCGTCGTCCTTGGTGAGCTTTGAGTTCAGACCATAAGAGATTGGGCGTGGGTCGTTCTCGTCAATCATATCGGCGTAGAACTTCTCGACCTCGGCCATAGTGACACCCTCATAGTAGTTGCAAGCCGACTCTGTGACCATATCCACGCCATCGGTCTGGTTGAGACGCACGGCGTAGAGGTTTTCATCGAAGATGATGTCAAGCAACAATGACTGCTCGATAGGCAGCTCCACGGCGCACTTCTCCAACTGCTGGGCAAACCACTCACGAGAGAACTCTGGGCGGAACTTGTCGTTAGAGTAGTGGTGGTGGATACCGTTTGCAAACCACACCTTCTTCAGGTACTTCTCCATAGCCTTCCAGTTGGCAGACTCCTTGTCACCCTCGTATGAGGTGTAGACCTTCTCCAAGGCGCGACGCACCGTGAGGTTATACTTGAAGTTCTGGTCGAAAAGGATGTCACGACCACACTTTGTAGCCTGCGAGAGGTAGTAAACCAAAAGTTTCTGATTCAGTGGCAGGTTCTCGAAGCCTGGCACCTCGTAGCGCAAGACCTTGATGTCGTCGAAGCGGTCGACAATCCAAGGCATCTCGCCCTGAGACTGCTCGTTCTCGGCCTTCGTGCCGCACGATGAGAGCGATAATGTTGTTATAGCCATAGTTGTCGCAATTAGGATTGCTGTTTTCATTTTCATAACTTGTATGAGTGTTTATGTTAATAAATTTGGCCCAAAGTTATCGAAAAAAACCTAAACAACTCATATATATGTATAAAAAACAGGCAGACAACACCCGTTTTTGGTGAAATCTGCCTGCTTTTATGGTTTGTTGATACTACTTGCACGCAGCGCTGCGAGCTTCAAACCAAGGGTTGTGAAGGTCCTCCTTGTTGTAACTCAACGCCTTGCCCTCGGGGTAGGAGAGGGTGCTGCCACCCGCCTCGGCGAGAATCAATTCGCCCGCCGCAGTATCCCACTCGTAGGTGTTGGTGGTGCGGATGTAGTAGTCGACCGTGCCCTCCGCCAGGAGGCAGAACTTGTAGGAACTGCCCTGCTCGATAAGTTGCAGGTCGGGGTGCTCGGTGCGCATCTGCTCGATGCGGTCGAAGGTCTCGGGGGTCTGGTGAGAGCGCGACACCGCCACGCGGAAGCCCTCGTGGGCAGCCGATGCCAATGGCAGGCGCTCAAGTTTATCCTCAATCTGGTCCTGGCTAAGGGATGAATTCTCCGTTGGCTCTACATTGCTGATGCGGTATGCGCCCAAACCCTTTGCCGCCACATACATCTTGCGGTGGTAGGGGACATAGAGCGCCGAGGCGATACACTCGTTGTTCATCACAAGGGCGATGTTCACGGTGAACTCGTTGTTACCCTTGATAAACTCCTTCGTGCCATCCAGCGGGTCAACGACAAAGAACATCTCCCAGTTGCGGCGCTCGTCGTAGAGCATCTCGCGACCCTCCTCGCTCAGCACGGGGATGCGCGTAGGACCAAGGCACTCCTTGATGGTGTTGTGCGCAATCTTGTCGGCGATGGTGATGGGGGTGTGGTCGCTCTTGAGGTCGATGTGGTAGTCGTCGTGCTTGTAGATTTTCATAATTGCAGCACCAGCCTTGACCGCGGCGTTGAAGCACTGCGGCAGGAGGTACTCCCTGATTTGTCTATCTAAAACTGTTTGCTCGGTCATTTATGTTGTGTTTTTTTGTTTCTTTCGTAAAGATAGTAAATATTTATGAAATATTGAATTTTCTCGACCGAAAAAACTTGAGGATTTTACCATTTTGATATAACATTGCCCGAAGTGAACATTTTTCCTCTTTGCGGCAGGCGATGGCGTAGCGTGAGGCGGCGATGGCGAGCGCCATAGTGGCAGCGATGGAGGCAGCAACGAGCCCACCCATAAGCAGCGCTGAGATGGTGAGGATGGAAATTGCTGAGATTGCTATAATGCAGAGTGTGAAGCCGTTACCCGATGTGTCGTGGTGGTCGGCAAGGGCGAGGTGGAGCCTCCGTTTTGCCGAGGTGAGGAATGAGTCGGGAAGCGAAGGGGAAAAACCTCCGCGGAGGATGAGGGCATCACGCTGGAGGATATAGCAGGGGGCAGAGCCATCGCAGAGGATGAGTTCGGCGGAGAGGTTTTCCTCGAGTGAGAGAATCATCGGTAGAATATGCAGTGCTGAGGGGCGCAGTCGGGTAGTGCCGCCGAGGGGGATGATGTGGTTGAACGAGGAGGCGTTGAGCGCCACATTCAGTGCCTCGCAGGGGCTCTTCACGGGCGAGTCAATCACCAGCAGATGGCGGTAGCCGCGCAGGCGTGAGCGGTAGAGGGCTGTGACCTCGGGCGCAGAGGTCTCCTGCGGGTGCGAGGGGCTCACCCTTAGCATCTTATAGTGCTGGATGAGGTGGTGGAAGATATCGCCCTGCAACGAGGAGTTGATTGCAACGATAACCTCATAGCGGCAATGCTCACAGTCGAGCAGATGCTCAATGTGGGTGGCATCGGTGGGCTCGCAGCAGAGTATCGAGCAGCCGAAGAGGTCGGCGGGGGAGTTGTCGTGGCTGGCGGAGCGGAGGAGGCAGTTTTGTTGCTCGGCGGCCTTGGCGTGGAGGCGTGTGCGGAGGATGATGGCGCAGGTGGCGGCAAGAAGCAGCAGGAGTGTGATGAGTGACATTCTGTGGTGGTTTTCAAGTGTGTGCTAATTCTCGTTTGTAGGAGGTGATGAAGCGGGTGGCGTACTCGCTCTCGGTTTGCGGAAAGAGGTTTTGCAGGCGCTGCGGCGAGTAGCCCTCCACGGAGAGGTGGCGGCAGAGTGCCTTGCGCTGGGGTGTGGACATTGTGGCGAGACGCTGGCGGATGGGCTGGCGGTGGAGTGAGCACTTCAGCGTGGCAAGCGTCAGTATGGCGTCATCTACAACCCTCAGGTGTGGACTGCGGGCGGCGAGGTCGTAGATATGCGCAGCGACTATGTTGAGCCCGAAGGTGCGCACGATGGCGAGCCCCAGGCGGTTGAGGTTGGGGTTTTGGCTCTCAAGCAGAGGCTCGATGGCAAGGGGCAGAGCGCCACGGCGCAGCAGGAGAATGATTTGCATAATGTCGAATGGTCGCAGGTCGAACTCAACGGCCGAGAGGGTGGTGATAGCATCCTTCGGCGAGATTGAGAGCAGCGCGACAAGAGCGCAACTTCGCAGATGGGGGTTGTCGGAGTGCATCGTGCGCTCAAGCATAGGGGCGTGTCGCTCGCTGGCGGAGATGATGCCCAGAAAGAGCAGATACTCGCCTCGTCGGTGTGGCGGGAGGGAGTCAAGGCGCCGTAGGATAAAGCCCTCAAGGCGGTTGGCACGGGCAATCGAGTGGATGAGTGCCGAGTCAATGTCGTAACTGTGGCTTGTGATGGTGTGCAGAGCCTCAAGCAGAGCGATGCGCTCGTGGCGGGAGGTGGCTCTCGGGAGTGCGGTTTGCGCCTTTGGGAGCGAGGCTGCGGTAATCTCAAGGATGTAGTTATGGCGCAGTCGGGCGATGCGCCTGCGGCGGCGCAGACGGATAAGGGTCGCCGAGGCGTAGTAGAGCGCAAGGGCGAGTGTGGAGGTAATATATAATATGTATATCATTGAAACTGATGGTTATTCTTTAGCGCCGAGAGTGCCTTTGAGTATAGACGCGAGAGGCAAATCGGGAAGGTCATATACTGGTCAACGCCAATCTCCAGCAGGCTGAGAATGGTCTGCTCGCTCTGCTGCCACGAGATGACATAGATGGCGGGCTGGTGCTGCGTTGCGGGGCGCAGGTGGGTGATGAGTTCCGAGCCGTTGAGAAGTGCCGAGGCGCGCAGTATGATGACAAGGCTGGGGTGGAGCGCCGAGGAGAGTTCCACTGTCTGCTGGGGCGTCGAACAACAGATGATGTTGCAGCCCAAGAGCGAAAGTGCCCCCTTGACGATGGCGGCGGAGTCATCCGAGGGGGAGTATATGAGTATGTGGCTGTGCTCCATAGCAGGTTTTTGGGGCAAAAGTCAAACGAAAAATGTGCCAAAGCGTAAATTATTGAAAAAAAAGATGGTTTATGTTTGCGATGAGAATAAATTGTTGTATATTTGCACGCCGATTTTAGGCAAAAATGTAATTTATATTAAGAATAATGTACGTTATAGTAGAGATCGCAGGTCAGCAGTTTAAGGCTGAGAAGGGTCGTAAGCTCTATGTTCACCGTCTTCAGAACGATGTAGAGTCGTCAGTGAGCTTCGACAAAGTCCTGCTTGTAGACAACGACGGTCAGGTAAAGGTAGGTGCACCTGTAGTAGAAGGCGCCTCAGTTAAGTGTAAGGTCTTGAAGCACCTCAAGGACGATAAGGTCTTGGTATTCAAGAAGAAGCGTAGAACGGGTTATCAGAAGTGCAACGGTCACCGTCAGTACTTGACTCAGATTCTCGTGGAGGATATTGTTGCATAATTAAAAAGTTTAGAGAAAATGGCACACAAAAAAGGAGTAGGTAGTTCAAAGAACGGCCGTGAGTCAGAGAGCAAGCGACTCGGTGTAAAGCTTTTCGGTGGTCAGTTCGCTAAGGCTGGCAACATCATCGTTCGTCAGAGAGGTACTGTACACAACCCAGGTAACAATGTGGGTATGGGTAAGGACCACACTCTCTTCGCATTGGTAGACGGTACAGTTGAGTTCTGCAAGAAGTCATCTGGTAAGTCTTATGTAAGCGTAACTCCACTCGCAGAGTAAGTTAGTTTACTACCATTAAGGCAAATACGGAATCCATTCGGGTTCCGTATTTTTTTTCGGAATTATCTACTTTAGTGTTGTACAGAAAAATAAATATCGTCATTCCACATTTTCGCATCCACCAACCATTGCAGTAGTTTATAAGAGTCTATGCGGAAATGATTGGAA
>JAFYOF010000083.1 GCA_017560305.1 Alistipes sp.
TCGGCTTGTTCCGATGATGTGGCTCAGGGTGAGCAGAAGGGCGAGGGACGTGTGACAATTGGCTGTGTGGCGGCAACAAATGTTGTTGATACACGTGCTAATGTTAGTTGTACAACTCCTGAGGCTGAGGATTTCGCTCTTAAAATTGAAGGTGTGGGCCATACTTACACTGCTGATTACGCAACGATTGCAGAGTTTAATGAGAACAACTATCTGCATTTGGGCTCTTACAAGGCAACAGTGGTAGCTGGTGACATCGCAGAAGAGGGTTACGACAAGGCAACCTTTGTTGGTAGCGCTAATTTCTCTGTTGAGGCTCGTAAGAACACCGAGGTTGAGATTACTGCAACAATCGCCAACACATTGGTAAAAGTTGAGGTAACTGATGCCTTCAAAACTTACTTCGCAGGTGGTCACGCTCTTAAGCTCACAACAGCTGCAGGCAACGAGTTCGATGTGACTGCGCAGACCGAGCCTATTTTTATCGTTCCTGATTCATTCACAATCGGCGGTACAGCTACAAAGCAGCCTAATCAGTCGGGCGCTGAGGGTACTGCTGTAACTTTGCCAGAATACAAAATGGAGAATGCAGCTGCTCAGACTCTCTACATCGTAAAATTCGATGTTGAGAATGCTGGTGGAGCTACACTTACAATTACGCTCAACGATACTCTTGTCGAGTCTATCGATATCGAGCAGGAACTTAATGATAATGCACAATAATAAGGAGAGTTAGAGATATGAAATCAATGTTTAGATTTATGAGCATCGCGCTTGTTGCGCTCTCTACGATGGTAGCTTGCCACAAAGATCATGTTGATTATAATGGCAATGGCTCCGACGAAAACGAAAATATCGGATATTTGAATGTTGCTGGTTTGCAGGCTGATATATTGAAGGATACAGAGAATTTCGATTCTGCTTCAGCTTCTCGTGCCGGTGTTGATATCAACAATTTTAATGTAGTAATTACAGCTAAAGATGGTGAGATAGTTAGCTCATTCAAGTATGGTGAGCGTCCATCAGATCCTATCGCTCTTGAGGGTGGCGTTTACAAAATCAATATGTCATCGGCTACGATGGTAGATGCAGAGTGGGAGGCCCCTGTATATGCTGCCGAGAAAGAGGTCGTTATCACTCGTAAGCAGACAACTACAGTTAGCGACATCGTTTGTAAGTTGGCTAATATCAAGGTTACTGTCGGATATTCTGCAGACATTGCAGAGCAGCTCAACCCACAGTATACTAAAATGACTGTAGAATTGGGAGATTCAGGCTTGGAGTATGCCTTCTCTGAAACACGTGCTGGTTACTTTGCTCCTGTAGCTGCCGAGAACACTTTGAAGCTCACTTTCAATTGTCGCTACAAGGGTGAGGGTGAGACAAAGGATATCATCATGACAAACGAGATTAAGGGTGTTAAGGCTGCTCAGTGGCGTAAGATTAATGTTGTTATTCAGCACGCTGCTGATGGTACTGCAACCATTGGTATCGTATGCGACACTTGGACCTACGACGAGGAGGTAACATTCGACACATCTGCTATGTTGATGGAGGAGGTTATTCCCGATGATACTGATGCTCCAGTAATCGTATGGGAGGGTCACGATCTTGCCGAGGCATTCGAGCTTACTGACGATATGTTCGATGCTGATGGCAACTTCAAGAAGAGTATCAACCTCGATGTAACAACCAAGGCTGCGCTTAAGTCGCTTATCGTTAAGGCTTCGTCTGACAATGCCGACTTCACAACAGCATACTCTCAGATTATGCCATTGGAGGAGGATTTGTGTGCTCCTACTGCATCTGCTGCCATTCTCAAGATGATGGGTTATCCAACCGATGCTAAGGGCGGAACAACTGCACGTTTGAAGTTTGCTTCGCAGGCCGATTTGCTTAAGTCATACGAAGGTACTCACTCATATGAGATTACAGCCGAGGATATCAATGGCGCAAAGACAACTGTAAAGCTTACAATCAAGTATGGCCAGAATGTCGCACCTCAGATTATTTGGGTTGGCTATGATATCGACAAGCGTCAGACTATTAAGGCTGATGATACTTGTATGATTCGTGTTTCTGCACCTTTGGCAATTCAGGATTTTGAGATTAAGATTGTGTCTGAGACACTTAATGCCGCTGAGTTGCAGGCTGTTGGTTTGAGGGCGGAGTTTAGCCTTGTAAATGACACAGATTTGGCGGGAGCCCTCAGTGGACTTGGTTTCCCTGTTGGTGGCGAGGTATATAATCAGACCTTGATTTCAGAGGATAAGCTTAATATTACAGGCTTCCTTAATGTCTTGTCAATGCTTGGTGCGAATACTCCTGGAGTTGATGACCACGATTTTGTGATGACTGTAACCGATATGGAGGGCAACACTACAACAAAGACTGTAATGATGCGCTTTGAGTAGTATAACTTACGTATTAGATGATTATGACTATTATGAAAAAGTTATTGGCTTTGTTGAGTGTCGTGCTCGTTGCAGTATCGTGCTCAGATAATATAGATGCAAGTATTAATGTGGCTCCAGGTAATGGCGCTGTACGTCTTGGCGTGGTAACACGCGCTGAGTCGTCAGCAATCGATGCAGATACCCCCGTTGTAATCAAGATTTATAAGGTAGAGAACGAGGAGCAGCAGCTTATTCGTCGTTACACCAGTGTGAATGATGTGCCAGAGACTTTGGCTCTGCTTGCTGGCGACTATATTGCCAAAGTGCAGGTTGGTGAGAAGCAGGCTATCTCTTTCGACAATAAGTACTATTATGGTGAGCAGCCATTCACAGTTGAGGCGGGTGTTGTTACCCCTGTTACAGTCAACTGTCAGTTGCTGTCAACTATCGTGAGTGTCGTCTATGATGCCACTGTGGCAGAGAAGCTCTCAGTTGGTTACTTCACAACAGTTGCTATCGCCGAGTCTTACGACGCTGATGCTATCGAGAGTGGAGATGTTCTTTCGCTCAAATATATCGAGAGCAAAGATGGTTATGTTATTATGCCCGAGGGTCAGACATCGCTCTATTGGCACTTTGAGGGTACTCACCCAGAGGAGGGAGATATCGTTAAAGAGGGTTTGATCAGCAATGTTAAGCCATCGGCTAAGTATACTATCACATTCAAGTATTCTAAGGATGCTCCAGGTAACCTTGTATTCGAGGCTACAGTCGATGAGTCTGTTGAGGAGTTTGATGATACCATCATCTTCAGCCCCGATCCAACAGTTCTTGGTGATGGTTTCGATATGAGTGAGAAGCAGCTTTCGACAGTTTCTCGTCGATACAACATCTCATCATTGGCTACAATCAACTTGATGAACGCTACTATTGATGGTGAGGAGTACAATCTTTTGGAGAGTGCTCCTGCGGGCATTACCGTTACAAAGATTGACGATTTGACATATACTGTTGATGTGGCAAACTCGTTCTTTAACAGCGTGACAGGTGGTGAGCAGACTCTCTTATTCCACATTGAGGATGTTGATGGCGGTAAGAAAACTCAGCCTATTGAATATAAAGTTCAGGGTATTACCCCTATCACAGACGATGAGTTCAGCTTGTGGTTTGGAACAGCAACATTCAATGCTGTAGTACTTGACAATGCTACCTCTGTAAAGGTTGCCTACTCTGCTGATGGTAGCCAGTGGGCTGAGGTAGAGGCTACAAAGGGTTCTGACAATATGTATACAGCAAATGTTAAGGCAGATTTCGGTGTGAATACAGCCTACACTTATAAGCTTGTTATTGATGGTGTTGATGCAGGTAAGTCACTCAGTATGACAACTCCTGCCGGAGCCCAGATTCCTAACGGCGATATGGAGCGTTGGAGCAAGCCTACATGGTGGTTGCCTTATGGCGACGGGGATACTCCATTCTGGCTCACAGGTAACGAGGGTGGTAATATGGTTGGCGCTACACTTACTCAGTCTTCTAGTGATGTTCGTCCTGGCACTGCTGGTACTAAATCGGCATACCTTAAGTCGCAGTTCGCTTCATTGATGGGTATTGGTAAGTTTGCCGCAGGTAACCTCTTTACTGGTACATTTATGTTGAGCGGTATGGATGGTATCGTAACTTTTGGTCGTGATTTTACGTTTACAGCCAAACCAAATAGTTTGTCATTTTGGATGAAGAATAATGAGGGTACTATCGACCAAGGCTCTCAGGCTTCGGGTACAGATATTTATACAGCTATGATACTTATTACCGATGGTACTACATATTCGGTAAATACCAAGGATGAGAGTACGTTTATCAAGATGACTGATGAGTATTTGCGTAATCTTGACGGCGTAATTGGTTATGGTTTTATCCAAAGTTCAGAATCTCATGCAGAGTGGACTGAAAAGACCATCAATATTACATATCGCGAGGATATGAAAAATCAGAAGCCAAAGAAGATTGTTGTATCGTTCACACCTTCTGGCTATGGCGACTACTTCTGCGGTTCTACATCGTCGTGGATGTACGTTGACGATATTGTCTTGAATTATTAGCAAACATTGAGATAGTGACGACATAGGTTGTCACTATCTCTTACCTTAATGTCAATGAAGAAATTTCATTTTACAGTTCTTGCTGCTCTCCTAGCGATAGGAGTGTCGGCTCAGAACCTTGATAATGAAACAGTCGCAACGACCATTGTTGATGGTATAAAGCAGACTTTAACACCCAATGAGGCGCGTAAAGGTCGAGGTTTCTCGACCGATGTGTGCTTTGTGCCCAAAGGTCAGTGGATTTTTGGAGGTACAGCGTCATATTCGACGCATACCAACCGAGATTTTAAACTGTTGGTCGTTGATAACATCGACTCTGATGGCTATACCGTAAATGTAAGCCCCATGCTCGCCTATGCCATAGGTAAGAATATGGCTGTGGGTGTGCGTTTTGGCTATGGTCGTACGCTTCTCGCGCTCGATAACGCTTCGGTGTCGGTTGCTGGCAACGATTTCAATATCGACTATTTCCACCGTCTCAACCACTCATATACCGGTACAATATTCTGGCGACCATATATCCCGCTGGGATACAGCAATCGCTTTGCGGTGTTTGCCGAGGTGCAGTTGAGTATGGAGGGTGGCCAGTCGCGGGTTGTTGCAGAGAATGGTGTTATTGATGGTTTGCAGAGCTATGTCGGCAACTACTCAAAGAGCATAGGTGCCGCTGCGGCCTTGCAGCCAGGTATCGTGGCGTTTGTTACGAACAACACAGCTCTCGAGCTCTCTATTGGCGTATTTGGTATCAGCTTAGACCGTGTTAAACAATTGAAAAATCAGGTAGAGGAGGGTAGTGTCAATTCATCGGGTATGAATTTCAAGCTCAATTTCCTCTCTATCGGTTTTGGTGTATCATTCTACTTATAATATGCAGTTGACTATGAAGAAATTTATATTGTTTGTGGCTGCTGCAATTGTTTCAGTAGTGACACTTCAAGCTCAGGAGGTGGCCGTAAAATCAGAACCATCAGTAAACGCAATAGCAGCGGAGTCGAAAGTCGAGAATAAGAGATTCTTGCCTATGCGCCAGCGTATTGACCGTAATATCGATAAGAATAAGTTTGTCTACAAAGGTGAGTTTATGCTCGGTCTAACAGCTTCGTATGGTAAGTTAGGTTTCGATAATTCCGATATCTTGCTTTTGTTGAATGGTGTGGATTTGGGTCTTCGCAGCACCACTCTCCGTCCATTCTTTGCCTATGCTTATAACGACAACCGGTCGGTGGGTTTGCGCTTCGGATACTCTTTCATCGATGGTAATCTCTCGAATATCGACGTTAATCTTGGCCTTATAGCCGAGGGTATGGAGAATATGAATGTTAGCAATCTCGGATTGCGTAACGAGAGCTTCTCATACTCACTGTTCCACCGCAACTATTTTGGTTTGGACCGTCGTGGAATCGTGGGCGTTATTTTCGAAACAGAGATGCTTATTAAGGATGGTACAACCAAGTTTACCTCTGGCAGCGAGGAGCTCAGCGCAACATTTAGCCGCAATTTTGCTGCACAGCTCAATGTGAATCCTGGTGTTGGTATCTATGTATTCCCTCAGGTATGTGTAACAGCCACTGTGGGTATCGGCGGTTTGAAGTATAACAATATTCGCCAATATAATGATGCCGGCGAGGTAGCTGGTCGACGAGATCACTCTGGCCTCGATTTTAAGGTGAATATTGCAAATATCCAGATTGGCGTTGTGGCCCATTTGTGGAGTAATAAAAAGTAGTTATGCGTAATATATTCAGATACATATCTCTTGTTGTGGCCGTTGTTGTGCTTGGTGGCTGCATCGATAACGATATTCCCTATCCTGTCGTTAAGCTCGATATTGTCAGCCTCGACGCCGAGGGTTTGTTGTCGCAGCCAGTGATTAACACAACCAATCATACTGTAAAACTCACGCTCGATGAGATAACCGATATTCGCAAGGTGAATATCTCAAATGTTGTTTTTACCGAGGGCGCAACATCCGATGTAGTCTTTCCTGGAACTTTTGACCTGCGCAATCCGTTGTATGTCAATCTGTCGAGATATCAGACTTTCGAGTGGACTATCACTGCCGAGCAGAGTATGTCATACGAGTTCCGTGTCGAGGGTCAGATCGGTGAATCGGAGATCGATCCAAATGGCCATATCGCTACAGCGTATGTACCTATGGACTTTGATTTGAACAATGTTAAAATCCTTGCAGCAAAGTTCGGTCCACGAGATATTACATCTTACTCTCCCGATCCATTCTCATTGAGTTCGTTCGAGAATACGGTGCGTAATGTTATTATCAATTATCACGATGATATCGAGGAAATGTGGACCTTGCGTATTATCCCTAAGGAAGTGGAGGTTGAGTTCACATCTGTAGATGCGTGGGCAAAGCGCATATGGCTCTATGCTAATGGCCGCAGTGGACAGACTATGGGCTTCCGCTATAGAGTGGCGGGTGCTGCAGATTGGACCGAGGTAGAGAATGTAACTATCGATGGAGGTAGCTTCTCTGCTTGCATCGAGGGTCTTAATACTCTTACTAAGTATGAGGTTATGGCCTACTCTGGCGAGAATGTAACCAATATCGTTAGCGTTACAACTGAGGATACCTTCGAGCTTATCAACGCTGGCTTCGAGGATTGGTCGTTTGCCGACAAGTGCTATCTGCCATATGCTGAGGGTGCTTCGCCATTCTGGGGTACAGGTAACCCTGGAGCTACTACGCTTGGCGAGTCGTTCAA
>JAFYOF010000084.1 GCA_017560305.1 Alistipes sp.
GAAGTTTGATATACACATCGGTAAAATTAAGGTTACGGACAACTTCACCGTGGCCGATATACTCTCCGAGTGGTCGAAGTATAAGGTTTATTGCTTCCTGAAATACGATGCCAACAACGAGAGTGCTATGCCCTCGATTGCTGTCGGCAGACCATACTCATCGAGCAAGGCACAGCCCGTGTTTCCTGAAGATGAATCGACAGGACCATTCAAGATATACTTCAACGAGCATGTGGCGCAGTCATCACTTAAAGTCGTAAAGACCGACCCGAAGTTCTTGGCGGTAACAGGCAAGGCTATGGGCACGGACGAAAAATTCTTTGAGGTTACCATTCGCCTAAATCCCGAATATGACCCTGCCACACCAGGCAGCAAGCAATATCAGACGGTAAATGCTACCCAGATATCGAAGAAGTCGCATAAGGTTACAGGCAATACAACGGCCTCGGGAGCAGAAACCAAAAACAAGGTGGATCTCTCGACATATACCGTTGTTCCGTATATGTCGCCACATATCGGTATCTCCTCGGATGAACTTGTCGAGGAGACAACGGAGTACTTCCGTAACTACAACCTTAACGGCATCACGGGAAGTCTCACAATCTTTGGTGATTTTGGGCTTCCACCTGCGGTACAGGTTGAGCTAATCGACCACCGCAACCCCTCAAAGAATGGAGTCTATCTCGTCGAAGAGGTAACAACAAACTTTGGGGTTGGTGGGTATAGGCAAACGCTTTCGATACCGTATAAGATTCACAAATAACAAACTCTACTGACGAATTTGCGGATTTTGTGAATGTTCGTCAGTAGAGTCATAAAACAAACATCGCCCGTAAGTCGGGAAGGCTTGCAGGCGATTACAAGAGAACCTATGGAAAAAGTTATTGTGGTTTTATGGTTTGAACTTTAATAACTCCTCTACATTTACGACCATCCTGTGTCGCTATCACAATCTGTCGAACAGGGGGTCTGTTGGGCAGGAGACCAGTACCTGAGACACATCCAACACTCATCCCTACAACCTTCACACTGCCAGTTGTTGGTAAAGTAAAGTTCTTATCAAGTAGTTCAATCCTACCAGATTCAACCATTTGGTTCAACCTAAAATATGTAATCTCAACCAATACACGACTGCGGCGCTTATGGGTATATCGAGTTATAGTTGAGTTTAATTTATTCTTGCGTATTTTACTTTGCTTGCTCATATGATTGCTGATATAACATATAGTGAAATAAGAATTATACCAATGAATAGAACGATAACATTAATATGATTATACATGTCGGCTTTTCTATTGCGTTTAATTATTATAGAATTAATTTCTGCACGAAAATCCTCATACGGCATATTAATATATTTGTTAAGAGACTCATCTTTGCATCGTCCTTCAATATGTGAAGTTAAATGTGACGAAATCTTATAAAACCGGTTATAGTCTTTTTTTAACAGTATACGATACCAAATGAATGAATAAATATTCATCATGCATGATATTGTTAGTATAACTAAACCAGAAATAAGAATCCAACTGCATCCGACATTGTTTTTAGCGAAAACTAAGATCGCTCCAATTGCACCTGCGCTAATGTAAGTAATCTTTTGTTCAAACTGCATAGAATTCTGTTCAATGAGTTTGTCACAGTATTCGATGGAATACTTAAGATCTTCATGTTTTTCTTCTAAGAAATTGTTTTCATTCATAAGCGATTCTATTTTCAAGTTAAACATTCATTGCTTCCCAAATATACAAAAAATAATCACCAAAGTCAAGACTTAAGCACTATTCTTTTTAAAAAAACTATGTCTGCAGATAAGTCAAATCAGATAGTCATTCGTGAGGCGATTCGCAAGATAGCGTTGGGTCGCAGTATGGAGCGTGTCAATATGGCACCGGGCGGTATGTCGGGCGTAGGTACTGCCCGTATGATTCACGGCTATGTGGCAAAAGTTCACGATGACCCTGCAGACTCGGAGTTCAAGGAGTATGGCGGCACTGTTGATGTGGGCGAATATCCAGATGAAACAGCCTCCACAGAGCCTATAATCCACAAGGGTGTTTTGCTCTCTGCTGCCACCAACAATGAGGGCGGTTTTCTGATTGTGCCGACACTCTTTTCCGATGTTACCATCTTTATGGATGCGGCAACAAAGTATGCCTACATCGTAAACTTTTCGCACGTCAATATCATCAACCTTACGGCTCATACCGAGACAACTATTGGTGTTACCGAGACCGAGGAGCTGGACCCCGATAGCGACTCTTCACCTGATTATGATGAGTTGGAACCGACAGGAAATGAGACAGCGACCAAGTACACAGCGACTGCCGTTACCACCACAGTCAAGAACGACAAGGACAAAGAGGCTACGGTTGTTATGGATGCGGAGACTATTACTCAAACAGTCGATAAATCAGAAGTTAAACAAACGGCAGATAAAGTAGTTCAGAAGGTTAATTCTACCACCATTGCGTTGGCTGACAACAAGGTAACATTAGGCGATGAGAACGCCACCGAGCCGCTTGTTTTGGGTAATGAATTAGCGCAGCTGATGCTCGACTTTATGACCGAGTGCAGCAAGATTATGACGCCAACACTGATGGGTACGATGACACCTGTCAACTTCCCAAACTTTATTACGCTATCCACCAAGATTCAGAAGTTCCTCTCTAAAACCAGCTTTACGAAGTAATGAGTGTACAACTACATCCCGACATAGAGCAGCTTGATAGGTCGAGTCTTTGTTACTCGATCTACTCGCAGTTGTACCATAACTTCTTCAATGCCCAGCAGAAGAAGGATGCCGAACATCCCTATGGCGTTGAAGAGGGCGATGAGACGAGTGTACGACTCAAAAACACCGCCTACGGATTTGCCTCTGCCATTGCCGGTGCTGTTACTGGCGAAGGTGGTGAGTCAGGCGGTGGTCTGCTTATAGACTACCTCAAGAAGACGGGCGGAGATATGACGGGTATCTTCCGCGCCAACTATGGTTTTGAGGCTGGTGTAGCCAATACCCGAATCCTTGAAACCTATTCGGAGGAGGTTACAGATGGCGAAGGTGTTGTCTCAGCAATTGAGTATGGCATTAAGATTACGGGCAACCTCAAACTCGGAGGCGATGCTCTTTATCTTGGAGGCAGAAATGTCCTGCGATATGACCAATACAAGGCAACAGCCACCATAGATGCGTCGAACATTGACCTGCTTAGTGGCTCTGTTCACTCCACAGGTGAATGGACTATTGGAGATAAGGAGAGCGGAATCTTCATTTCGCCAACATCGTTGCAGGTGGGCGGCAAAGATGTCTACCATAAGGGCAATGCCAACCTTGTGATAGTTGATTGGACTATGCAGAACGGAACGGTACATAAAGACTTTACCGTTCACGGAACAACCTCACTCAATGGTGTATTGTCGGCGAAATATGGTGTGCAGTTGGGCGATAAGGGCAATACGCTACTTTTATTCTCGGGCGAAGATGTGGCTCTCAGCGGTTACCTCTCGTTCCTTGATGGTTTCGGTATTCGCATAGCAGGTAAATCGGTACTCACTCGCGTGGGAGAAACTATACGACTGGGCAGTATCGGTAGCGATTTGCTTTTGGGAAGCGATGATACTCCCAAGATTCGTCTTTTCTCTGGCATATCGGATATAGATGGTGATTGCTTGATGCTCACTCCATACGGTAAGGCTTGTTTCCCGGGTTCACTGACTGTAAGGCATAACTACGGTGCAGAGTTGCTCTCTTCGTATCGCGTGGATAGCAACGATGAAGGCGTTGTCATACACAAGAATCTGCGTTTAGGCACAGCTGACGGGATACTTATAACGGGAGATAAAGAGCAAGTTTCAATCTCTACAAATGTCGTCTATGAGGCTGACGGAGTACAAACTATTATTCCTCATAAGACATCATTCAGACAACGAGCATCCACCAGCAGATATGCACCGCAGGACAGATATAGCGAGACTTTTCTCGTAAATACGGATGCAGACTTTGTTGCTTCAAATGTTCCTATTGAGGCTGTTGGGCATATAGGAATTGATGGTTCTTACACCCGTTTGACCGATGGAGTCCTATACTTAACAGAGAGCTTTCGTTTGCAGGCAGTCGGCGATGGTATCAAGCACTTTGGCAATAGTTACTTCGGAGGAACGCTATCATCGGAGTTCTTCTCAACAGGCTTTGCCGGCAGTGGCTGGGCTATACAGACGAACCGCACGACAGGTAATGTTACAGCGACCTTTGACGAGGTTGTGGCCCGCAAGAAGTTTAGAGCCTACGAGTTTGAGGTAAAGAAACTCTCGGCAACCAATGGTTCGCTCTGGATTAGCGACAGTTGCTCGGGCGACAGTGTAGAGAAAATAGCATAACAATGGCGGTATATAACTACTCGAAATATAAGATTCGCATAGACTCCGACTCGCAGAAGACGCAAGGTCTGCAGGTCGGAGATGTTGTGCGCCGTCAGTATGCCGAGCGAAACCAAAGCATCTACACGCTTATGGTTGTTGTGGAGACGGGTATCGATATCATTGATGGCAAGGAGTCGACATACTTTATCGGTGCTCTACTCGACGGTGATGAGCCTAAGAGTGGCGAGTTGTTGGACTTTATTCGTATCACAAGCCTCACGAAAACTGACCGTAGCGGAGCAATGTATCTCACTGCCTCGGATAGTGATGCACCATATATGGATATCATCGACGGAATGGCCACCGAGCGTTCGCTATGCTATCCTACAATGGCGGGAGGCACTGTAGATATTCCCGACAAAGCGAAGTATGCCGTTTATGGAGAAACTGCCACGGAGTACCGCAGTGAGGATAGCGAGGCAAATCGTATTGTCCGAATTACAGGCAGTGGATCCTACGGTATAAAGCAGACATTGGAGGAGTCGGTTGCACATCCCGAAAGGCTGTTGGTTTCATTCAAGGTACGAGCATCGCAGAACGCCAATGCCACTATCTCATTTGGCTATACCAATGGCGAAAAGATAGATGCCGAGGATAGCATTTCACTATCGTCAGAATGGGAGTACAAACTATGGGCACTCACGGTTGAGTATCCCAAGCAATATAGTCGCAGTCTGACGCTAGACCTTACCAATACCGGGGAATGGTGCGAGGTGGCAGATCTTAATGTCATCAGACTCTCATCTGTCGCAGTCTTTACCGATGCAACAAAGGCGCGTGTAGGTAAAGTATCGGGCGTTATTGACCCAGTGTTTGGAGTATTGGAGGGCTATGGAGCATACTTTCAAAACCTCTATGCCACACGCAATGTCAATATCGCCGGAACACTCACCGCAGGCGATGAGAATGGTTTCGGTGCGACATTCTATGTGGGCAAGATTCATAAGAATGTATTGCTCGACTCTCTGTCGTGCGACTTTGCTGGGGCTAATGAGGTTGTAGCATCTTCGCCGGTTGGCACTGGCAAGTGTGTGCGCCTAACGACTGATAGTTATATACTCGCTCAGAATGCAGATTGGAGGAATGAGCGTCTCGGTAGTTACTACTGCTTCTCTGTATGGCTCTATGCCGAGGAGGTCGGCTCTGTGCGTTTCTATCAAGATGAGCACCTAATTGGCGATATTGTCATAGACCAGGCAGAGCGATGGCTGCGTCATAAGGTATCATTCCCGATACGCAAATCCGATGCTCCGAATATGAGCCTTGGTATATCGTCAGAGGTACCACTTATCGTAACTGCTCCACAGTTGGAAGCGGGTAAGCAGCCAACACCTTATCAGGCAACAGATGGCACACTCAACTACACGGAGGAGTATGGTGCATGGTTTAACAGAGGTGGCGTGGGTGGCACGATACAAAATCCTCTGCTTAGGTTCAACGATGACGGCTCTATATCCTCGCGCGATGGCTCTTTTGTTATCAATCAGGATGGTACGGGACACTTCGCATCTGGTCGCTTCAAATGGTCAAAAGATACGATTGAGCTTCGAGATGTAAGCATCCGTTGGGAAGACCTTGATGAGGAGGCGCAGGAACAACTAAAGCCTCTCTCTGTGTCGCTCACAGGTGGTACGACATTTCACTACTCAAATGCTCTTACGGGCGAGTGCGATCCTCAAAGCATAACTATCATAGCGACAGAGTACAACTTTGAACCTGATACTCGCCATTGGGAATACCTCTCAGCAGATAGTGCGTGGAGAGATGCAAATAACAACTCCTCGCTTTTTGAGTTGCCTGCCAACTTTCACGGCTGGGAAGGTCGTGATGTGCTGACTCTACGCTATACGGCAACGATAAATGGCGAAGAATATACAGCAACTCACACCATCTTCAAACTTTATGATGGCGAACCCACCTATTCTGTTTATGTAGAATCGAAGAATGGCACAACATTCCGTAACGGCATAGTCTCGACAACGCTTGTAGCGAGAGTCTACCGAGGTGGCGAGGATATTACACACCTTATTCCAGACGGTAACTTCCTATGGAGAAGGACAAGTAAGAATGCTGAGTCTGACAAGATTTGGAACTCGGCAAATCACTACGGCAGAGAGTTAGAGATAACCGAAGAGGATGTATGGTATAAAGCCGTCTTCGATTGTGAAGTAGAAATATCAACAACATTAGAATAAAGAACTATGGCAGTAAAAGTAGCAAGAGGTCAGGTAACCATCATCGACCAGAACGATGCTGTTACCTTGCAAGCATTCATCGGCTCATCGCAGCCCTTAACACAGGTTTATAACAAGGATACCAACGCTTATGCTCCTTCGTGGTCAGCATCTCCGTATCTGATTCTCACTCCTTCGCTCTTTGTGAGTGGCAAGGGTTCTACCGACCAGATTACATCGGTAGGAAATGCTGCATCACTTACGGCAGGTGTCAAGAGTGGCTCGGCAAAGTGGTACAAGAACGGTACGGCAATCACATCAGGTCAGGATAGCTGTACTATTGGTGCGGCATCGGCAAAGTATGCCCTCACCATCAAGGCAAACCATATGACCGTATCGGCACCACAGGTGCGATACACCTTTGAGGCGATATACATCGACGCTAACGGCTTGGAGATTCCTTTCCGCTCGGAGATTCAGTTTACCCAGCACCTGAATGCTGGTGCTATGATTGCTGCCGTGGCATACGCTCCCGATGGCATCGTATTCAAGAATGACGAGGTTGAGTCGCTCAAAGCACACTGCGACCTTTGGCGTGGTGCAACAATTGATACTGATAATGTAACCTACGCTTGGGGAATCAAGGACTCTGCAGTATTTGCCAACACCACATTGAGTACAGCAGCTACTTCAGGTGCAAGCACCATCACCGTAGCGTCTGTGGCGAATATGGAGGCTGGCGGTAAGATTACCATCGGTTCAGCACAGTACACCATATCTTCGGTGAACACATCTACAAGAGTTGTTACGCTCACATCGACATTGAGTGCTGCGGCATCTTCGGGTGCGACAGTATCTTGTCCATATTATAACTCTATGCTCGGTGAGGGTTGGGCTTGCCTTACCTCGACAAACCAGCGTGGTGTAACAGCAGGCTGGACAACAAACGAGATTACTATCACCAGTGATGCAGTACTCAACTTCGAGACCTTCAAGTGTGCTATCAAGGACACTGACACATCAGCGGGTAATGCCTCAGCAAATAAGGTTGTATGCGACATTATCTCGTTTACCGATATGTCAGATCCTATTACCGTGGATTTGGTAAGCCAGAAGGGTTTCACCATCAAGAATAACGGTAATGATGTTGATGCAACGGCTGTTCTCTATCGCAATGGCGAGGAGTTGGATGCTGACGGCACAGCATATACCTACACTTGGAAACTTTGGAACTCGGCGGGTACAACCGTGGTCAAGACCTACACCGGTAAGAGCATTACAGTCGCAAAGACCGATGTTACGGGCAAAGGCGTACTGATGTGCGAAGTATCAAAATAACAACACATACACACATCTTTCTTGCGTCGGCGGTGGGCATTTTGCCTGCCGCTGATTTTTGTTAATGTAAAGATTTATTGATGGATATGCGATAATTCGTCAAAAATGAATTATATTTGTGGTGGCGTTGTGGTAGAAACCACAACTACCAACATGTTATAGACGATGGTTGACAATACTTCTTCGCTCTAAACTTCGCAACTTTATAGTTTGAATGAGGTAAGTCAATTCAGGCGTCCACTTAGGATGAATATCCGCACACTGCGTTTATGGCGCAGTGATTGCTCGTATATACATCTGGCGTGGGCTGTCTGTGTTGCTTATTCATTCAGACGGGCAGCGAAGGCCTTGAGCGGAGGGTAAGATAATACAGATACCCACGCTTTTTTATGAGCTCGCTCGGAAATACGGATTTGTTGGAGCGACATCTTGTAGCCTTCTTCGCTTCTCGTTCGGTCACTCCTGAAACCGAAAGCAGAGTTATTGCTTGGGCAGAAGAAATATGTAAAACAGATTCTGTTGTCATCAGCGGTTTCCACTCTCCACTTGAAAAGAGATTACTCACCTTCTTTCTTGAACATAAACATCCGGTTATACTATTTCTTGGCCGAGCTATGTACAAGCGTGTTCCTGCAGAGTATCAAGAGGCGATCGATGAAGGTCGAATGTTCATAGATACAGTGAGAGATTTTGAACGCCACAGTTGGAACTCTGCTCAAACCAGAAACTGGTATGTTGCCGGTCTCGCCGATGAGATCTACTTCACTCCTTTTGACGAGACGAGTATGCTCTCACCTATGCATTACCACTTCAACCGATATGGTAATGGCAATGTAAAAATTCTATAGCCAGCAACCTTTAGAGCCTATTTTGCCCTATACTTTCATAAAGTGAAGGTATGGCAAAAACGCTTATTGCCCGTGGTCAGGCAACAATCAATATACAGAAGGATGGTTACACGATAACTCAATCACTCTCAGAGTACATCTTTCCGGCAGATCAGAACGGAAAGATACTCTCTGCAGTCTCTGTAACCTCTACAATCACCGTAACACAGAACGATAGCAATTTTACAAACTTTACCATCGGCTCGATTACCAAGCCGACTGGATTTTCGTCTGTTACAGTCAACAATACCAACAAGACTGTAACCTTTGCTGTATCCGCCAATACGACCACTCTTGCAGACCACGGCAAGATAGAGATTCCTATTACTATCTCCGGCACCACCTACAAACTCTCCTTCGTATGGTCAAAAGCAAAAAAAGGCGATACGGGTGCTGCGGGTGCAGATGCTAATCTCTTGGATTGGGTGAATGAGTGGAACAACGGCAAGAATCTTATCAACAGCAATACCGTTATCACTCCCAAAATCTTTGCAGGAACGAAGAACTCAGACGGTACTATTTCGGGTGTCGCCATTGGCTCATTCTCGCTAAGCACAAAGACTGCCTCGGGAACTATCACCACCGAGACAGTCAATGGTATATATGGCTTCAAAGATGGATACAAGACCTTCTCTGTGGATAATGGAGGTAATGTGCAGTTGGGCTATGGCAATGAGTATGTCAAGTATAACGCTTCGACGGGTAAAATTGAGTTCGGTTCGGCAGTAAGTATGCAGTGGGTCGGTGCAACTTATATCGACAAGGACGGCATCTTCACGGGGACGCTCTCGGCAGATACGGTCAATGCTATCAACATCGCTGCCTCGCAGATTACTTCAGGTAAGATATCAGCAACCTATATCAATACCGATGAGCTGAAATCGACGCTTATCACTGCTACGAATATCAACGCACTAACGCTCACAACAACCAAAGGAACTATCGGAGGATGGAACATTGATAGCGATAGCATCTACCGAGGTACAAAGAAGAATACGGCAACTACCTACACTTCTGCATCAGGCTCGATGACTATTGGCTCAACGGGTATTCGTGGCTATAAGTGGCGTTTGGAATCAACAGGTGCAGGTGCTGTGGCAGGTGGTAACATCTCGTGGGATGCAAGTGGCAATGTAACCTTTGCAAACTCCGTGTCACTAAACTGGACCGAGCCAATTGATGGAATTACCGAGGCATTGGGTGGAGATGAGTTCCCAAAGTTGACGAAAATTACCGCAGATGGAGTCTATACCGGTAGTATTACCGCCTCGCAGATTACCGCTGGGACTATCTCAGCAGACCGTATTGCCGCAGGAAGTATCACTGCCGCCAAACTTGACGCAGCCAGCATTAAGAGCGATATCATCAATACGACCTACATCAATGGTCTGGAGTGTACTTTCACAAAGGGCAAGATTGGCAACTGGACAATCGGAACAAATAAGATATACAATTCTCAGATTTCGCTTGATGCCGCTAATAAGCGCATTGTAGTCTATGCATCAACGGCTACTGCTACTTCGGGACAGCGAGTACAGTTGTTCTATAACTCAGATACTGACTATGGCTTTTATGCGACTGATTATAATGGTAAATGTATCGCGCATTTAGGGTCCAATAATGTAATAGCAGGTTGGCGTATCTCAACAAGTGAGATAGGAAAGGGAAATGTTGCGCTTGGCAGTGATGGTTCTATCACAAATGGGACAAAGTGGAAACTCAACAATGATGGTTCAGGACAGATTGCCGCGGGAAACATCTCGTGGGATGCAAGTGGCAATGTAACTTTTGCTAACGCAGTGTCCCTTAATTGGACCGAAGGTATTGATGCCATCACCGAGGCTTTGGGAGGCGATGACTTTCCTAAACTTACTAAGATATCCTCGACGGGAGTTTATACAGGTACATTGACAGCCTCGCAGGTAAATGCCGTAGCTATCAATGCATCAAGCATTACGACTGGTACGCTTTCGGCAGACCGCATTGCTGTGGGTAGTATTACAGCTGCAAAACTCGATGCGGCAAGTATCAAGAGTGATATTATCAATACAAACTATATCAATGGCCTTGAGTGTACTTTCACAAAGGGAACTATTGGCGGTTGGACTATCGCTTCAAATAAAATCAGCCACTCTCAGATTGCGCTC
>JAFYOF010000085.1 GCA_017560305.1 Alistipes sp.
CCGTTAGGAGTCTCGATGAGCTTGTGAGCAGCGATAGCCTGACGGTAAGCCAATGCGAGCAACTCTGCATACTCCTTACCACCAGAGATTGTAGCGTCGTGCATCAACTTTGCGTCGAACTTCACGCAGCGCTTCATCAACGATGCGTACTCTGCTGCTGCCAAAGCGAACTGCTGCTGGATTGAGCTGTCGCCGTTGCGGTTCCAGTAAGGACGGATGTTCTCGCCGAAGTACTGGATAGAGTAGATATCGTCGTAACCGAGCATAATGTAGTTGCTAACCTCAGCAGCGCCTACCTTGCCGATCTTTGCAGAGAGAGCGATCTGGTTGCCGTCGTTTGTAGATGCTACCTCGCCACCCTCAACAAATGACTTGCGGAGGTTGAGTGCGTTGCCCACAGCGTTAGTGTGGTTCTTGTCAGCAGCCATATAGAAGTAACCCCAGTCGATGCGGAGGTCATCACCCTTCTTTGCAAGAATCTTCTGCGCTACTGTACCAGTCTTAACATAGTTGAACTTCTCGTCAGCCTCAACCGAGCTTGTGCTCTTCTGTGCTGGAGTGTTCTGTGCCCAGTGAGTGTCAGCCTCGAAGTAAACCTCAACATCGTGCTCTGCACCATCGTTAGACTTAACAGCGTAAGTCACATAGTTCACAGGACGAGCAACCAACTCAGGCTCCTCCAGGAACATAGGCGCAGCGAATGTGAGTGTCAAATCAACGCCACCGCAAGTGAATGTGTAGATTGTGCGTGTTGCCTGAACATCAGCAGATGTCTGAACAGCAGTCTGGTTCATTACAACAGCGTTTGAAGGCTGTGAGTAAACACCAAAGTCAACCAAAGCACCACCTGTGCGGTTGTGGCAGTGAGCAGCGATAGTGAGCTTGCCGTTAGCCTTAGCAACCATCTCAGCAGGAATCTGCTTGTAGACATTCTCCTTCCAAGAGTAGTCAGTTGCGATAAGCTCCTCGCCGTTTACATAGAGCTGGAAGATATCATCGTGTGAGTAGAGGATGAAGAGGTTGTTACCCTTTACCTCCTCTGGGTTGAACTCCACTGTGCGGCGTACCCAGATGTCTGATGAACCCCACTCTGTGTTTACATCGTAGTACTGCTTTGTACCGAATGGAGCAGGTGCCTGCTTCCAAGCCTTGTCGTTGAAGTCAGCCTCAGCCCACTTCTTAGCTGGCTTGTCGAGGGTGTAAGATGCAGTCCAAGCCTCCTGAGAAGCAACTGGAGCAAGAGCAGTCATTACATTCTCCTCCTCGCCCATAAAGCGGTAAACCTGACCGTCAACACGCAATGTACCCAGGAATGGGAACTTCTTGCCTGTCCAGTGAGTTACCTGGTGGTCGTAGAGGTTGTCAGCGGGTGACCAAGCCGATGTGTAAGGGTCGATTGTGATGAGCGGGTACGATGGAGCACGCAACTCGTTCTTCACAGGCGCTGGTGTGCTGCAGCTAACTGCCATAGCGGCGAAAGCAACAACTGCCAAGAAAAGTTTTCTCATAATAAAAATTGTTTTTGTGTTATAGAAGTATATTTGAGGGCAAAGATAGGCATAAATATTGATTGTAAATCAATTTCACGGAAAAACTTTATGGCAGAAAGGGTTGTGGAAATAAAAAAGTTGTAGTCAAATGCTAAATCTGACTACAACTTTACGGAATTATCGCCTCCTGGCTTTTACTTTGTCATCTTGTCCGAGAGCATCTTGATCCAGTAGCCACCAACTACCGAACGAGCCTGCATACCGATGTGGGTATTGGTGTCGGTGCGGTAGTAGTCGCTCATAGGTACACGACCGCGTGACTCGTTGTAGAGGTTATACATCGGGATGATGAACTTCTCGAATGTCGCCTTGTCGTCGGCAAGCGTTGCTGTCCAAGCCACCCAGTCGCACTTTGCACCTGCGCCACGGCTATCCAGCGCAAGACCATACTTGTTGAACTTTGTGAGGTAGTAGGCAATCTCGGTTGGCGCGATTTCCGGGTCGAATACATTGTAGCCCAATATCTTGTCCCATACGAGGTTATACTTCTGGCTCCAGGTTGGATGTGGGTGGTCGAATGTGAGGCTGTAGTGGTCGCCCTCGGCTGCGTTCTCCTTCCAGAATGCTGCCCAGCGCTCAGCGTCGGCACGATACTTCTCGGCGATGTCATCCTTGCCCGCCATCTTCGCCATATCGGCGTAAGCCGCGATACCCAAAACCGCCTTGATTGCGAGGTTTGAGTTGCGAGATGAGTGACCCATAAAATCATCGGTACAGAGCTGGTGAGCAGGGTCGCCGCCGTGCTCAACAAGGTAGTCAGCCCACTGTGTGAGGGCATCCCAGTGCTTCAGGGCGTAGTCAACCTTACCCTCCAACTGGCAGATTGCGCCGGTCATAACGAGCAGGTTGCCCGACTCCTCGACTGGCATACCGCCATCGTAACGCTCGCCCCACACGTGTGGATAGCAACCCACATCGTGAGCAGCATAAGGCTTGTCCCACTTGTCGCTCTCGCAGAGCTCGAAGATGAAGTTGATGAGCGCCTTCGCCATATCGAGGTTGTAGTATGCGTAGAGAGGGAACGATGGGTAGGTCACATCCACAGTGCCGATACATCCGTTGGAGAAGTTCTCCTTCGAGAGCCAAGCCAGCTCGCCGTTAGGTGTCTGGATGAGTTTGTGGGCGGCGATAGACTGGCGATAGGCAGCGGCGCACAACTCGGCGTACTCCTTGCCACCAGCCTCATAGGCCTCCTTCATCAACTGCGCGTCAAACTTCTCGCAGCGCTTGACAAGTGACTTGTATTCATCAGCCGCCAATGCGAACTGCTCCTCGATTGTGCTGTCCTCGTTGCGGTTCCAGTATGGGCGAATCTTCTGCTCGTAGTAAAGGATTGAGTAGATGTCATCGTAGCCCACCATAATATAGTCGCTCACTGGCTTTGCGCCCACATTGCCGAGCTTAGAGCCGATAGCGAGGTAGTCGCCCTCACCGCTCTGCAATGCCCCCTCAAGGAATGAGTTGCGCATAGCGTATGGGTTGCCCGAAGCGGTGGTGAACTTGCTCTTGTCACCCACCATATAGAAGTAACCCCAGTCGATGCGGATGTCGTCGCCGTGCTTTGCCAGAACTGGTTGGTCGAGAGTACCCACCTTTGCGTATGTGAAGCGCTCATCGGCGAGGGTCTCGCAAGCGGTCTTCTGCGATGGTGTGTTGCGTGCCCAGTGTGGACCTGCTTCAAAGTAAATATCTACGGCGTGCTCTGCGCCATCATTTGATGCCACCTCATAGGTGATGTAGTTCACAGGGCGTGAGAGCAAATCGAGGTTATCCATTAACACTGGCGCCATAAATGTGAGCTTCAAATCTACGCCACCGCAGGTGAAGTCGTAGATTGTGCGTGTCGCCTGAACATCGGCTGATGTCTGTGTAGCGGTTTCGCTCAATTTCTTGTCGGCGTTGCTTACGCGATATACGCCAAAGTCAACCAGCTGACCGCCCAGAGTGTTCTGGCAGTATGCTGCGATGGTGAGGCGGTTGCCCCACTTTGCGAGTTGCTCCTTTGTGAGCTCAAGGAGTACATTCTCCTTCCAGGTGTTGCCCGTGTTTACGAGCTTCTCGCCGTTGATGTAGAGCTCGAAGATGTCGTCGTGCGAGTACTGCAGGAAATATCTGTCAGCGCCCAGGTCCTCTGGCTTAATCTCCACGGTGCGGCGCACCCAGATGTTGGAACTTGTCCAGCGTGTCTTGCTAAAGTACTCGTTCGAGGCGAATGGGGCGTATGACTTCTGCCACTTCGAGTCATTGTAATTTGCTGCTGTCCAGTCGCCTGCGGGCTTGTCGAGGGTGTAGGCTGCCTCCCAGGGGATGTCGTAGCCGATGGCTGCGATAGGGGTGAGCATATCATCCTCAACGCCCATAAAGCGGTAAGGCTTGCCGTCAACCTTTATCACGCCGAGCAGCGGAAAATCCTTCTCGGTCCAGTGCATAACCTGACGGTCGTAGAGGTTGTCAGCACCCGACCACGCCGAGGTGTAGGGGTCGATGGTGATGAGCGGATAGGCTGGTGCGCGCAGGTCGTTCTTCACCTGCTCGGGCGCAGAGCATCCCACCATTGCGGCGAGTGCCGCGATTGCAAAAAATAGTCGTTTCATATGTTTATTGTTTTAGGTTTTTACTCAATCTTTTTTACTCAATCTTTGCCAAGCCTTCGCACGAAACATAGTGATCCTTGATGCCCAGTTCCTCCATCCAGCCACGCACGATGACCGATTCGTAATGGGCTGTGTTGAAGCCCTTGCCGGCATCGTTGTTGTAGAGCCACGAAGGACTTGACCAAAGTGCGGCGCGGAATTTCACCTTTTCATAAAAATTCTTCTTTACCGCCCAGTTGCCGTGGTGAGCCAACTGCAAATAGTCACACTCAAGGTCGGCGGCGTACTCCGATGCAAGCAGCTTGTCGCCAGCCTCAACGCCAAGGTCGCCGAGGAAGATGAACGACTTGTGTTTGTCCCACATCTTGATTACCATACTTGAGT
This sequence comes from Alistipes sp., assembly GCA_017560305.1. Next base: position 4,529 of record JAFYOF010000085.1, read on the forward strand.
TGTTGTAGCCATTGCCGAGTATGTCGGGGTTCTTCTCTCCCAGTATTTTGAACTTTATGCCGTCAATTGAGAACTCGTCACCGCAATGGCAATCAATCACCTCGGTCTCCTTGAGGTTATCCAGCAGGGAGTAGAATATGCGGGTGTAGTCAGCCCAGACCTTATCCTCGGTGTCGATGAGAGCCTCGGTGAAGCGGGAGTGATAGATTTTGTTGATTTTTATCCCGTTTGGCTTTTCCAGCAGTTCCTTCAGGGTGCCCATATGGTCGTTGTGGGGGTGTGATACCATCCACGCCTCAACTTCGCCACCCAAAGCGGCGAGGAAACCACACAAGTAGTCGCGTTCCGCCTCGTAGCCGCCATCCATAACAATCAGCTTTCCGCTATGGGTGCGGATGACATAGCTGTTGCCGATGTCGTTTCGCTGTGAGGGGAGCTGCCAGAGGGTGAATGTCTTTTTTGCTTCACACCCAAGCGCAATGGCGAGAGCGAATATTAATAGAATTATCTTTTTCATAGGGTTTTACTTCGTCTTCTTGTCCTTGAGCATCTTAATCCAGTAGCCACCCACGACAGAGCGTGCCTGCAACCAGCCTGTGCGGTGGTCTGTTGAGTTGGTCTGGTAGAGGTCAGGCATTGGGCAGCGACCCGTAGTCTCGTTGTAGAAGTTGTACATCGGAGTGATGAACTTCTCGAATGTAGCCTTGTCCGACGAGAGCGTTGCCGACCACATCAGCCAGTCACTTTTTGTTGTGTAGCTGCGCTGGTCGAGCGCAAGACCATAGGCGTTGAACTTTGTGAGGTAGTACGCCACCTCGGTCTCGGCGATGTCGGCGTCGAATACATTGAAGCCCAGAATCTCATCCCACACAAGGTTGTACTTCATACTCCAGGTATCCTGATCGGTGTCGAATGTGAGGCGGTAGTGGTCGCCTCCGTTGGCCATCTGCTTCCAGATGCCAGCCATCTCCTTTGCCTTTGCCATATAGCTCTCGGCAATGTCTGTCTTTCCCGCCATCTTTGCAAGGTTGGCGTATGATGCCACGCCGAGGATAGCCTTGATTGAGAGGTTGGAGTTGCGAGCCAGATGACCCATAAAGTCATCGGTGCAGAGCTGGTTGCGTGGGTCTTGACCATTCTCTACGAGGTAGTTAGCCCAGGTGGTCAGCACATCCCAGTGCTTGAGCGCATAGTCGGCGTTGCCATCCTCCTGGCATATTGCCGAGGTCATAATGAGCATATTGCCCGACTCCTCGATAGGCATACCCTCGCCGCCGTAGTCCTCGCCACGCAGGTGTGGGTAGCGACCAGCATCGTGTGCGGCGTATGGGCGTGTCCACTTCTCACTCTCGCAGAGCTCGAAGATAAAGTTCAGGAGTCCCTTTGCCAGGTCGGGATTATAATATACATAGAGTGGGAATGATGGGAAGGTTACATCCACCGTGCCCAGGCATCCGTTTGAAAAGTTCTCCTTTGAAATCCACGCCAGCTCGCCCGCAGGTGACTCGATGAGTTTGTGTGCTGCGATAGACTGGCGGTAGGCGAGGGCGCATAGCTCTGCATACTCCTTGCCACCCGCTTCGGTAGCATTAGCCATAAGTTTTGCGTCAAACTTCTCGCAACGCTTCACAAGCGATGGGTACTCATCAGCCGCCAAGGCGAACTGCTGCTCGATTGAGCTGTCGCCCTTTCGGTTCCAGTATGGGCGCACCTTCTCGCCGTAGTAGAGAATGGAGTAGAGGTCATCGTAACCTACCATTATATAATCACTCACGGCCTTCGTTCCCACCTTGCCGATGTTCGCTGTGAGTGCGAGATACTCGCCCTTGTTGCTGCTGATTGTGCCCGCATCAATAAACTCGCTGCGGATAGCAAATGGGTCGCCCGAGGCGGTGGTGTACTTTGCCTTGTCGCCCGCGAGGTAGAAGTAACCCCAGTCAATGCGGACATTGTCGCCGAACTTCTGTAAAACGGGCTGCTCCACTGTGCCCACCTTGGCGTAGGCGAAGCGGTCGTCGGTGAGGGTCTCGCAGATGCTCTTCTGTGAGTCGGCGTGGCGTGCCCACTGTGGGCCAGCCTCAAAGTAGATCTCCACATCGTGCTCTGCACCATCGTTTGACGCAACCTCATAGGTCATATAGTTCACGGGGCGTGAAACGAGGTTCAAATCCTCCAGCATAGCGGGAGCCATAAATGTAAGGCGGAGGTCAACCTCGCCGCAGGTGAATGTGTAGATGGTGCGTGTCGCCTGCACCTCGGCAGAGCTCTGCACGGCGGTCTGCACCAAACGCTTCTCGGTGTCGTCTGTGCGGTAGAGTCCGAAATCAACCAGACAACCGCCCAGAGTATTCTGGCAGTGTGCTGCGATGGTCAGCTCCTTGCCCCACTCGGCAATCTTCTCCTTTGGAATCTCTATTGTGAGGTTCTCCTTCCAGGTGTTGTCGGTAGAGATAATCTGCTCACCATTGATATATAGTTCGAAGATATCATCGTGCGAGTAGTTGAGGATGTATCTCTCGGAGTTCATATCCTCGTCGGTGAGTGTCACCTTGCGGCGCAACCAGATGTTTGGCGAGTCCCAGTGGCTATTCAGGTCGGTGTAACCTCTGCCGAATGGCGCTAAAGACTTCTTCCACTTCGATGAGTTATACTCTTTCGCCTTCCAGTCGCCTGCGGGCTTGTCGAGGGTGTAGTCGGCCATCCACGCCTGCTCGCGACCCATAGGCGCGATAGGGGTCATCAAATCCTGCTCAACGCCCATAAAGCGGTAGGTCTTGCCATCCACGCGCAGCACGCCCACGAAAGGAAAGTCCTTCTCGGTCCAGTGCATAACCTGACGGTCGTAGAGGTTGTCTGCTCCCGACCACGCCGAGGTGTAGGGGTCGATGGTGATGAGCGGATAGGCTGGAGCGCGCAGTTCGCTGCGAATCTGCTCGGGTGCGGAGCAACTTGCCATCGCTACAAGGGCAATGATTGCAAAAAATAGTCTTTTCATAGAGATTATTCGTTAGTTTGTTTTAGTTCTTTCCTTTTGCAAATATACAAAAAATATTTGCCCCTGAGTAGGAATTTGCCCACGAAAAAGGGGTGAAAAGAGAAGAAAAACGGGAATTTTGCATTTTTTTTAATATTTTCTTGTGAAAAATTTTGCAGTTTCCAAAATCGTGTCTATATTTGCACACCTTTTCGGCGGAAATGCTTCGCCA
>JAFYOF010000086.1 GCA_017560305.1 Alistipes sp.
GTCCATACAGATAATAAAAGAAATTGTATAATAAGGCGTTTTCTGCGTTACGCTCACTCTCAAAATCCTCATTTACGCCCAGTAAACTGCGGTTTTTCGAGTTTCGCAAGCCTTGAAAACCCTCTTCTTATAGCAATTTCTAGGGTTACATATAAAAGAAAAGGTTGTCTTTTGGGGCAACCTTTTTTTTTGTGCGAATGTGTGGCGCGAGAATTTATCTTCGTGGGTAGCGGGGGTGGCGCTCTGCGCCATACCCACGAAGATACAGCCGCAGGGCGGCTGAACTTGTCGCGCGAAATTATCTTCGGTGGTAGGGGCGGTAGCGAGTTTCACTCGAAGATACGGGCGTTGCGCCCGCTTTGCATTTCCTTTGCTGAAAAAGATACGCCTCGGCAAAGCGAGGCGTAATACCAGATTTATCTATAAAATGTTATTGGGAATAATAACACAACTATCTTCCAATATATGTTGCTTTATAATCTCCAATAATTTATCTCCGTATTGTTCAATTGTTTTATCTCCAATACCTTTTACCCCTCTCAACTCTTCAAATGTTGTCGGTTTTTCGGTAGCCAATATTGCTAATGCCTTATTTTGTAAAATGCAGTAAGCAGGAAGATTCTTTTCTTTTGCTACATTAATTCTAAATTCTCTTAATTTTCCAAGAAGGTCTAAATCCGTAATCATTTCACCCTCAGAACTAACTAATACCTTGAAACCATCTAATTCAATAAAGTATTCTTCACGCGAGACGGTGTGAACTTGCGATTTCCAACTTTCATTATGCTTGCGCTTTGGCGCAGGAGTTGGGATCGATGTTGGGAAATCGATTGGATTGGCATCTATTTGAGAAGTTGGATCAAATTGTTTTATTCCACAATCGGAACTAGCCAATCCATTAAAATTGTCGTCAGTAATACTTTGTTTTCCAAGTGAGGTGGTTTGAACTTGGGATGTTCTTATTTCTTGATGCTCTCTTTTGGGAGTGGGTATATCTTCTGTGTTAGATTGATAATTTGGTTTAGATTGTGTTCTATCTTCATTTCCAAAGTCGTTGTTGTGCCACAGTCTATAATGGTCTAGGCTAATAGTTCGGTTGCATCCAGTTTTATCGGTTTTGTAATTTGTGCAACCCAAGAAATAATCACTATTGCCACTTTTTACCACTAGATATCCATCTTGGCAACGGTCACATTTCTGGATGGATAGTTCACCTCCAAGTTTGTCGTTGGTCATATATCCGCAAACCTCTTGGTCGTTGGTGCAAATCCAAAGTTTTAAACCGTAGTTTTTGTTCCATTTGCGTTGCATTGGATATCCACAAATAGGACAACAGTTTTTTATCTGTTTTGTCGTCTTAACATCAACTTTTAACGCGCCTCGCAAAGTGACATTTGGATAGTTGTGAGGCTCGCTTAACAACTCCTTAATGAATTCAGAAGGTCGGCGTTCGGGTGTAATGATAAAAACTCTATTTTTGGTGCGGGTCAATGCAACATAGAACAATCTACGCTCCTCGGCGTAGTTGTACGAAGTGTCATTGGAAATTACCAAATTCAAAATAGGGTCATCATCAACTTTTGAAGGGAAACCATAGGTTTCATCTTTTGCGTTAATGATAATAACATTATCTGCGCTCAAACCTTTTGAACTATGTGCAGTCAGAAATTGTAATTTAACTTTAGAGCCTAGTTTTGCAGAGTAAACTCTGCCGTTCTTTTCATCATAGTTAAATTCTTTTGATTTACACATATTTCGTGCATCAAAGCCATAACGACCAATAAGCAATATAGAAGGTGTTTTTGCGCTTCCTGTCTGCTGACTATACTCAACGATTTCGTTTATTGCATTGTGTATCGCATTTCCAAGATTATGATATATTCCTCCTGCAGGTTTGTCTTTCTCTTTTTCGAACTCCTCGCTGTATGTATTAATAATTACGGGGTTGTCGATTCTTTTTGGCGATATCAATTCTTTCTTAATCTGCGTTGAATTCTTTTGTACGAAAGTTCCTGCAATGTCAATGATTTCTTGTGCATTGCGATAGGTGCGCGTAATTTTCAACTCTTGACCGTATCCAATTTCATTACAAAACTGGGTGAATAAGGGAAGAATCGAGCCGCTAAATGCGTATATTGACTGCCAGTCATCGCCGACAGCCATAATCCTGGCGCTACATAATTTTGAGAGTTCTCGAATTAAATTATAACGCTGACGAGATATATCTTGATACTCGTCTACAATGATGTATTTATAGTCAAGATACTCTTTTTCAACCTGCTTTCTTTTTATAATTTCGGCAGCGTCGTTAATCATATCCTGAAAATCGATACAATGTTGTTCTGCTAATGCCTTTTGATATTCGTGGTAGCATACACTGCAAATATCAAGAAATAGTTTAGTGCGAACATTTTTTGTTGCAAAGCGGAAGTCATCGAATCGCTCTGGTTTATAACCTTGAGTTTTAAAATTTTGAATAAAGCTACAAACTAACCAAGTTAGTTTTGTAATGTATTTATTTTCCTCTGAATCAACTAACTTTTGATACACTTCTCCTGCTGGTCGCTCGTTTAATTCAAACCCTAAAAGCGTTAATTTGTCTTTTAAGTGGTCGATGAAATCTCTGCCATCTTTGTGGAGTGAGAAGGTGTATATGAGATTTGTGTGATGTTGCTTATGTAAGCGAATTTTGTCGTTAATTCTTGATTTGTATTTTTCAAGATCCTGCGCAGAGTATCTGCTACTACGACCATCTTCGGTAATGCCAAAGTGTTCAATGTAGGCGACTTTATCACCCTGCTTTATGCGAAAATCGGGAGTGTATGGTTTGTTAGCATCTAAAATGCGGTACTGATATATTGGCTCATACTCATACTCAATTTGATGCATATACAAGAAATTCGCAATGCGCACCTCCTCCATCGAGCGCAACACCTCATTGTTTAGGGTTTGCGCTCTATTTGTTTTACGATCTATGACCTCTTTGACATACTCGTGCAGATTACTTTTAAGTGTTGAGAAATCTGCGTTTGCAACAAATTGAAAATACTCGTTGAGGTTATCTCCCTCATACGGAGCAGAGAAATATGAGCCAAAGAACAATATCAATTTATTGACAAGATCGGGGTTACGGAGTACTCTTGATTTTAGATACTCGTTAACCACATTGTACATAAATCCGCCTTCAACAATTCTCTTCTGCTCCTCTTCGCCTTTACGAAGAATGGAATAACCAATAGAGTGAAATGTAGTAATTTCACACGGTATCTTTAGCATATGATTTATGCGATCGCGCAGTTCATCTACAGCCTTATTTGTAAATGAAATAACCAAGATTTGATCAGGTGTAATGCCTTGCTTCTCTACTAGGTATCGAACTTTTGCGGCAACGGTTGTGGTTTTGCCTGCTCCTGCTCCCGCGATGACTAAAGTGTAATCCTCGTTAGAGAGCACAACTTCGCGTTGCTCGTTGTCAAGCGAAATAGCAGGGTCGCAAGCTTTGAGGATATTGTCAAGATACTCTTTCTCTGATTTTATGTGATTGGAAACAAATTGAGAGTTATGTTGTTTGACAATTGGTGCGTCTTTGGTTAAATCTTGAATTTGAGAATAATGATTTAGGAAAAGTTTGATTTGTTCTAACTCTAAACTATTCTTGTTAACATACTCATTCACGATATTAGTCTCCATTATCGAATTGAAGAACTGATATGTGTCTTGGTGTAGAGTAATAAGGTGTTTGTAATCACTGCGGGCAATATAAGCGTCCTTACACAATAATTTTGCAAACTCTTTGTTGAACTGTAGGAGTTTTAGGTATTGCGTAGGTTTTGGTAAGGTGGAATCTGTTGGCTCATTTTTTGCATTCGCCACCTTTCTTCTTTTGAATATATCGAATATGCCCATATAATTACCGCATTATACTACAAATATAATCATTTCTTTGATAAGATAAGTATGTTCTGCAATCTTTATTTCTCTATTTTATTATTCAATTATTTTGCTTAATTTTGCAAAAGAAACTTAAAATTCGAATACTATGGCTGCAATTAAATGTATCGGTATTCTTACATCGGGAGGCGACGCCCCTGGTATGAATGCTGCAATCCGCGCCGTAACGCGCACGGCAATATATAATGGTTATCAGGTGAAGGGTATTATGCGTGGCTACCACGGTCTGGTGACAAACGAAATCGTGGAGTTCAAGTCGCAGAGCGTCTCAAA
>JAFYOF010000087.1 GCA_017560305.1 Alistipes sp.
TCTAGCATCTTCCGAACATCGAAGAAAACCATACAGGAATATGTGCGAGAAATCGAGCGAAACAATCGTTATCGTTCGGTTCGTGGAGATATAGAATCGGGCTACATTCTCGATGACCGCTCCAAACTCATCGACCTCTACGATGCTTGCCTCCAGCAGGACGCTCATATACGCTCCGTAATCGAGACTTTGGAGAGCCAGATTCTCGGTGATAGGTATATGCTTGCTCGTATCAATGAGAAGGGAAAGTATATCAAGGATGTTCAGAACACCCAGAAGATTCAGGGCTCACAGTTTGATAAAATCATCAAGGGCATTGTGGAGTCGAAACTATATGGCTACACATTGTTGGAGATTATGCCCACTATCGATCCGAAGACCGGGAAACTTGCAGAGGTAAACAGCATCGAGCGTCGTAATGTGCTCCCTGACCAGAAGGCGGTACTCAAGCGTCAAGGCATTTGGGAACCGCATTGGGATTTGCGTAATCCTGCCTACCAGCGCAACTATGTGCTTATATCGTCAGGCGACCTCGGACTATTCTCAGCAACTACGCCACTTATCCTTGCCAAGAAGTTTACCGTGGCCAACTATGTGAACTTCTCTCACACCTATGGTCAGCCCATTATTCACGGTAAGACCGTATCGGAGAGCAATGCAGACCGCAAGCGATTGGCTAACGAGATTGCTAATGCTGCTCAGAACAAGGTTGTGGTAACGGGTATCGAGGATGAGGTCGATATCAAGACCTTCACGATGTCGAACTCGGAGAAGATATATACAGGTCTTATAGAGTTTGTAAACAGCGAGGTGGCAAACCTTGTGTTGGGTTCAGAGTCTATGGCAGGTGGTATGCAATCCTATGTGGGCTCTACAAAGGCTCATCAGGATATCTTCCGTGAGCGTATCGAGGTCTACCGCCGATATATTGAGAACATAATGAACGAGGAGATTGTACCTCGTCTTGTAGCTATGGGTTATATCCCTGCTGGCTTGGAGTTCAAATACTCTAACCGCATCGATATGAACAACGAGGACCGTATCAAACTTTACGAGCTCATCACGGATAAGTACGAAGTATCTGCCGATGAGATTGAGAAGGAGTTCGGTATTAATGTAGGAAAGCAACTCAATGTGATGTCAGGCATTGGAGGCATGGGAGGTGTTACGCCTGGTGCGAGCCACAATGATCGAGGTATAATGTCCGATGAGGAGTATTACCGCCGCTATGGTAGACAACGAGGCTCGCAAGTGGCAAATTTTCTTCTGGGAGCGAAGTCGTAGCCCAACTTCCGCTCCCTGATGTAGAGGCAAAAGGGCAAGAGAGTGAAGCGCAACGGGAGTATGAGGTTATCCGAGATGCTTTTCGTAGGCTTATCCACAACTGGAAGAACAGTGCTGAGCGTGAGGATATCATCGAGGATATCATAACTCATCGATGCTCGTTCCTGATTGACCGAGCATTGAGAGGTTTGGCGTTGGACTTTGATGAGGCATTGAGCATACTGCGTAATCACAACAACTTCACAACAGAGCGTGAGAGGCAGCAACACGAAATACTCGTGTCTGCCATTGATAACCTCATTGACTTTGCAGCCTCAGAGGAGATGACGATGATAAGCGAACTGCCCGAAGAGGTTGATGAGGAGTGCTTGCTCGACTACGAAACAATCTGTGAGCAATATAACCTCACCTATGCTGAGGCAGAGAATGAGCAAGTTCTCTTTGCTGCGAAAATGGCTGCGTGGTGGATGGCTGTAAACTCCGAGTCTGTTATTACATATATGACGCAGGGGGACGAGCGCGTGCGCCCGTGGCATCTATCCCTCGAAGGCATATCGTACCGCAAGTCGGAGTTCCCGGCAGAGTTGATACCGCCCATCGAATGGGGGTGTAGGTGCTATCTTATCGCCAATGGCTTTGCGGGAGTGCGAGCCTCATTGAGTATAGACAAGTGTCGCTCGATGGTTGATCCTGTTTTCCGCGAGAGCCTTGCAACGGGTGGCAGAATCTTTACCGATGCACATCGCTACTTTGATAAGCCGCTGCCGGAGTTTGCACAGATGATTGTCAAA
>JAFYOF010000088.1 GCA_017560305.1 Alistipes sp.
ATGACTGCGCCACATGCTCGTTGAAGTATATCTTGAATGGTCCTGTCGATTCATCTTCGGGGAACACGGGCTGTGCCTTGCTCGATGAGTATGGTCTGCCGACTGCAATCGAGGGCATCGCGCTCTCATTGTTGGCATCATATTTCAGGAAGCAATAGACCTTATATTTTGACCACTCGGAGAGTATATCAGCCACGGTGAAGTTATCTGTAACCTTGATTTTACCGATGTGGATATCAAACTTCTTGGTGTCAGAATGAATCTTAAAACCCGTATCTTTGAGGATATTGTACTCACCCTCCAAGACATCGTTTACTGTTGTTCCGCTGGCAGGAGTCTCGAAGTGCGGAGCCTTCTTGAGTTTGAGTTTGTAGGCCATATTCTCGCACTCTATTTCGAGATTGCTTTCGGAGTTGTAGCCCGTGATATAGCCGTCAAACATATTCTTCAAGACACCGTTGTAGCCCAGCTTTATATTCACACGCTGACCGACCTTGAAGGTGGTGGTATCGACAAGTCGCTGCGTTGTCTGCTTCTCGATGATAACACCATCCTCCATAATTTCAGTGGTAAATATCGAGGCATCCTTACCTTCAACGGTTACCGTACCGATGATTGTCGAGCGACATACAGAGCCCTTCGGGAGGGTTATCTTTGCCGTCCCGATAAGCTTCTTGTATGTCTCGTTTATCTCTATGCTCTGCACCTCGGTAATCTCTATGGCATTCTTAATCTCCATAGGATTTGAGGGGTTTGCATCGCCAATGGTAATCTTGCAACAAAGGACATCCATCATAACCACGCAAATTTTATCAGTGATGTAGGGTCAATAACTTCTGCGCCGAACTTCACCCACTTAATCCACTTGTTGGTATGCTTGATAGCCTCATCAACCTTTTCGGCCTCTGCAATCTTGAGTTCTACAGCCTCCGAAGGCTCTACCGCCACACAGTTTAGTGTATATGGCTGTACATTTCTGCAATCTGTATGCGGAAATGAATAACCCTGAATAATCAGGCGTGAGATGTTAAACTGACGCAACACGGTATTATCGCAGTCGATGACACCTTTGTACTGCACCAACTTAATAAACTTGGATATCTCCGCTTCAGGATAGACATCGGGATACTTTGATGTTATCTTGCCATTGATGGTAATCTCCATATCGCCACCCGAGATAAATTCCTTGCGGGTGTAGTCACGACCCTGCACCTGTGTGAGCAAGATGTTGTTCTTGCTCGACACACTGACATGAGGACCAAGATCTACAAAGGTTACAATGCCATACTTGGTGTTTGGCTCAACCTTGCACTCCTTGTTATCGTAGAACTTTCCCTCCTTGGATATGGAGAGTTCGAGGTAGTCTTGCACCGTTCTGCCGACAATAGTATCGGTGTAGTTCTTTTTTTGTGCTACCGCCTGCTGCTCGCTGATAAGTTTGTAGTATTGGCCCGTCTTGTTGGCAAGGCTCGACTGCGACTGCGTTTCGAGGTACTTATCTCTTACTCGCTGCTCCCAGTATTGCAGGTAGCGAGGATATGAACGCAACAGTCCATATGCCGTCTGTGATACAATCTGTATGGCGGCACGCTTCAGTAGGTCGTGGTGTTTGGAAAAGTAATGTACCTGACCTTCCGAGAGCTCCGCCAGTCCCATGCCGATAGCCTGGCGG
>JAFYOF010000089.1 GCA_017560305.1 Alistipes sp.
AATTTTCGGGGTCAAAAGAATAAATTTCCTAAAACGAATGCGTGCGCACTTTTGAGGATCAAAAGGTCTCCGTTTTTTAACGGAAATTTATCCTTTCGCCCTTCTTCCGAAAATTCATCTGCCGTGTTTGGCTACGCAATACAAATGCGCCTCCGTTGGAGGCGTATCTTCGGTGGCATAGCGAGTGGAACTCGCTACCGCCCCTGCCACCGAAGATAAATATATACTCAAAGAAAATCACAAAAAACAGGGTCACCCAACGGCAACCCTAAATCTAAATCTAAATCTAATTTTGAATTTTGAATTCTAAATTTTGAATTAATAGTACAAGCCTCGCTTTCCAAATATAGGATGTCCAAAATTAAACATCACATAGAGGTTATTGCGGGTGGTGAAGTTATACTTCACGGCGGAGAATGAGAGCGGACCTATGCGGGAGTGGTAGATGAGCGAGAGGTCGCCTATGTAGTGCATATAGTCACGCACACTCATATGCTCCTTCACGGTCACAAGGTCGCGCAGCATTGCGTAGGCCGACGCGCGCAGGTAGAGGTTATCCTTCAGTTTGAATGTCGGCATCACTCCCGCCGCGATGTAGGTGTCGGCGAAGAACTCGGGCATATAAATCATCTTCGCGTGGGCTATGGGGGTGTAGCGTGGCGAGGAGAGGGTAGTGGCGTAGTCGTTGGCGAAGCGGGGGTGGTTGGTGTAGACCGCCTCGATGTTGTAACCCGCCGAAAACCAAGTCTTTGTCCAGTTGCCGGGGTAGTGCTCCCACTGCACCTTTGCGCCCACCCACTCCCTCTGCTGGGTGGCAAATTCGCCCAGCGAGTTGAGCAGCGCATTCTCATATCTGTCGCGTCCCGTGACGCCAATCATCGACACCGAGAGCAGCGAGCCGCTGGTGGCGAAGGTGAGTTTGTCGAGGGTGCTGCGCTCGTACTTTAACTGCACCGCCGCAAAGCGGAAGCGGTCGTGGGTGTGGGGGCTGTCCGCCTCGTCGTAGGGGGCTACATACGAGAAGTAGTTGTGACCCGCATTTGCCGATAGTTCGAGGATGCTCTTATGACCCACCGCAGCGCCCACGCCGGCGTGGATGAAGTTCTCCACGGTGCGAGCCTCAATGGCGCTGTAGGAAGGGGTAATCTTGCCGAATGTACCACGCAGGGTCGAGAGCCACGAAGCCTCAATCGAGTAGTCGAGATACATCGGCACACGGCGCAGAAATATGGTGCGTCCACCCACCTTGATGACGCTCGACACAGGACCCAGAAAGAGGTCGGCGTAGATGTTCTGCGAGGTGCGCGAGAGGCGTGTGTAGTTGTAGCCCAGAAACGCCTGATTGAACGCCGTAGATGACACATTACCACCCACCAGAAACTTCGACGAGGGCTTCGACGAGAGGTTTATATCTATCTCATAATCATCGTATAACGAGTCGTATCGTATGCGAGGAAAACCGCTTGTCGAGAAACTGCCCGTAGCCATCAGCGTGAGGTATTTATCCTTCACCTGCTCGATGGTAAGGTTCTCTCTCACGGCGGTGTCGCGCCTCTTCTCCATACCCGTAAGCACGCGGGCAAACTCACCCTGATGCTGCTTCAGTCCAAGCGTGCGCACACTACCAAAACGCATATCGGGACAGCGGTCACGGAACTCCTTGCGCTGCTGCGCCATCTCCTCCTTTGAGCGGCGTGAGCCGAGGCGCTCCTTTATCTGCGACATCTGCTCAAGGGCATCCTTATAGCCCAAATCGACAATCTTGCGACCCGCCTTGAAGTCAAAGACCGAGTAGTTCACATTGCGGAATATGGTTATGCCATCCTCGGCAGGGAGGTTGTAGTCGGTGGGCTTCGTCACGAGCGCCATCACCTGCGTCTCAACCGATGACGAGGGGCGCGCAACCTGCTCACTCTCAAGGCATACCGAGCCAAGGATGAAGTCGGGCGCGAACTCGCTCTTCATAGGTTTCCACGGGAAGTTATCCTGACATCCGCCATCCACCAGCACCCTGCCCTCATCATCCGTCACGGGGCTGTACGCCATAGGATATGCCATCGAGGCACGCACAGCAAAGGGGAGGTTACCCTCACGCATCAGCACCTCCTGGTGGGCATTCATATCGCTCGCCACGCAGAGGAAGGGCACCATCAGGCGGTTAAAGTCACCGCCGCACGCCTCGTTTGCGCTGGCGAAGAGTTCCACCAGAGCCATATCAATCTGCGTTGTGTTGATGAACGAGTGGGGCAGAGCGAGGTTCACCGTACTCTTGCGTTCAACGGTGTCGCGCTTCATATCGACATATACAGCCAGTCGCGAGGGTGTGCGCTGCTCAAGGTAGTAGTAGCGATACTTGTCATCGATGTTGCCCATCCCCCACTTCTCGACATCGCCCGAGAGAATCAGTCGCTCCATCTCATCGGGGGTCATACCCGCAGCATACAGTGCGCCTACGATAGCACCCATCGAGGTACCTGCCACATAGTCAATCGGGATGTTGTTCTCCTCCAGCGCTTTGATTACGCCGATGTGGTAGAATCCCTTGGCACCGCCACCAGCCAGCACAAGACCCACCTTGCCCACGACGGGAGCGAACTGCACGCCACCCACCGAGTCGGGCAAAATCACGGAAGAGTCTCTTTTGACCACATCCGTCTCTATTTTTTCTACCGCCAGCGAGGGTTCAAACCTAAAAAGCGCATAGATACAGAGTGTAATTTGAAGGAAAAATCGGGCAGTTTTCATATTTTTTACTTAACTTTGCGCGTTATATATACTGTACTAACGCAAAATTACCGAAAAATATATAAAAAACCAAAATAACAATGATAGAGAAAATTAATTCATTACTCCACCAGGTGGAGGCTTTCGCCCCTGCAACAGCAGCGGAGGTAGAGGAGTTCCGTATCAAAATCCTCGGCAAGAAAGGCGAACTCACAGCCCTGATGGAGGAGTTCAAGCAGGTGCCAGCCGAGCAGAAGCGTGAACTCGGTCAGAAGATAAACGCCCTGAAGCAGGCTGCTCAGGAGCGCATCAACACACTGAAGGCTACTTTGGGTAGCGGCAAGGAGGTGAAGGTTGCAGCCGTGGAGGATATGACACGCCCAGGCTCTGCCGACACCGACGGCTCACGCCACCCAATCTCAATCGTAAAGAACCAGATTGTAGAGATATTCTCCCGCCTCGGCTTCACCGTAGCAGAGGGCCCCGAGATTGAGGATGACTGGCATGTATTCTCGGCTCTTAACTTCCCACTCTCGCACCCAGCGCGCGATATGCAGGATACATTCTTCGTGGAGAAGCGCGGCGCAGTAGCCGACACCAAGGATGTGATGTTGCGTACCCACACCTCATCGGTTCAGGTGCGTCAGATGGAGCATCAGCAGCCACCTCTCCGCATCGTGATGCCTGGTCGCGTGTTCCGTAACGAGGCTATCTCTTACCGCGCACACTGCATCTTCCACCAGGTGGAGGGTCTCTACATCGACGAGAATGTTTCGTTCGCTGACCTCAAGCAGACGCTGCTCTACTTCGCAAAGGAGATGTTCGGCGAGAGCGCAAAGATTCGTCTGCGCCCATCATACTTCCCATTCACCGAGCCATCGGCTGAGATGGATGTGAGCTGTAACCTCTGCGGCGGCAAGGGCTGTAATGTATGTAAGGGCACTGGCTGGCTCGAGATTATGGGTTGCGGTATGGTTGACCCTAATGTATTGGAGTCGAGCGGCATTGACTCGAAGAAGTACTCTGGCTTCGCGTTTGGTATGGGTGTTGAGCGTATCGCTATGCTCAAGTACGGCGTGAAGGACTTGCGCCTCTACTTCGAGAACGATGTGCGCTTCCTGCACCAGTTTGACTCGGCACTTTAAGTTATTCAAAATTCAGAATTCAAAATTCAAAATTGATTTTTGAAATTTGATTTCTGGATGTTTGAAAGGCAATATCGGCTGCAAAAAGGAAGTTTACAGACAAGAAAACATTAAGGATATATTACACATCCTTTCCGAAAGGGTGGTGTGTGATTACTCCTGCTCGGCACTCGTAAAGGATGTTTTATAACTCTGTTATAACCATTTGCGAGCGTCAGCGTTAATTTTGAATTTTGAATTTTGAATTTAAAAAAATCTCTTTTCTTGTTTTAGTGATGGGCATTATGCTTGTCACTCCTCTCTTTGTGCAGGCACAGCAGACCAAAAAGGCGGAGAAGGGCGACACCCCAAACAAGCCCCAACTCATTATCCCCGACTCGCTGCGTGCCACCTACAAATACACCGATGCGCTGAAGGCCCTCACCATCTACAACGACACCACTACGGCTCTGCCACTGCTGCACGAGGCCATCGAGATTGACTCGACCTACGCCCCCGCGCACTATGAGTTGGGCTCGTTCTACTCGCAGTCAAACCTGCGCCGTGCCACCCGCCACGCCCGCAAGGCGTATGAGCAGGACACCACAAGTCGTTGGTATATGGCACTTTACGGTCAGATGCTCGCAATGAGTGCCGACTACGATGCGGCTCTGCCCCTGTTCCAGAAACTCATCAAGCAGGACAAGGAGAACCCCGACCACTATCGTATCCTCGCCCTTCTTTACAAGCAGCGCCAGCAGCCCTACTCGGCTATCTCGGTGCTCGACTCGGCGGAGATGCGCTTCGGCAAGATTAGCCAGTTGGTCAATCTCAAGCGCCACCTGCTCATCAGAACCAACCAGATGGACCGCGCCATCGAGGAGGCACAGCAGGCTGTCGATGCAGCCCCCTACGAGGTTGAGAATGTCATTCTGCTGGGTCACACCTACGCCTCGGCGGGACGCGACTCACTGGCTCGCGTAACCCTTCGTCAGGCCATCCAGATGGACTCCACGAGCATTGATGCGCTGACGACCTATGTCGATTTCTGCTCACAACGCAGAGATATGAACGACTATCTGGCGACACTCAAACTGCTCTTCGCACAACCACACTATCCGCTTGATATCAAGGTAGATATAGCGAAGAAACTGACTGCCGACCGACCTCTTTACTCGAAATATTACTATCCTATCGGCTCGATGCTTCAGACCCTGCTGATTCACAACCCCGACCAGAAGAGCGTCATCGACCTCTACGGCGACCACCTGCTGGCAATGGGGGAGTTGGATGCCGCGCTGGAGCACTTCAAGCACTATCTTGACAGCGAGCCGCCACAGATGGATTACTATATGGCGGTAATCGACATTGAGGATTATCTGCAACGCCCCGACTCGGTGGATAGATACGTGGCGAAGGCTATGGAACGTTTCCCCAACGATGCGAAGCTATACATTCGCAAGGCCAACCGACTCTATGTGAAGGATAACCTGATGGGTGCTGTGGATACCTTCCACGAGGCTATCGCGCTTGCCGACAACGACACTCTGCGAGGCGAGTTGTGGGGCTATGTGGGCGACACCTACCACTCCATCGCCGAGCGCAAGGAGCAGATGAAAAAGGCGAAAATCAAGCGCGACACTACGGGCTACAAACTCAACATCAGCCTCAAAAAGGCGAAGCAGAAGTGGGAGGAGGCCTACGAAAAGTCGCTCTCACTGTACGCCGACAACGCAATGTCGCTCAACAACTACGCCTACTTCCTCTGCGAGGATAACCGCCTCTATGAGAAGGCGATAGCGATGTCCACACGCGCAATCACGCTCGAATCGAACAACGCCACCTACCTCGACACCCACGCCTGGGCGCTATACAAACTGGGTCGCTTCGAGGAGGCTCGCAATGTGATGCGTAAGGCGCTGATGCTCGACACGACGGGCAGTGCCGCCCTGATGATGCACTACGGCGACATACTATGCGCCCTCGGCGAGTACTTTATGGCAAAGACCTACTGGGAAAAGGCGCTCGCAGCGGGTGCCGACCCCGATATGGTGGCAACACGCCTGGAAGAACTGAAAACCCTTGAGAATAAATGAGATACACGCTCCACATAATCATTCTTGCCGCCCTCACACTCTGTGCGGTGACGCTCCACGCCCAGAAGCAGGAACTATCGGCGGAGGAGCGAGCGCGCATTGCCGAGCAGCGCAAGGTTGTGGAGGAGTTGGAGGAGCAACTTGCCAAGGATGAGTTGCGCCTGAAGGAGATTAAGGCCGACAAGTCGAACGCCCTGAAGCGAATGAACACCATCAACTCGCAAATCAAGTCACGCACATCATTGCTTACGCGTACGCAGGGCGAGATAATCTCCATCGAAAAGAATATCGCGCTGACTGACAATCAGATAGAGCGCACGAAAGAGGAGTATGACACCGAGCGGGAGAAGTATGCCGAGATGGTGCGCGAGGCCTACCGCAACTACTCGCAGAACAACTACGCCACCTACATCCTCGCCTCGGACAGTTTCACCGACATCGCCCGCCGCATAGCCAACATACGCGCCGTAGCGACCCTGCGTGCCGCGCGAATGCACCGCATAGACTCGCTCGGCAAGGCACTCGTGGAGCAGCAGTCGGCACTGGAGGTGCGTCGTCACGCCCTCGACTCGGTGCAGCGCAAGGCGAAGGAGCAGCGCAGCAAACTGCAAAACGATGTCAAGTCGGCACAGCGCACGATGAACCAACTCTCTTCCAAGGAGCAGGCGGCGCTGAAGGATAAGATGGAGAGTGAGGAGCGTCTCGACGCGGCTATTGACGCTTTGAGAAAACTCACCAAGGGTAACAAGGAGGGTGCTTCGTTCACGAGCAAGACATCGAACCTGAACCTCCCCGTAGAGGGCGGTACGGTACGCCGATATAAGGGTAATATGGCAGAGATTGTGGGCAAGAAGGGTGCCCGCGTGCGCTCAATCTACGACGGCAAGGTGGTGGATGTGAAGCGCAACCGCATATCGGGTCAGTATGATGTTTTTGTGGCGCACGGAGAGTATATCACCTCCTATGCCAACCTCGAGAGCGTGGTGGTCGAGAAGGACGCCAAAATCGCTAAAAATGGCGTTCTGGGCACTATCGGCAGTTCGGTGAACCTCGCCACAATGGAGCCCGAGCACAAGATGGTCTTTGGTATCTACTCGCCCAAGCCCACCGAGACTATGCGCGCCGCCGATTGCTTTAAGAAGAAGTAAAAGGGAATTCAAAATTCAACGCCGCCGATAAGGCGAGAGTAGAGGGTGCTTGCACACTTTGCCGAGCCGAGGCGGTGAAAAGCCGCCCTTGTGGCGGATTAAGATTCAAAATTAGAATTTAGAATCAGAAGAGAATTCTACTATATAACATTATCAGCTTTTTTGGCTGTATCTAAAGTGGGTATGGTATTTTGTGCCTTCGCTACCCACGAAGATAAACTCGCGAGATAAAGTAAAAAAGAATAAAAAATTATACATACTTTCATCATTCATCAATTCAAAGAAAAGATAAAATAAATCTCAATTTTGAATTTTGAATTTTGAATTCTGAATTACAAGGTATGATAAGATACTACAACGACTCAACCCCTTATCGTCTGCGCGAGAAACGCAGACTGGCAAGGTGGGTTAAGACCATCGCCGAGGCAGAGGGCTTCGTGGCGGGGGATATAAACTATATCTTCTGCTCAAGCGAGGTGCACCGCAAGATGAATATCGACTTCATCGGCCACGACTACTTCACCGACATCATCACCTTCGATTACAGCGACCGCAAGGGCACTAAAATCGTGGCTGGCGATGTCTTTATTGATGTGGATACGGTGGCGGATAATGCGCGCATCTATGGCACTACCAAGACCAACGAGATGCACCGCATCCTGGCGCACGGCGTACTCCATTTGTGCGGTC
>JAFYOF010000090.1 GCA_017560305.1 Alistipes sp.
GATGTAGCGCAGTCCGGTTAGCGCACCTGCTTTGGGAGCAGGGGGTCCCAGGTTCGAATCCTGGTATCCCGACAAGAAATAGCAATCCATTTTGGGTTGCTATTTTTGTTTTATGGCAATTGCTTTAGGGTGAAGGGTTGCTTGGCGAGATGGATTGGACTTGATAGCCCAATCTTTTTTTGTTGCGTTAGGATCTAAATGTAAACATTCCACCCTCACACAACAAAAAAACTTTGCTACGCAAACCATCTCGCCTTACATTTTCGCTATACCACGATTAGAGTAATGGTAGGTTGCGGGCATAAAAGATATTTATTCGCTTCGCTTATTAGGTATGCCCGCTTCGACTAAAGTCGGTCGAATACTAAAAAAACAGGTTGCTCAATCGAGCAACCTACCTTATCTTAAAAACCGAAGAAACAACTTACATATAGATAATACTTATCTTTCAAACTACTATCCTTCAAATCGTGATAACGGAAGTTGGGGGAAATCTTGATATACTTGCAGGGGCGAATCTCAACACCAGCCATATAGGTAGACTCATCCTTGGCGATATTCCAATCATCATTTGACCAAAGATTATCGTAGCGGGCAAAGGCATTGACCATCTTCGAGAGTTTCACTGTGGTATATAGCGACACGCCAGCAAGGTCTGCATCGGCAACATTATTCGCATTCTGCATCAGGTTATACTCCGCTCCAAGCGAGAAGTAATCGTTCTTATATCCCGCAAATGCCGCATAGACAAAGATATCCTCACCCGACTTGTCTGCCTCATTCATACTGCCATACAGGCGCAGCGTAAGACCCTTCACGGGCTTGAATGTCCAACCCATACCATAGAGCAGACCATCATTCACCTGCAACTTCTTATAGCCGTTACCATTCACCACAATCGCATCACCCGATACCCAATCGGCAAACTTATACGCCACCGAAAGACCCAAATCGGCGCTGCTTGCAAACTTGTAGTAATCCTGCAACACCATCTTCATATAGCGGTAGCCCCAGAAATCCTCCTGCACCTTGAAACTTGTGGTAGAGATAAGACCTCCGTGCAGAGTCAGGCGGTCACGCTTCCAGCTCACCTGCGCATTCTTGATATAGGCGATACGCTGCAAATCATCCACATTGCTCGACTTACCGATATCCATCACCGCCTTGAACGACAGACCCCTACCCATATCGTACTGATAGCCGAAGTAGCTTCTGTCCATAGAGAAACCTCTATCGTCGTTGTCAGCGCCAAATCCCGTATGGAAATTGCCGAACACATTGATTATAGCCTTACCCTTTGGCTCGCTCTCCGACTGCGCCATCGCAGATAATACGCCCACGCAAAAGAGTGCGCACAAAAATAACTTTCTCATCTTTGAACTAAATTTTGACACAAATATAACCCGAATTCGCCACTCGGCCCACACAAAGATAGTTAAATAATTGATAAATCAACAAAAAAAGGTTGCCTAACCTTGCGATCAGACAACCTTAAAACACGGAGTATTCCGATTATTTCATACCGCGATTGCGCAACAAAGCGTCAATCTGTGGCTCACGGCCACGGAAGGCCTTGTACATAGTCATACCATCGTCGATACCGCCTGGGGTGAGGATATGCTTGCGGAACTTGGTCGCAACCTCCTGATTGAAGATGTCACCAGTCTCCTCGAAAGCGTCGAACGCATCAGCATCCAATACCTCTGCCCACATATAGCTATAGTAGCCCGCAGTGTAACCACCGCCCATAGTGTGGCTGAAGTTTGTCATACGGTAGCGTGGCAAAATCTGTGATGGGATGCCGCGCTTTGCAAGACCTGCAGCCTCGAAATCCATCACATTGAGGTTCTCTGGAATCTCAGTAAGGATGTGCAAGTCCATATCGCTGAGCGACGCTGCGATGTACTCCACAGTAGCGAAGCCCTGACCATACTTCGAGCTCTCCTCAATCTTCTTCACAAGCTCCATTGGGATAATCTCGCCAGTCTTGTAGTGCTTTGCGTAGACTGCCAACACCTCTGGGTGGAATGCCCAGTGCTCGTTAATCTGCGATGGCAACTCAACGAAGTCACGCTCCACGCCAGTACCGCTGTACTGAACATCGCGCATAAAGCTGTGCAATGCGTGACCGAACTCGTGGAAGATAGTCTGAACATTGTCGATGCTCTGCAATGCAGGGCCGTCACCCGTAGGCGCTGCGCTGTTGCAGCAGTTTACAACGATAGGAATCACACGCTCGCCATTCTCGTAGCTCTGACCACGGAATGATGTACACCAAGCACCAGCACGCTTGCTCTCGCGTGGGAAGTTATCGCTGAAGAAGATAGCCAGAGTCTTGCCATCGCGGTCAATCACCTCATAAGCCTTTGCTGTTGGCTCGTAAGATGGCACCTCGGCTGTGATATCCTTGAATGTCAAGCCATAGAGCTTGTTTGCAACATAGAATACACCCTGCATAACATTCCCAATCTCGAGGTAAGAGCGAATCTCCTGCTCATCGACAGCATACTTCGCCTTCTTTGCCTTGTCGAGGTAGTACATATAGTCCCAACCTGCAGGCTCGAATGACTTGCCCTCCTTACGAATCTCGCGGCGGATATCCTCAATCTCCTCCTTAGCCTTTGCTACGGCTGGAGTCCACACCTGCTCCAAGAGGTTGTAAACAGCCTCTGGGGTCTTTGCCATACGATCATCAAGAGCCATCTGCGCATAGTTCTCGAAGCCCATCAAGCGAGCCTTCTCCAAGCGCAAAGCGACAATCTTAGCAGAGATAGCCTTGTTGTCGTAGTCGTTGTCCTGATTACCACGGTTGTAGTATGCGTTGTAAACCTTCTCACGCAACTCGCGGTTCTCGCAGTACTGCAACACAGGGTTGCAGCTTGGGCGCTGCATATTGAACATCCACTTGCCAGCCTGACCATTCTGCTCTGCCATCTTCGCCGCTGCTGCGATGTTCTCCTCTGGCAAGCCAGCGAGCTCCTCAACGCTATCAACGGTTACGAATGTGTTGTTGGTCTCGTGGAGAAGATTCTGTGAGAATGTGAGCTGCAACATAGAAAGCTCCTTGTTAAGACCGCGAAGCGTCTCCTTCTGCTCGTCAGTGAGCTCAGCGCCGCTATTCACGAAGCGCTTGTAGATGTTCTCCAACACCTTGTTCTGCTCGGCGTTCAAACCGAGTGACTCACGCTGCTCATACACAGCCTTCACGCGAGCGAAGAGCTCGGCGTTCATATAGATGTCGTCGCTGTGAGATGAGAAGAGTGGCGAGAGCTCCTTCTCCAACTCGCGCATCTCGTCGGTAGAGTTACTGCTTGAGAGTGGAGAGAATGTGCCACGCACCTTGCGAAGCAACTCACCGCTGCAATCCATCGCTGCGATGGTGTTCTCGAATGTAGGCGCCTCCTGGTTTGCCACGATAGCGGCAATCTCCGCCTTCTGCTCCTCCATACCCTTGAGCATACCCTCGCGATAGTTCTCGATGGTAATCTCCGAGAAAGGAGCAATTCCAAATGGAGCCGTAAACTCGTTGAAGAGTGGGTTGTCGCTCTTCTTGGCGCAACCGCACAAAGCGAGTGCTACGGCAGCAATCATTACTGTTTTCTTCATACTATTTATATATTTAAGTTAAATATTTTCCTTCACTGCTCGGGGCTGGCGTTGTGACCGATACCTCCGAGGTGGAAATAAAAAAAGCGACTACGCTTTGGTAGTCGCCTAAAAATTTGTGGACCCAGAGGGGCATGATCCCACGACCTTCGGATTATGAGTCCGCTGCTCTAACCGACTGAGCTATGGGTCCGACGCAACTCCTTACGAGTTTTGCGAGTGCAAAGTTATGATAAAAATTTATAAAATGAAATTTTCAACGATAAAAAGTCGTTTTCCTCTATCTTTTGCACTCGTCCCATCAGTTCACATTACACTTTTCCAAATTACAAATTAACAAAATCGCCATCGCGAGGAGCTTTAGCGACGCGGCAATCTCCTTTTGTGCTTGTTGCTATTCTATTTTTCAACCGAACAATTCAACAAAGGTAGATTCCCATCATTTTTACTTTCGCCCTAATTACTATTCCGAAAGTTACAAGATGTAAAAATGGGGAATGACGATTATATTATTTTGTTTCATATGGATAAGTGTTGGCGATAACAGATTTATTTACTATATTTGTAAAACATTAAACAAGTTTGCCTATGAAACACTAACAAAAAAAAACAAAACTCATTTTAGTGCGGGTAAAGTGCTAAAGACTTCCGCACATACATATTCATAAAAAGCATTTGCTTTACGCTTTGTATATCGAAATCTGGAAAATTTCAAAAAATAGCAACAAAGGTAAGGTTAATGCTCACTCCGTTTGGCGTGAGCTTAATTTCTTATTATCGTTGCTAAGGTATTCCAGAACCTCGATATACATAATAAGCGGTTTTGCTTACGCTTTTTAATTTACTAACTTTTAAACCTAAACTACTATGGACGGAATTACTATTGTTGTTTGTTTGATTTTTGGAATATTGCAAATTATTCTATTCTTCAAAATTTGGGGAATGACCAATAATGTTAAACGAATCCTTAACATCTTCGAAGAGGTAACAAAAGAAAAGAGATTAGAACTCGAAACTGCCGCAAAGAAAGCAAAGTACAACAACGCGACAGGAAATGCTGCCGATAAATTTAACATTGGAGATTTAGTTGTTGACTCTAACGGCATTCAGTGGAGAGTTGCCGAGATTAACGGCGGAATTGTTGTTTGCAAAAACAGCACGAAAGGTATCGTAGAATATGCAGAAGATGAAATTTCTCTCTTCTAATGATAGTAAAAAAAATCCGAGGCTCAAACCTCGGATTT
Source organism: Alistipes sp. (assembly GCA_017560305.1). The sequence continues at coordinate 4,851 of JAFYOF010000090.1, forward strand.
TTTATCATAGTTTTTATCTCACTCTAATTCGCTGACCGATGCGCAATGTCGAAGTCTTTTTAAGGCCATTGAGCTGGCACAACTTTGTCACGGTTGTGTGGTTGTTGATTGCGATACGACCGAGCGTGTCACCACTCTTGACAACATGATACTTGATAGCTGCCGCCTCGGCTGCAATCTTCTTGTCCTCCTCGTCGCTCTGCACCTCCTCGTCGAAGTCCTGCGTAAAGCGAGAGTATGGGCTGTAGTATGTGCGCTTGAGGAGGAATGTCTCACGGCGCAGAGTACCCGTTGCGAAGTCAATCAGACGCTCTGGGTCGAATGAGTGACCCTTATAACGAATCTCGTAGTGAAGGTGAGAGCCTGTGCTTCGACCCGTGTTACCACCCTTACCGATAAGCTGACCCGCAGTCACCCAGTCACCCGGCTTCACATTTATCTCCGAGAGGTGGGCGTAGAATGTCTCCAAACCATTGTCGTGGCGGATGATGATGAGGTGACCATAACCGCGCGCAACATAGGTTGTAAGGCGCACACGACCATCAAATGTCGCATAGATTGGGTCGCCAGTCTCAAGGTCGATATCCGTACCCTGATGGATACCACGGCGGCGAGGACCATACTTCGATGTCACACGACCTGTGATTGGACAGTGGTAGCTCTTCAGCGTGTCAACCAGATCAATGACCATTGACATTGGCAAATCCTTCAACTCGACATTGTAGGCGTGAATCTTGGATGTATCCCAGTTCTGGGTGTAGATTGTCTCGTCCAGCACATCGATGTCGCGGTTGCGGACATAACGCCAGGTGTTGTCGTTGTAGAGCACGATGCTCAAACCCTCGCTCGTTGATGGGATGGTATCCACCACCAACACATCCTTCACATCAAATGTAGCACCCGACTGCAGCGGCACGCGCTTCACGATAACCGCATCCGAAGGCAGTGAGTCCTTGTTAATCTTGCTCGCTGTTGTGTTCTGTGCCGATACTGCGCCCGCCACCAAAAGCATAAGGCAGAGCATCAGCGTCTTCTTAAAATTCATTGGTTCTATCTCTCTTTTAATTTATTCCTGTTCTTTAATCATCTGCTCGGCACTCTCCAACGCCTTGTAGAAATCCTCACCGAAACGGCGGATGATAGGCTCCTTGAGCGCCTTGTAAACAGGCACACCCAACTTTTTGCCGCACTCCACAGCGTCACGGCATACCGCCCAGCGGTGGTAGTTCAAGCCATAGGTGCCATTTCTGAACTGCTTCACGCGGATTGGGTACAAGTGACACGAAATAGGTTTCAGGAACGAGCACTTACCCTCACGGTAGGCACGCTCGATGGCGCAGAATGTGATACCATCCTCCTCGAAGGCGTAGGCGCAAGCGGCGTTGTCAACCAAAGGCGTTGTGTAGTCGCCATCCTGATCCACCACCATAAAGCCCTGCTCAAGCACAGCCTCACGACCCTCCTCGGTCATATAAGGGGCGTAGTTGTCGAACTCCTCCTCCAACAAATCCACCTCATCAATATCAAGGGGAGCACCAGCATCACCCTCGACACAACAGATTCCCTTGCACTTACCCAAGTCGCAAGCGAAACACTCACGCAGAAGATCTGCGCTCACGATCTTATCATCAATTTCAATCACGGGTTGTAAATATCTTTATATCTGAATTCCAAAATCTCCTCTACCATCTCGCGGAACTGACGAGCCTCCTCCAACTCGGGATTCAACTCCTCGGCCTTGCGAAAATCGTTTATTGCGTTACCCCACTCATTCTGGCGGTAGTAGCACTTGCCTCGCTCGATGTATAGTTCGGCGCTCTCCTGCTGCGAGAGGGCGGCTGTCAGGGTGCTTGTCTTGCGCGACAAAGTCCACAAGCCCTGCTGCTTGATATATCCTCTAACCTCCGCATCGAGCATCCGCGACACATCATCTCCACGCTCAAGTCTATCACGCACCTCGGTTGATGAATATGGGCACTGGGGCGCATCCTCAAGGAAGTGAGTGCGGGGCGTTGAGAAGGTCATCTCCACACCTGGGCGGGGATAGACATAGATGTCGTAACCAGCAATAATCTTCTCGGGCTCACGCCACAAAGGCAACTGGTTGATAAGGTCGGTGCCCATCAGGATGGAAAACTCCATCTGGTCGCCATAGTTCTCGGAAAGATGCTGCAGGGTGTTGACCGTATAAGATGGCTTCTCCAGCAGAAACTCAATCACCGAAGGGCGTATCTGCTCGGGGTAGCGGCTATTCTTGCACGCCATCTCCACCATCGCATAGCGGTCCATCTCCGCCGCCAGCTCCCAGTTCTGCTTGAATGGGTTTTGCGGTGAGATAATCATCGCCACCTCGTCGCACAACTTATTCTCAACGGCATACTCCGCCAAGGCGATATGACCATTGTGCACGGGGTTGAACGACCCGAAGAAGAGCATCATTCGTCGCTTTGCCATCGCTATCGAGCCAAAAAGTCGTTGATAATCTGCTTGGTGTCGGCAACCGCCTTGTCCAGTTCGTCGTTCACCACCACAAAGTCAAACTCAGGGGCTTTCGACATCTCGAACTCCGCCTTTGCGATGCGCTTCTCGATAGTCTCCATAGAGTCTGTACCACGGCCAATCAAGCGCTCACGCAGAGCCTCAACAGATGGCGCCTGAATGAAGATTGAGCACGCATTCTCGCCGAAGATGCGCTTGAGGCTGATACCGCCCATCACATCCACATCGAAGATGATGACATTGCCCTTCGCCCAGATGCGCTGCATCTCGCTCTTGAGAGTGCCGTAGCAAGTGCCGTTATAGACCTCCTCCCACTCTACGAAAGCATCCTCCTCGACCTTCTTGCGGAACTCCTCCTGCGTGAGGAAGAAGTAATCCACGCCGTTCTGCTCCTGACCACGAGGCTGGCGCGAAGTGGCCGAGATTGAGAACTCAAACTGTGGGAACACCTGCAAAAGTTGCTTTACAATGGTTGTCTTGCCCGAACCGCTTGGGGCCGAGAATATGATTAATTTGCCTGTCAATTCCATCTTTGCTGATTATAAAATGTTTAACACCTGCTCCTTGATTTTCTCCAGCTCATCCTTCATCTTCACCACCAGAATCTGCATATTCGCCTCGTTGGCCTTCGAGCCGAGGGTGTTGATCTCACGACCCATCTCCTGAGCGATGAAGCCGAGCTTGCGACCCACAGCCTCCTCCGACGCAGCCACCTCACGGAAGTAGTTGCAGTGGTTTGAAAGGCGTACCTTCTCCTCGGTGATGTCAAGCTTCTCGATGTAGAAAATCATCTCCTGCTCGAGGCGGTTGGTATCCACATCAACCTTGAGCTGAGCCAGATTCTCACGGATGCGATTCTTGATAGTCTCGGCACGCATAGCCTCGTAAGGCTCAACCTGACGCTTGTACTCCTCAATCTGGTCTACGCGGCGCAACAGGTCGGCAATCAGCGTTGCACCCTCCTGCTCGCGGAAAGCACCAAACTGCTCCAGAGCCTGCTTCAGAGCCTGCTTCAATGCCTCGCTCTCCTCCTCCGACAGACTCTCCGCCTGAGACGAAACCACCTCGGGCATACGCAACACCGCTGGCACGATAGCGTCATAGTCGGCGCTCACGCCCGAATAGGTCAAAGCCTCATTCACCTGACGGATATACTCGCCAAAAATCTCCTTGTTCACGGTTGCTGATGTGCTGACTGCTGTGTTCTCAACCGACACGGTGACATCAGCCTTACCGCGCTGGATGGCAGCCGACGCCACACCACGCAACTCAAACTCCAGCTGGCGGTAGATGGCGGGCATACGCACCGACAAATCGAGCTGCTTGGAGTTGAGCGAGCGCACCTCAACGGTTATCTTCTTGCCTGGCAACGATACTTCACCCTTACCAAAGCCTGTCATTGATTTTATCATAGTCTTATTGTTTGTTCTTCGTAACGCCCGCTTTTCACGATGGGTTATCTTTAGATAAAAAGCGGGATAAATCTTGGCAAAGATAATATCTTTGGTCGGGTTATACAAATTTTTCGGCGTATCTTATTGGCGCAACTTCACTCTCGGGAGAAGTTATTTTCCGTGATTTGAAACTTTTGCGAAAACGATTTGGGGTAATGTAAAAATTTATGAAAAATTTTAATTACTACTCAAAACGGGGGCTTTGCTTCGAGTTTATTATTAAATTTTCTAAATAACTATGAATTTTAATGTTTTTTCTCACAAAAAGCGACAATCACCACCAAAATTATGATTGAATCATTTTGAATAATCATATTTTTTTATTTACTTTGTTCTACAGAACGACCCGACCGAGGTTGTTTGATTGGAATACTTAAAACTCTACAATATTATGAAAAAGCACAATTTCAACGCTGGACCTTCTATTCTTCCAGATGTCGTACTCGAAGCAGCCGCAAAGGCTATTATTGATTTTGACGGAACAGGTCTTTCGCTGCTCTCAATATCACACCGTACACCCGAGTTTGAGGCTGTCCTCGCCGAGGCACAGTCGCTCTTCAGAGAGTTGCTCAACATCCCCGACAACTACAAGATTTACTTCGTGGGCGGTGGTGCAAGCACCCAGTTCTTCCACATCCCAGCCAACTTCCTTGGCAAGAAGGCGGGTTATGTGAACACCGGCGTGTGGACAAAGAAGGCTATCAAGGAGGCGAAGTTCTATGGTGAGGTGAAGGTTATCGCCACATCGGAGGATAAGAATTTCTCATACATCCCAAAGGGCTACACCATCCCCGAGGACTTGGACTACTTCTACATCTGCTCAAACAACACCATCTATGGTACAGAGTACAAGACAGATATCGACTCTCCAGTGCCAATGATTGCAGATATGAGTTCCGACATCCTGAGCCGACCTATTGATGTGAGCAAGTATGCTATGATTTACGGTGGCGCACAGAAGAACCTCGCACCTGCGGGCGTATCATTCGTTATCATCCGTGACGATATGCTAGAGAAGGTTGTTCGCCCATTGCCAACAATGATGAATGTGAACACCCATGTCGAGAACGATTCAATGTTCAATACACCTCCCGTATTCCCTATCTATGTTCTGCGTGAGACATTGAAGTGGATGAAGGCCGAGGGCGGCTTGGAGGAGATTTACCGCCGCAATGTTGAGAAGGCTACCCTACTCTACAATGAGATTGACCGCAACTCTCTCTTCAAGGGCACAGTTGCCGAGGAGGACCGCTCGCTGATGAACATCTGCTTCGTGATGAGCGAGGGCAACGAGGAGTTGATGCCAGAGTTTATGGCATTCGCAAAGTCTCGCGGAATGGTCGGCATCAAGGGTCACCGCCTGGTGGGTGGTTTCCGCGCATCCTGCTACAATGCTTGTCCAAAGGAGAGCGTAGAGGCTCTGGTGGCTTGTATGCAGGAGTTCGAGCAGATGCACAAGTAATTTATGGGTTATACATATCACCTCCCCACCCGCCGCAACCCCTTTGGCGACGATGTGCTGGAGTGGCGCGAGGAGGTGGAGGAATTAATTGAAAACCGAGTTAAGATGAAGATTTTAATTGCAACTCAAAAACCTTTCGCAGCAAAGGCTGTCGAGGGTATGAAAGAGATAATTGCAGAGGCAGGCTGCGAGGTTGTGATGCTGGAGCGTTATGAGAATCAGCAGGATTTGGTGGCTGCCGTTGCCGACGCAGAGGGTCTTATCGTGCGCAGCGACAAGGTAACAGCCGAGGTCATCGCCGCCGCTCCAAAACTCAAGGTTGTGGTGCGTGCTGGTGCTGGCTACGACAATATCGATCTGGCGGCTGCCACAGAGCATAATGTGGTGGTGATGAACACCCCAGGTCAGAATGCCAACGCCGTGGCTGAGCTCACCATCGGTATGATGATTTATATGGCTCGCAACAGCTTCAAGCCTGGCACAGGTATGGAGCTCAGAGGCAAGCGTCTGGGTATTGTGGCCTATGGTGCGATTGGTCGTATCGTGGCTGATGTGGCTGATGGCTTGGGTATGTATGTCCATGTCTACTCACGCCCTTACCCTAACAAGATTCGCCTCTACGCCAAGCACTTGCGCCGTGACGACACGCTTGAAAAGATGTTCTCGGAGAGCAATTTCGTATCACTCCATATGCCTGCTACGCCCGAGACAAAGGGTATGATTGGCTATGACCTTATAAAACTGATGCCAAAGGGTGGCGTGTTGATTAACACCGCCCGCAAGGAGTTGGTTGACGAGGCTGGTCTGATGCGAGCTTTGGAGGAGCGCAGCGACCTGAAGTACATCACCGACATCGCCCCATCGAACATCGAGGAGTTGAAGGAGAAGTTCGGCGACAGAGTCTTTGCCACATCAAAGAAGATGGGTGCAGAGACTGCCGAGGCAAATATGAACGCAGGTCTGGCGGCGGCGCGTCAGTCGGTAGGCTACCTGCTTCACGGAGAGAACGAATTCCAAGTAAACAAATAATATGGTAAAGATAAAACCTTTCTGCGGCATCAGACCACCGCAGGAGTATGCTGCTGAGGTAGCATCCCGCCCATACGATGTATTGAACTCTGTGGAGGCGAAAGCCGAGGCTACGGAGCGTTCATTGCTACATATCATCAAGCCAGAGATTGACTTCGACCCCATCGCCGATGAGCACTCTGAAGAGGTTTATCTCAAGGCGATGGAGAACTTCCGCCTCTGGAAGGAGCGTGGCTGGCTGAAGCAGGATGAGCAGGAGCACTACTACATCTACGCGCAGACGATGAACGGTCGCACGCAGTATGGTATTGCTATGTGTTGCCACTTTGAGGATTACCTCTCGGGCGCAATCAAGAAGCACGAGCTCACCCGCACAGAAAAGGAGGAGGACCGTATGATTCATGTCCGCAACCAGAAGGCAAACATTGAGCCTGTGTTCTTCACCTACCCCGACAATGATGAGATCAACGCCATTGTTGAGCAGGTTGTTTCAGAGAACGAGGCTGACTACGATTTCGTTGCTGCAGATGGTTTCGGCCACCATATGTGGATTGTGCGTGATGAGCTCACAAACAAGCGCATCACCGAACTCTTTGCCGACATCCCTGCGTTGTATGTTGCCGATGGTCACCACCGCACCGCAGCGGCTGCCCGCGTGGGTCAGGAGTGTATGGCAAACAACCCAGCACACCGCGGCGATGAGGAGTATTGCTACTTCCTTGCAGTCACCTTCCCCGCTTCGCAGTTACGCATCATCGACTACAACCGTGTGGTACGCGATTTGAACGGACTCTCGGAGGAGGAGTTGCTCACAGCACTTGAGACCTCGTTTGAGGTGGAATGCAAGGGCGAGGATATCTACACCCCAACGGCACTGCATAACTTTGCGATGTATCTTGACGGCAAGTGGTACAGCCTCACGGCAAAGGAGGGCACATATAACGACAACGACCCTATCGGCGTGTTAGATGTTACAGTGCTTTCAAACCTCGTGCTGGACAAGATTCTCGGCATCACCGACCTGCGTACCTCGAA
>JAFYOF010000091.1 GCA_017560305.1 Alistipes sp.
GTGAAGGGTGCTTGCTCGGAGCGCATCTACCCAGTAGGTCGCTTGGATAAGAACTCACTCGGCTTGCTCCTCTTTACAAACGATGGCGATGTAACACGCCAGCTCACACACCCATCACTCGAGAAGAAGAAGATCTATCAGGTGACACTCGACAAGGCGCTCACTCGTGCCGATATGGAGCAGTTCACCGAGGGTATCACCCTTGAGGATGGTGAGATTTTCGCTGATGAGGTTGCTTATGTGAGCGAGAGCAAGAAGGATGTAGGCATCGAGATTCACTCGGGTCGCAACCGTATCGTGCGCCGTATGTTCGAGCACTTGGGTTACTCGGTACAGAAGCTCGACCGCGTATATTATGCAGGTATCACCAAGAAGAACCTCAAGCGTGGTCAGTGGCGTTTCCTCACTCGTGAGGAGGTGGATCGCCTCAAGAGCGGCCGCTACGAGTAGCGAAATTGTCTGGTGGACAATTTTGGTGTTATAATCATTTGCACAATCCTCACATACGCAAAGTATGCTGCGGTTGTGCAATTTTCTTATGCCTAAATATTGCCTCACCATACAACTTCACAATGCCCCCTCGCGAAAGAATCTTTTTAGGTGACTGATATTAAAGTGACAAAAATGCCGTGGAGTGATGGTGGACAACCTCCTCATTTGATTTCAATCAACTACAATGATTAAATAGAAAAGGCTCCCGATTGGGAGCCTTTGTTGTGTAAAGTATTTCTAATTCTAAATTTTGAATTTTGAATTCTCTTTAATGTGTCGCCTTGTACCACGCGGTTTGCTTGTAGTCGTCAACATAGACCCTTGAAGGGGCGGAGGTGTTGAGACCCGAGTAGGAGGAGATGTCGTACTTGCCGCTGAAACCGTAGGCAGAGTAGTATTTATCAAGCGTGTAGCGCTTCACCACAGTGCGGTCAAGTTGCTCGGTAAAGGCGGTTTTCAGCGCCTCGTCATCGCACATCTTCTCTACATAGTTGCCAAGGTCGAAGAAGATATGTTGCTCCTGACCCTCATAGAACTGCAACTCATCAAGATTGAATGCTCGCTGCGCACCTTCGTTCACCTTCTTCATCTCAAGGGCGAGTGCGTCAAGTTGCGTACAGTCGATAAGTGATATTGAGCCCGAGTAGCCGTAGTTGTCATCATAGAAGGCGTTGAATGCTCGGCAGGCGCCATCGAGGTCGTAGGTTGCGCCGCCATCCTTCAGCAGGTGGGGCAGGGCGTCTGTATAGGGAAATCCAGCACCCATAATCTCGCACACCGAGCCTACGATATAGCGCGTTGCGTTGCGCAGGTCGTATGCCGACTCCACATTTGCCATAAAACAGGCGTCGAAGAGTATATAATCCATCCTTGTACCCGTGAGCTCGATAGCCTCGGCGAGAGTGGTGATGTCGAAGGCGTTTTCTGGGTTGCGTTCCTCACCTATGAAGCGGGTCATCTCATTGCCCGTGCGCTGCCAGTAAGACTCCGCGTGGAGGCGCTCCGTTGAGCCTATGAGCGAGGTGTAAGGCGAGCCATCCATCGGTATCCATCCCAGACCGTGCGAGCCGATAAGCAGATTGTAGGTGTCGGCTGGCGCAAGGCGCATAATCTCGCTCAGAATCTTGCTCAGGTTATCGGCATCCATCTGCTCGGGCAGGGCGTAGGTCGAGAGTTTGTGCTCCTCGCAAAGTCCATTTGCGTAGGTGAGTTCTATAATCTCGGCACTCTTCTTCTCGCCCTGCTGGAAAAAGAGCATCACACGGCTATTACCCTTTATATCCTTGCGCAGCGCCTCCTTGATTGCGGAGATGTTGCGGTAGAAATAGAAGGTAAGGTCGGTGCCCGCAAAGTAGAAGATGAGTGTTTGAGTCTTCTCATCCTTGGGCTCGGGCGTGGGGTTGCACGCCGACGAGGCAAGTAGCGTGAAGGCTATTGCGAGCAGGGTTATCTGTTTGAGTAGTCGTTTCATTGTGTCGTGTTATGCGCTCGGTGGGGCTATTTGTACTCCCTCACGCCGAGGTTGTTGAACTGCCAGGTGCGGTCCTTCTTGATGGTCACATCGTCTGGCTTGTTGCGATATACGCGGCTGTAGTCAAAGTAGAAGCCCTTGATTTTGCCATCGGGTACACGGCGTGGCTCAACCAGCGGGATGTACTCCACCGTGCGGCTGATAATCTTTGGGCTGAGGTGGTTGACACCCATCGAGCCTACCAATTCCGTTGCGTGCGAGAACATAATGATGTGCATCGGGTACTTCTCGCCACGACCATCGCCCGAGGCCTTGATGGTCTCGAAGATGCCGTTCAGGTGGCGGTAGTAGGCCTGCTCCTTCGCCGTGTCGCCGCAGTTGCCGTAGGCGTAGATGAGCATATTGAGCACCATCGGGCTGAAGGGGTCGTAGAGCATCGCCTCGTTGCAGAGGGTGATGATATACTGGATGTCCTCCTTGTCGGGGCGCTCGGTGTCGAGGTTTGCCATTGTGGCGTAGAGGTCGTCGATTGCCTTGCATCCGCTCAGCGGCTTGTAGTTCTCGTTGTAGGCGTAGCCGTAGTAGAGATAGTGGTACTCATCCTCGTTGAGTTGTTCGAGGTTGCGGTAACGCATCATCAGCGACGAGTAGAAGTAGGGCGACGAGCGGTCGATAATCTTACGCAGTATGTCCTCCTCGTCGGGAATCTTCGCCCACGAGATGGCGGGCACAATGAGAGCCGCAAGGAGAAAGGCTAAAAATCGTTTCATCTGTTGAGTTTTTCTTAACTAACGCAAAGCTTAGCACAATTCGTGTTCGCGAATCAATCTTTCCAGCTTTTTCATCAAAAGGTCGGTGGCTGGTACCAGCGGCAGACGAAGGTTGTTGTCAATCTGACCCAGAATGTTCAGCGCCGCCTTCACGCCCACAGGGTTGCCCTGCTCAAAGAGCGCACACACAGCCTCGTGGAGTGGGGCATAAGCCTCCTCGGCACGGTCGAACAGACCCTGCTTGGCGAGGTAGACGCAGTGAGAGAAGCGCTTTGGGAAGGCATTCACGGCAACCGAAATCACGCCGTCGCCACCCTTGCGCATCACATCCACGGTCATACCATCGTCACCCGAGAGAACAAGGAAATCCTTTGGGCAGTTCTTGATAATCTGCTCAATCTGGTCAATCTTGCCCGAAGCCTCCTTCACGGCGATGATATTGTCGAAATCCTTTGCCAGACGGCAGGTGGTGTCGGCCGACATATTCACACCCGTACGGCCAGGCACATTGTAGAGGATAACGGGTACGGGTGAAGCCTTTGCTACAACCTCATAGTGGCGGTAGAGACCCTCCTGCGATGGCTTGTTGTAGTATGGCGTCACGCTCAGGATGGCGTCGATGCCCTCGGGGTCCAACTCCTTGAGCTCCTTCTCAAGAGCGAGGGTGTTGTTGCCTCCGCAACCCAGCACGATGGGCACTCTGCCAGCGATGTGGCGCTTGAAAAAGGCGATGACCTCCTGCTTCTCCTCCTTGCTCAGTGTCGGTGTCTCGGCTGTTGTGCCGAGCACGACGATGTAGTCGGTGCCACCCTCAATCACATAGTCAATCATTGAGCCAAGACGCTCCCAGTCAATCTCCATATTTGCCTTGAACGGCGTTATCATTGCGGCTCCGCAGCCGCTCAACTTATGCTTCTTCATATCTTTTTCTTTTTTATTCCTTAATTATAATGCCCACTAAAACAGACTGCCCTGAATAGGTGTTGCGGGCTCTGCCTTTGGTGTCTCGGCGGGTGCTGACTCTGCCTCGGTTTTTGCCTCGGCGTGTGTGGTTTGCTCGGCAGATGCAATCGCCTCAGCGCCCTCTATCATCGTAAGAAACTCCTGCTCGGAGATAATCTTTATGCCCAGTTTGTTTGCCTTCTGCAACTTTGCAGGTCCAATCTTTTCTCCCGCAAGCAGATAGGTGGTGTTGGCGGCCACGGCTGTCTGATTCTTGCCTCCGTGCGCCTCAATCATCGCCTTGAGTTCATCGCGCGAGTGCTGTGCGAATGAGCCTGAGATGACGATGTTCATCCCCTCAAGCGCCTGCGATGAGAGCACCTTCGCCTCCGCCTCGAACTTCAGACCAGCCTTTGTGAGTCGCTCGATGATAGAACGATTCTGCTCGTCGGAAAAGTATTCGATGATGGAGTCGGCAATCTTTGCGCCCACCTCCTCGGCTTCGAGTAACTCCTCGTGCGATGCCTGCATCAGTCTCTCCATTGTGCCGAAGTGTGCCGCAAGATACTTCGCTGTGGTCTCGCCCACGAAGCGGATACCCAGAGCGAAGAGCACGCGGTGGAATGGTACCTCGCGTGAAGAGTCAATGCTGCTGATTATGTTTCGAGCCGACTTATCTCCCAAGCGTGGCAGCGGAGCGAGTTGCTCGGCATGCAGGTCGTACAGGTCGGCTATGTTTTCAATAAGGTTGTGCTCCAGCAAGAGCTCCACGGTCTCCTCGCCCAGCGACTCGATGTTCATCGCCTTGCGGCGGATGAAGTGGATGATGCGACCCACAATCTGGGGGCGGCAGTGGCTCTGGTTGGGGCAGTAGTGCTTCGCCTCGCCCTCATAGCGGACCAGTTCTGCACCACACTCGGGGCAGTGGGTGATGTATTGCAGAGGCTGGCTCGCAGCATCACGCTCGCTAATCTCCACGCCCGTAATCTTCGGGATAATCTCGCCACCCTTCTCCACATACACCATATCGCCCTCGCGTAGGTCTAGTGCTGCAATCTGGTCGGCATTGTGGAGTGTCGCGCGCTTTACGGTTGTGCCCGCCAGCAACACGGGCTCAAGGTTTGCCACGGGGGTAATAGCGCCCGTGCGACCAACCTGATAGGTTACCTTTAGAAGTTTTGTGAGCGCCTGCTCCGCCTTGAACTTATACGCCACAGCCCACTTCGGTGCTTTTGCCGTAGTGCCCAGCTTGCGGCGGTCGGCGAAGCGGTTTACCTTGATGACAATGCCATCGGTAGGGAAGGGGAGTGAGTGGCGCTCGGTGTCCCAGTAGGAGATAAACTCCTCAATCTCGGCGCGTGTGCGACAGAGCTTGGTGTGCGGTGACACCTTGAAACCCCAGCGGCGTGCTGCCTCGAGGCTCTCGCTGTGGGATAAGAAAGGGAGTTGCTCGCCCGCAATCTGGTAGAGTGTGCAGTCCAGACCTCGGCGTGCCACCACCTGCGACTGCTGCTGCTTGAGTGTTCCCGCAGCGGCATTGCGTGGGTTGGCAAAGAGTTGCTCGCCCTGCTGCTCGCGCTCGCTGTTCAGGCGGTCGAATGATGAGTAGGGCATAAATATCTCGCCACGAATCTCAAAATAGTCGGGATAGTCGTCGCCCTGCAGGACAAGGGGCACACTGCGTATGGTGCGCACATTCTCGGTCACCTCATCTCCGCGCGTACCATCGCCACGGGTCACGGCACGCAACAGGCGTCCGTTCTCGTAGGTGAGCGAGATGGCTGTGCCGTCGAACTTCAACTCGCAGACAAACTCGGTCTGCTCAACCTCCTGCTCAATCTTTGCGACCCACTCGCCGAGCTCCTCGCTGGAGTAGGTGTTCGACAGAGAGAGCATAGGAAAACGATGCTCTACCGAGCGAAAAGCATTCGTGAGGTCGCTTCCCACACGCACCGAGGGCGAGTTCGCATCCTTCAGGTGTGGGTAAAGCTCTTCAAGCTCAATGAGTTCACGAAGCATCCTGTCGAACTCGTAGTCCGATATCACTGGAGCGTTCTCCACATAGTATTTATAGTTGTGTGAGTTCAGCTCGCGGCGTAACTCGTTGATCTTCTGCTCTGGGGTCATCATTAAGGTCAAATTTAGGGTAAAGATACACATTTTGTTGCTAACAATGGCAAAAAATAAAAAAAAAGCAAAAAAAATATTTTTTCTTGTTGCGAAAACAAATTTTGCTTATACTTGCAGAAAATTTCGGAACATTATGACTGGAAAAATAGCGAAAAAACGACTTGTAACCTCATTCAATAACCTCACCGCTGAGCAGCAGGAGGAGGTTAAGTTGCTCTATCCTCGTGGTTATGCCGAGGTGATGACACGCATTGATAAGCCCAATGGAGACTTTTTTTATGTAGTACCTTACGAGACCGACGAGATTTCGTACCTTGTGAAGATTGAAGTGAAGGTGGATGACGGCGCTGACGATGACAACGCTGACGACTTCTACGCTGACGATGAGATCAAGGGCGCTGACGAGTTGGTTGACGACGAGATGAGCGACGAGGATATGTAATCACACCTCGTGATATCAAACTATGGAGCAAACTTTCGGGTTTGCTCTTTTTTTTTGTTTGTGGATGAGAGAAATGGAATTAGGCGTAACGCCTGTTTCGCATTTGCTTTGAGGCGAATGACTAATCTTCGTGGGTAGCGGGGGTGGCACAAAGTGCCATACCCACGAAGATTGCAGGCAAAGCCTGCTTGTTGCCCCATTCTAAAATGTCTTCCGTAATGCAGAAAAGTAAACAAGGAATGCTCGTTTGTTCGCTTCCCTATGCCTAAATCCGCCCGAAAGCGGCTATTTTAATAAAGTGTTGATAATTTATTGCAGCAAATAGTTTGCGGATGCGAAAAAAGTGCGTACCTTTGAAAGGAAATTTGTTAGATAAGTAAAAATTGCTAACTCAAAAAATATAATGAAAAAAGTTGATGTAGTTCTCGGATTGCAATGGGGTGACGAAGGTAAAGGCAAGGTTGTTGATGTTCTTACCCCAAATTATACTGTTGTGGCTCGCTTCCAGGGCGGTCCTAATGCAGGTCACTCACTTCATTTTGGCGACAAGAGTTTCGTGTTGCGCACAGTGCCTTCAGGTATTTTCCGCGAGGGTTCTGTCAATGTGATTGGTAATGGCGTTGTGGTTGACCCCGTATCGCTTGCCGAGGAGTTGAAGAATATCGCTGCGCAGGGTATCCCTGTTCAGGAGAAGCTCCTCATCTCAAAGAAGGCGCACATCATTTTGCCTACTCATCGTATGTTGGATGCTGCCAGCGAGGCTGCCAAGGGTAAGTCGAAGATTGGCTCTACGCTGAAGGGTATCGGTCCTACTTATATGGATAAGACTGGCCGTAACGGTTTGCGTTTCGGCGATGTTATCTCGGCTGATTTCGTTGAGCGTTACAACAAGCTCAAGGCAAAGCACGAGGAGATGCTCAGCCAGTACAAGGGCTTTGAGTATGATGTTACAGAGTACGAGCAGACCTGGATGGAGGGCATCGAGTACTTGCGTGGTTTTAAGTTCATCGACTCTGAGCAGGTAGTGAACGATTTCATCAACGACGATGTTGCTATCCTGGCAGAGGGTGCTCAGGGCTCATTGTTGGATGTTGACTTTGGTACATATCCATTCGTTACATCATCTAACACTGTTTGTGCGGGTGTCTGCACAGGCTTGGGCGTTGCTCCTACAAAGATTGGTGATGTATATGGTATCTTCAAGGCATACTGCACACGCGTAGGTAGTGGCCCATTCCCAACCGAGCTCTTTGACGAGACTGGTAAGGAGTTGGGTCGCATCGGTCACGAGTTTGGTGCTGTGACTGGTCGTCCACGCCGTTGCGGTTGGTTGGATTTGGTAGCGTTGAAGTACGCTGTTATGGTCGATGGCGTTACACAGCTCATTATGATGAAGTCTGATGTGATGAACGACTTCGATACTATCAAGGTTGCAACAGGTTATAAGATCAATGGCGAGGTTGTTAATCACTTCCCATACGAGCTTACTGACGATTTGGAGCCAGTTTACACCGAGTTCAAGGGCTGGAAGTGCGACATCTGCAAGGTGCGCAACTACGAGGATTTCCCAGTTGAGTTCAAGGAGTATGTAGAGTTCATCGAGAAGGAGACAGGTTGTCCTATCAAGATTATCTCTGTTGGTCCAGACCGCGAGGAGACTATCGTACGATAACGAGGTTTTTACCTTAATTATAAACGGGGGTTCGGTATTTAAGCCGAGCCCTTTTTTGTTTGCTTTAGTGTTGTTTTCGGCGTCATTGCGAGAGCCTTTTGGTTCACAGCAACCTCTTTTAATTATAAAATAATTTACAAACCGCACTAATATTAAAATTATTTTAATCAAAATAAAAAAAAGTAAGTAAAATTTTTAATTGCAATTTTCTTGTGCTATATTTGTGGTAGAGTAAACAATTAAAATCATACGGCTATGAAAAAGTTAGGTTTTATTTTGGGTAAGTTGAGCGCAATGTTGTTGGTTGTGGTGTTGTGCTCAAGCGCGGGTCGTGTAGTTAAGAAATCATCTATTGTTGATGCGAAAACTGGTTGGGAGAAGACTTTATACCATGCAATGTACAAGGCAGAGTGTAAGTCTTTGTCGTTGGAATCTTATCGTTACTTGGGCGATATCAAGAATGAAAAGAAGCGAGTTGCTTTGTTTGATGATATTTTCAGCGAAGATGAGTATATGGTTGTCGCAAATTATGAGGAAAATATCTTTAGAGTGATGACTTATGGGGAATGTATCGAACACTCTGGGTCAAAGAACAAAGATTTATATTTGCCTCGCAAGAAACTTGTAATATCTCAAGTCGGAAATCGCAATATTGGAGTAGTCGAGTTGTGTTGGGATTATAAGGGCAAGAAGTTTAAGTCAAAGGCAATTGTTGAAACAGATGGCGATAAAAATTTCATTTATGATAATATTATGAATTATGTCCCAGCGGAGAATCAGCCGCCTTCTGGAAGGAAAACAGCTCATAATGAGAAGGGTTATATGACCGAGATATATCACAACTTGCCATTGAAGGAGTATAAGGGAGATGGCTCGCCATTGACTATTACATATAGTCGTAACGGCGAAGTGATAAAGGAGGAGATTCACGAGTTTCCACAAAAGAAGTTCGCAGAGGGTGGTTTAGCAAAAAATACATATATTGTGAATGGTAAGGTTGTAAAAGAGGAAATCCTCGAAATGCCTAAACCTTCTGGGTCGGGCGTGATAAAGACAACGCACAAAGTGAATGGAAAAGTAGTTAAGGAGGAGACGAAGATATTACCATAATGACAATACAAAAAACCGATGGCCAAAAGCCATCGGTTTTTCTTTATAATCCCTCAATTTATATCTCCTTACTCCTTGAAGAAGCGGTTGTAAAGACCCTGGAAGCCTGAGCCGTGACGAGCCTCATCCTTCGCCATCTCGTGGATTGAGTCGTGGATAGCGTCGTGGTTCTCCTGCTTTGCCATCACTGCCAAGCGGAACTTATCCTCGCAAGCACCCTCCTCGGCGTTCATACGCTTGAAAAGGTTGGTCTTTGTATCCCACACTACCTCGCCGATAAGCTCTGCGAGCTTCGCTGCGTGCTCTGCCTCCTCCCAAGCGTAGCGCTTGAAAGCGTCAGCAACCTCTGGGTAGCCCTCGCGGTCAGCCTGACGGCTCATTGCGAGGTACATACCTACCTCGGTGCACTCGCCCATAAAGTGCTCGTGCAAGCCCTTCCAAAGCTCCTCGCTTGCGCCCTTGCCGTCGCCGAGCTTGTGCTCTGTAACGAACTCCAACGCGCCTGACTTCTCCTCTATCTCAACGAACTTCTCTGCTGGAACCTTGCAAAGTGGACACTTCTCAGGTGCTGCATCGCCCTCGTGAATATAACCGCATACTGTACAACGAAATTTCTTAGCCATAATTGTAAATTTTTAAGTTTGTTTTATTTTAATTTATTTTCTTGTTTCTTGTTTTTCCTAATGCAAAGATATGGCGAAAAATCACATTTGCAATAGGATATTGATAACACTTTTTTATAGTTCGATAAGTTTTGCTTATGTAGGTTTAGTTTAACAATATTCCCACCTCTGCTATCGAAGTACACTCCTTGCTGTCAATCTCGCGCAATGGCTCAAGGCGGAAGTAACGCGCCTTGTAGGTGTTGCCAAAGCGGACGAAGTAGGGTATAGGGTTGTGCTTGATGTTGCTCATCTCGCCTGTGCAGTCGCACTCGCTCCACTTCTCGCCATCGGTGCTGACTGAGAACCTATATTTATATATAGTACCTGTAAAATCCTCTTTTGCAGGGACATAGCAGAAGCCTTTTATCTCCTCCTCCTTACCCATATCCACTACAAGCGGGGTAAGGGCATTGCTGCGCCATACACTCTCGCGGTTGCCGTCAATAGCGGTGCGGTCATCGGAGCCCACTACGCTCCAGTTATTGCTGTCGAGGTCATTAATTCTTACGCTCGAAGAGTTATCCTCCAACATTGGAGCATAATATAGACCTACGCCAGAGATGTTGGCATCACCGCGCGATGAACGAATTGTAAGTCGTATCTTCTCTGGTTGGCAGTCTGAGAAGCGCAACAGACGCTTGTAGCCGATGGTTGTGCCTTCGGTGAGATATTGCCACTTACCATTGCTGTAAGCCTCCACCAGAAAACTCTCCACGCGCTGACCTTGTGAAATATCTTCCTGCACGAGCAGCGTGTTCACGATAGCATCTTTCGCTACGCGGTAAGTACGGCTCTCGCCCTCGGCTAACTTGCTCAACTTGTCGCCATTTGAGATAAAGTTATTCTCAAAAGTGTTATTGATATATTGATTGAATTGTTTTAGATGCTCAACATCTGTTTCGTGCAACAGACCGCGGCGGTCGGGTGGAATGTTAAGCAGAAGCACAGAGTTGCGACCCACCGATTGGAAATATATATCCACAAGATTGGCAACAGAACGCACTCTGCCATCCTCCTCGGCGTGGTAGAACCATCCTGGGCGGATAGATACATCCACCTCCGAAGGATACCAATACATCATCTTTGCCTTTGCGACCAACTCTCTGCTGCCTAAATCTTTCGACATAGCATTTATGCCTAACTCGCCGTTCTGTGAGGCATTGGGGTGTGAGTCGGGGGTATAAACCGTAGCACTCCACTCGGTTTCGCGACCCCAGCCGCCCTCGTTGCCGACCCAGCGGACATCATCACCCATAATTGCAGTAACGGCGTTGGGTTGTAATTTGTGGATGACCTCAAAATAGGCTTGCCAATCGTACCATTGCCTTTTTCCATTGGGACCCTCGGCACACGCACCATCAAACCACACCTCATACACTTCGCCATAATTGGTCAGAAGCTCGGTGAGTTGCTCGATGAAGAGTTTGTTATATGCTGGCGAGTCGCCATAGCACTCAGCATTTCTATCCCAAGGTGAAAGGTAAACGCCAAACTTGACACCATATTTATCGCAAGCATCGCGGAACTCTTTTACTACATCTCCCTTGCCATCACGCCAAGGCGAGTTTTTCACTGAATGCTCTGTCGTTGCCGTAGGCCACAAGCAGAAACCATCGTGATGTTTGGCTGTAAGAATTGCATATTTGAAACCACTCTCCTTGAGAGATCTAACCCATTGCTCGCAATCAAGTTCGGTAGGGTTGAAAAGTTCTGGATTCTCCCTGCCATTACCCCATTCTTTACCTGTAAATGTATTCATTCCAAAGTGTAAAAAGGCAGTCAATTCGCCATTTTGCCACTCCAATTGTTGTGGCGTGGGAACAATTCGAGAGGCGATGTCAATCTTCTGCTCGATAGTTGCCCCTTCGGGGAAAGTTACACTTTTTGTGAAATACTCTTGTTGGGCATTGTCGCAACTGCTCAATAGAGCCAATGCAATTAATGCTGAAAACAATCTCTTCATAGTTTAGGTTATTTGGTTATTGTTGTAATAACTTTTCGATATATTCCACATCGGTGCAATCCTTTGCCATCACGCGCTTCTGGCTGTCCAAAAGGTAGAGCGCTGGGATGGCCTTCAGGTCATAGAGGCGCTCCTTCTCGATGCGCAGGTTGGCGTCGTAGCCGTTTATCCACGATGCGGGGTAGTCCTCAAGGTGCTCTCGCCACGCCTCAAGGTCGGCGTCGGGGTAGATAACCAGCACTTTCAGTTCCTTACGCTCGATAAGCTCCTTCAACATCGGTGACGAGGTAATCTGCTCCTTCACATCGCCGCACATCGGGCAACCTGGGTTGCTTATAAATATAAGTGTATAGTTCGCCTTGATGTTGTGCATCCTGCCCGTGCGACCCGACGCGAGGGTGTAGGTAAAGTCGTTGGCTGTGCGACCCACGCGATTCTGGCGCGCCATCTCGAGGTCGTACTCATAAGGCATACGCTCATACTCGTCAAGCCACTTGCTCTGCACGGCACTCTCCAGAACAGGGATATACTTCTCGTCGCTGCGCAGCGGTGAGTTGGGGTCGTGCAGCACAGTCTCGGCGAGTGAAAGGAAGTAGGTGTACATCCTCTTGGATGTCGAGGCGCGCTGCATCAGGCGTGGCATATAGCGGTATGCCAGCGAGTCGTGCAGATAGCCCGCAGCGTAGACCGCGAAGGCGTTGAGCATCTTGGTAGAGTCTATGCGCTCCAGAAATAGGGTGTCGCCAAAGTCGAACTTATCCCAGTAGTGCTCACGCATATACTCCATCTTCTGCTCCGCCGAGAGCAGGTTTGGCGCAAGGGCGGGGATAAATGTCGCAGGCTCCTTTGCTCGGTTGGCAGAGGTAGGTGTCTGCGATGTAGGGGCAGTCTGCTCTTGACCCTTCTTGTCGGCTCGGCTGGAGCACGCAACGAGGGCGAGCAGAGCGAGTGAAAAGATTATTGCTCGTTTCATATCTTGCTGAGTTAAAATTCAAATAGCGAATATTGCTGGTCGTAGAGGTTGTGAATCTCCTCGCCGGCGTGGCGTGCCTGACCGATGGTGTAGGCTGTGCCTCCGTGCCGAGTGCCGCTCCACCACGCAACCATCACCGATGAGCCCTCCACCAGCATATCGTTGCGGCGGATGAAGTCCATCCTGTCGCCCTTGTGTCCTGCTGTGATGCACCCCGACGCGGCAGCCTTCACCCTCGCATATCGTTCGGCATCCACGCCACGAAAGAGCGAAGAAAACCACGCAAAAGGCTCTATGGCGATGAGTTCCACATCGTCGTGGCTCTGCTTCAGGCGCATCACCGCCTCTGCTGCCGCAAGGTCAAAGCCCCACGCCATACCCGTGAGGAAACGGCGGTAGCCACGCCCGTAGAGTTCTTCGAGCAGCACGCCGAGTCGCTCATCGGCGCTGCCGTTGTATGAGCGGTGACCTGTGAAGGCAATGGTGATATTTTTTTTCTGGTTCATTGCTCAAATATAACACCGTGGCGCGTAATTTGCAA
>JAFYOF010000092.1 GCA_017560305.1 Alistipes sp.
ATTTTGAATTTTGAATTTTATAAGGTATCTTTGCGTAATTAAACCCTAATTTATTATGAAAGAGATGGTATTGGTATCTGGCGGTGCGGGTTACATCGGTTCTCATACTGCCGTGGAGTTGATAAACGCAGGCTACGATGTTGTTGTAGCCGACAACCTCTCAAACTCTGATATGAGTGGCGTTGAGGGCGTGCGTAAAATTACTGGCGTTGATGTTCCTTTCGTGAATGTCGATTGCTGCGACAAGGAGGCTTTCCGCAAGGTCTTCGAGCAGTATAACTTCAATTCTGTAATCCACTTTGCAGCATACAAGGCTGTGGGTGAGTCAGTTGCAGACCCTATGAAGTACTACCGCAACAACCTCACTTCGTTTATGAATGTTGTTGATTTGATGCGTGAGTTTGGCCGTCCAAATATCGTATTCTCATCTTCAGCAACTGTTTATGGCGAGGCTGACGAGTTGCCAGTGACAGAGCTCACGCCACGCAAGCCAGCCACTTCGGCTTACGGTAACACCAAGCAGATGTGCGAGGATATCTTGCGCGACTCTGTGAACGCTTACGAGGGCTTGAAGGGTATCTCATTGCGTTACTTCAACCCAATCGGTGCTCACCCAACTGCACTCATCGGCGAGTTGCCACGCGGTGTGCCACAGAACCTCGTTCCATTCATCACACAGACCGCTGCGGGCGTGCGCGAGTGCTTGAGCGTATTCGGCGACGACTACCCAACACCAGACGGCTCTTGCTTGCGTGACTACATCGATGTAGTTGATTTGGCAAAGGCTCATGTTGTTGCCATCACTCGTATGATTGAGGACAAGAACAAGACAAAGTACGAGGTGTTCAACATCGGTACAGGTAACGCAACTTCAGTATTGGAGCTTGTAAACAGCTTCGAGAAGGTTAATGCGTTGAAACTCAACTATAAGGTTGCTCCACGCCGTCCAGGTGATGTGGTGTCAATCTGGGCTGACACAACCCTTGCAAACCAGGAACTCGGCTGGAAGGCGGAGCGCTCATTGGACGACACATTGCAGTCGGCTTGGGCTTGGGAGAAGAATGTGCGTGGCATCGAGTAATCGCCACACAATAACATAGCGAAATTAGCGTTAGCATAATGCACGGGTTGCGCGAGTGACCCGTGCAAAGTGTTGCTAAAAACTACGATAGATGAAAAAAGTATTGATACTCTTGGTATTGGTGATGATGGGCATTGGCGAGGCTGCTGCCCAGAAATACTACATACCACGCTTTAAGAAGACCAAGGTGGAGCGCGACTACGAGTTGGAGAATATGTCCCACAAGTGGTCAATCAACCTCGGCAGCAGTTTCAACTTCTGCACAGGTATGCAGAACGCAATCAAGTATGGCCAGCGCGGCGACAACACCGTCTATAACGAGAGTATGCGTTTGGGTGGCGCGACATTCCATTTGGGTGCCGGCTACCGCTTCAATGAGCATATCATCGCTGGTCTTGAGAGTGGTTTCCAGTTGCAGGAGAATGGCAATTCGGTGCCTCTGTATGCCACATTCAAGTACTACTACGGCAATGCTGTGCAGACAAAGCGTCACCGCTGGTTCAACTATATGAACGCAGGTCCTCAGTTCTACATCAACGACAGCTCGCGTTGCGTGGGCGCATTGGTGGCAGCGGGTGGTGGTATCCGCGTGTTGGTAGGTCGCACCCTGAAGACCGACTTCTATATGGGCTACCAGCTCAACATCCGCAATGTGGTGCCTGCCGATACTGGTCGCAACGACTACCCAGCATCGGACATCAAGTACCGCCAGTTCGCGCACTTGGTGCAGGTGGGTATGAACATTCCTTTGTGGTAGTTTTTTTTAGAGCGTAAAATGATAGAGTCTGCATCCTTACGGGTGCAGATTTTTTTTCGCCCCAACGCCTGTTTTTTTACTTAAATAAAAGGCGTAAATGGTGTAAGATGCTGAAATTTTGAATTCTGAATTTTGAATTCTGAATTTTATAAGGTATCTTTGCCCCCGATTTCAGGCATAATGGGATTCGATTGCTGCGTTTCGGTCGGATTGAGTAATGCCGTAGTAATAACTTTTTAATACATTTAAACAAAATGCAGACACTTTCAATCAACGCTACAAAGCGTACCGAGTACGGTAAGAAGGTAGCAAAGGCTATTCGTCGTGAGGGTCAGATTCCTTGCGTTATCTATGGTGGTGGCGAGGAGATCGCTTTCTCAGTAGATGCTAAGGAGGTTAAGCCATTGATCTACACTCCAAACTCTTATGTTGTTGAGATCAATATCGATGGCAAGGTAGAGAAGGCAGTAATGCGCGAGGTTCAGTTCCACCCAGTTCGTGAGCAGATTCTCCACATCGACTTCTACCGCGTTCAGGAGGGTAAGCCAGTTGCAATCGCTATCCCAGTTCGTTTGACAGGTAACGCTGAGGGTGTTAAGATCGGTGGTAAGTTGGCTTTGTCAGCTCGTAAGCTCGTAGTTAAGGCTTTGGTTGACCAGTTGCCAGATGAGATCGTAGTTGATGTTACTCCATTGAAGGTTGGTCAGACAATCTTCGTTGGCGACCTCAAGTTCGACAACCTCACATTCGTTACTCCTGCTACAACAGCAGTTTGCGCAGTTCGTGTAACTCGTGCTACTCGTTCAGCTGGTGCACAGCAGAAGTAATCTAAAAGAGAATGAAATACCTCGTTGTAGGATTGGGTAACATCGGCGCCGAGTACGCCAATACCCGTCACAACATTGGATTCAAAGTGTTGGATGCCCTTGCTGAGGCGTCCAACACCTCTTTTATGGCAGGTCGTTATGGCTCTACGGCTACCGTGCGCCATAAGGGTCGCCAGTTGATTCTGCTCAAGCCATCGACCTATATGAACCTATCGGGTAAGGCGGTGCGCTACTGGATGGAGCAGGAGAAGATTCCTATCGAGAAGGTGCTGATTATCTCTGACGATATCGCGCTTCCGTTTGGTCAGTTGCGTATGCGCAAGAAGGGCAGCGCGGGTGGTCACAACGGCTTGAAGAACATCACCGAGTTGCTCGGCAGAGAGGACTATGCCCGTATGCGCTTCGGCGTGGGTGGCGACTTTGCCCGCGGTCATCAGGTCGACTATGTTCTTGGCGAGTGGAGCGACGAGGAGCAGAAGGCAATGCCCGACCGCCTGAAGGTCTTTGGCGACGCCATCCTCTCATTCGCTTGTGTGGGTGCGGATATGACGATGAATACCTTTAATAAGAAGTAAAACCGTATAACAAGGTGATGTTGGTGTCACCTTTCGTTATGCAACTTTACGGGAGATGATAGATTAAATAGGTTGTCCAACGGGGCAACCTATTTTTTTGTCCTATATAGCAATGTCATTGCGAGAGTCGATGGACTTGCGGCAATCTCTTGAAATAGATGAGAAAATTATCTTTGGGTAGCATAGAGAAAGGTGTAGAAACTAAAAAGGTCACTCCCCCAGAGGAAGTGACCTTTTATTATATATAAGGTATCAACCTTACGCCTTGCTCAAAGCCTCGAAGCCCTGACCATAAACGCCCATTACAGAGCCCATAGTGATAAAGGCGTTCTCGTCGATGCGGTGCGCAATCTTGAGGATTTCCGATGCGTTGCGCTTGCGGCAAACCACCATCGCAATCTTGCACTCCGACTTGGTGTACCAGCCCTTGCCGTCGATGATTGTCACGCCACGGTGCGCCTCGTTGTTGATTGCATCAGCAATCTCGGCATACTTTGGCGAGATGATGAATATCTGGCTTGACTGCTGGCTACCCGACTGGATGACATCCACAGTGTAACCATACACAGCAATCATAATGTAACCGTAAACGATTGTCGCGATACCCGAAGCGATGTCGTCAGCCACGAAGATTGAGCAGCCGATGATGAAGAAGTCGCTCGAAATCACAATCTTACCATAAGAGATGGTCTTGTACTTGTTGATAATCATCGCCACGATATCCGTACCACCTGTCGAGCCGCCCTGGCTGAAGCTGATGGCAACACCCGAACCCGCTACGACAGCACCCAGGATGATGAGCAGAATATTGTGAGAATCAATCGTTTGCGTATATTGCACAAGCAATCCGTTGGCTATCACCTCGCCGTTTTCCAGGAACCCGTCGGGCAACCACGCGCCCCACGCATCCATCGCAATGGAGAGGATGATGATGCAGTAGATGGTCTTGATTCCGAAGTTCCATCCCACGATAAATCCGCCAATGAGGAGCAGAATGCCGTTGATGATAAATACGAACTGACCGAGTGTGATTGATGGGAAGATTGCGTTCAACAGCATCGACATACCTGTTGCGCCACCACCCATACCACCTGCAGGGATGATGCAGGCTGTCCAACCGAAGGCGTAGAGGAACATACCCAATCCCAAGATGATGTACTCCTTGGCGCCAACTGCCATTTTAGTCAATGAGGGTTTCATAAGTTTGAATTGCTTTTGCTTATAATTTGTTACTAATTTTTCAATTTTAGTTTATGTTTGCAATCACTATTGCTTTTTCGGTGCAAATATATTAAAAATATCGCCTTGGTGTATATCTTTTCGCTCTAATTCTTTGTCGAGCATCAACAAAAGTGTCTCGTTGCGAATGAGTCCCCACCCCTCGGTGTGGTGGTAGCGGGGCGGTGCCTCGCCGGCGAAGCGTTCCACAACGATGTCGGGGCGCAGTCGGCGCACAATCTCGGCAAAGAGCGCTATGTACTCCTCCACCGACCAGAACCTGAACCGCTCGGGGTGCTCGTCATACTCGCGCGCCAGCGGCGTATCCTTGAAGAGCTGCAGCTGGTGGAACTTTATCGTCGTCAGGGGCAACTCGTTAATCGTTGCGACCTGCTCGATGAGCATCTCATCGCTCTCGCCTGGCAGACCGAGTATAAAGTGCGCTCCGCAGTGTATCCCACGCTCGGCGGTCATCTCTATGGCGCGCTTGGCGGTGGCGAAGTCGTGGCCTCGGTTGATGCGCTCCAGCGTCGCATCGTAGCACGACTCCACGCCGTACTCCAGAATCACATACTTGCGCTTTGCCAGCTCGGCGAAGTAGTCCAGCTTCTGCTCATCCACGCAGTCGGGGCGTGTGCCCACCACTATGCCCGCAATGTCGGGGTGCGCCAGCGCCTCATCGTAGCACTCGCGCAGTCGCTCCAGCGGGGCGTAGGTGTTCGAGTAGGACTGGAAGTAGGCGAGGTAGCGCTGAGCCGTACGGTAGCGGCGGCGGTGGAACTCTATGCCCTCGTCAATCTGTTGGGTGATGCTCTTGTGGCTTACGCAGTACGATGGCGTGAAGGCATCGTTGCGACAGAAGGTGCACCCTCCCGTAGAGATCGAGCCATCGCGGTTGGGGCAGGTGAAGCCTGCGTTTATGGTCACCTTCTGCATCCTGCTGCCAAAGGTGCGCTTAAAGTATGCCGCATAGCTGTTGAAGCGGCGCTCATCTCCCCAAATGTAAGGCATTGCTCTTCGGTTAACCTCTCTTTTTCTCGAAACACTATTTTTCCTATACAAATTTAGGAAAAGTATTGTAAAGTGATACACTTATTGCCAAAAATGTTGCAGGCGTATCGTCTGTTTTCTGCATAATCTTCTATGATGCGCCCGTAACGGGCGTTTTGCATTTCCCTTGCTACTAAAGAATTTATCTAAAGTGGGTAGCGGGGGTGGCGCTTTGCACCATACCCACTTTAGATACGCCTCGTGCCGAGGCGAACATTTGCGGGTATTTTATCTTCGGTGGCAGGGGCGGGAGCGAGTGTAACTTCATTTTTTTGAGATTGCCGCGTCGGACTGAATCCCTCCTCGCAATGATGCTATGTGGAAACAAAAAAATCCCCACCTTTTAGGTGAGGATTTCTATTTTCAAGCGGGTTGGTTTACTGTGCTACGGCAGCAGCCTCGGCAGTAACCTTTGCCCAATCTACGCCGAGCTTCGCAGCAACATCCTTCGAGATGTCAGCCACAGTAGCCTCGTCAGCGTAAATCAAAGCGTTGCCTGGGAGGATTACGCTGTAACCGCCAGCCTTTGCAACCTCGTTGATAGTTGTCTTAACCTTCTCGAAGATAGGAGCCATCAACTTGTTCTGCTCGTTCTGGATATCCTGCTGAGCAACCTGCTGGAACTGCTCGATGCGTACGCTGATATCGTCCAGCTCCTTCTCCTTGAGCTGCTTTACTGAGTCGCTCATTGTAGCAGAGTTCTTCTGATACTCCTGGAACTTTGTGTTGAGCTCCACCTGAAGAGTCTCAGCCTGTGCCTGAAGGTCCTTTGCGAAAGCCTCGAGCTTCGCCATAGCGTCCTTGGTCTCAGCCATATTGGCAACGATAGGGTCAGTGTTGATATAACCAATCTTCTGTGCAAAAAGTGATGATGTGAACATCACGCATACTACCGCAAGGGTCAGTTTCAATACTTTTTTCATAATCTTTCTATGTGTAATTTTATTTAGTTTGCATTAGTTTACTTCTTCAACTGGGCGATGATAGCCTCTGTCTGGTCAGCCTTTGCCGAGTAGTAGAGCATAGTGGCGTTCTGTGCCACATCGATAATCATATCGTAACCCTTCTGCTTTGCGTAGCTCTCAATCGCCGAGAATACCTTCTCCTGAATAGGCTGGATGAGCTCCAGACGCTTCTTCATCAACTCGCCATCGGTGCCGAAGATTGAGTCCTGAAACTCCTGCGCCTCCTTCTCGAGTGAGATGATGCGCTCCTCGTTGGCCTGCTGCGATGCTGCGTTGAGCTGGTCGCGGCGCTCCATATATGCGTTGTAGAGCTTCTCCACCTGCTCGAACTTCTCGTCCACCTGCGCCTGATAGTCGTTGGCAAGCTTGTCCAGCTGCTCGATGGCTGCATTATAGCTCTCGATCGACTTAAAAATCTTCTCGCTGTTCACCACAGCATAGTTCTGTGCCTCGGCGGCAACTGCAACACCCAACATCAGGGCGATAGCCAAAATCAATCGTTTCATTTTTCTAAGCTTTTACACAATTAATACTCTATTCAAATTCTCTGCCACCTGAGGCTTTAGAATGACTGACCCATTGTGAAGTGGAATCGGCTGCCGCTTGGCTTGAGAGAGCCCATTGGCGCATCGAATCCGTAACCCCAGTCAATTCCGATAAGACCCACGATAGGCAGATACAATCTTACACCCAATCCTGCCGAGCGCTTGATTTTGAATGGCGAGAACTCCTTCCACGAGTCAAATCCGCTACCACCCTCCAAGAATCCGAGCACGAAGACCTGCGACTGATCCTTCTGTACAACAGGATAACGCAACTCCATAGTATATTTATTGTATGCAACC
>JAFYOF010000009.1 GCA_017560305.1 Alistipes sp.
GAACCTGGGACCCCCTGCTCCCAAAGCAGGTGCGCTAACCGGACTGCGCTACATCCCGAATTGTTTAACTTAAAATCTTTGTCGGGATACCAGGATTCGAACCTGGGACCCCCTGCTCCCAAAGCAGGTGCGCTAACCGGACTGCGCTACATCCCGAAACACGAAGAGAAAACCGTTGTTTGTCTCATTTCGTGGCGCAAAGATATACACTTTTTTCTATTGTGCAAAGTTTTTGGTAAACTTTTTGAAAAAATTGTAAAAATTATCGCTTTTTATACTCAAACTCGCTCACTAAAGGGCGGTGGTCGGACTCCACGGGGGCGTTCACGACATAACTCTGTCGCTCGCTGACCGACTTGGTCTGCGCCTTCAGTATGCCGATGTAGTCAATCTCGATGCGAGGCGTGTCGGCTGGATAGGTGAGTTTCTCGGGAGCGCCACGCATAAACTCAATGACGGGAAGCAGATTCTGTATTGCCTCCTCATCTGGCTCGGCATTGAAGTCACCACCGATAATCACAGGCTTGTCAAGTTTGCCCAACTCCTCGGCGATGATTGCCGCCGAAGTAGTTCTGTCCTCGGCGTGGAGCGAGAGGTGGGTTGAGCAGAAGTAGTAATCCTCCAACTCAACAATCAGCAACGAGCGTGGCTCGGAACGGCAGGGCAGAGGGATGCGCTTCCACGAAATAGGCTTCTCGCGCGTCAGCACGCCGATGCCATACTTGCCACCGCGGAAGTCGATTGATGCGCCGAATGTGGGGTGCATACCCGTAAGGTCGGCAATGTTTTTCAGGATGTCCTGGTTTGGCAGGCGCATAGTCATACTGTCCAGTTCCTGCAGTGCAACCGCCTCAACATTCTCGTTAATAATCACTTGTGCTATGCGCTCGCACGAAAGTATGCCATCCATTCCGATGCAGTTGTGGGCGTTGTAGGTCATAACGCGCATCGTGTGACTTGGCTGGCAGGCAACCATCGCGACGCACGCCAAAAGTAAAATCAGTGCAAATCGTTTCATAGTTTTCTTATTTAATATATGTAAAGATAGCGCTTTTTTGCCATAATGAAAAATTATTTCCCCGAAGCGTGAAAATTAATGTCGAAAAATTTGTTTTTCTCAAATTTGAATGTAAATTTGTGATATCAAAATAATATCATTTTAGAAACCTAAAACAAACAACACAATGGAGAACAAGAATTTTGAGTACACAGGTTGGAAAGCAAATGGATTTGTAGCTTTGCTCGTCATCTTTGCTTTGATTGGTGCGGGAGTATTTCTCGTTATCAAGGGTGCTAACAACGAGGCTGAGCCTTGGGGTGTGCCGATGATTGTGGGCGGTATCGTTACGATTGTCTTGTCGGTAATCTCGTGCCGCGGTTTTCTTTTGCTCGAGCCAAACGAGGCGCGCGTGCTGACCTTCTTTGGTAAGTATTCGGGTTCATTCTACTCAACTGGTTTCTGGTGGATTAACTTCCTGATGTCATCGAAGAACATCTCGTTGCGTGCCCGTAACCTCAACGCCGAGCCTATCAAGGTGAACGACAAGACTGGTAACCCAATTATGATTGGTCTTGTGTTGGTATGGAAACTCAAGAAGGAGGAGATTTATCGCGCGGTGTTCGACATTGATGTTGCGGCTGGTGCTTCGGGCGTGGTAACCCAGAGCGGTCGTATGCATATGCTGGAGAATTTCGTTGCTGTTCAGAGCGATGCGGCGTTGCGTCAGGTGGCAGGTTGCTATGCCTATGATGACAATACTGCGGGCGGCGATGCGGTGACATTGCGTAGCAGCAGCGAGGAGATTAACGACCTGCTGGAGGAGCGTCTTGCAGAGCGCTTGGCGATTGCTGGTATCGAGGTTGTTGAGGCTCGTATCAACTATTTGGCCTATGCTCCCGAGATTGCGGCTGTGATGTTGCGCCGTCAGCAGGCTGATGCTATCATCTCGGCTCGCGAGAAGATTGTCGAGGGTGCTGTGTCGATGGTGAAGATGGCTTTGGATAAACTCTCGTCGGATGAGATTGTAGAACTCGACGATGAGCGCAAGGCGGCGATGGTTACAAACCTGCTCGTTGTGTTGTGTGCCGACGAGTCTGCCCAGCCAGTTGTGAACGCAGGTACACTGCATCATTAATCTTCGGATGGCAAAGAAGGCTGAAAATAAGAGTTTTGTTTTGCGCGTCGATGCCCAGACCTGGGATGAACTGGAGCGTTGGGCAGAGGATGAGTTCCGCAGCGTGAACGGGCAACTGCAATGGATAATTGCGGATGCCCTGCGCCGCAGCGGGCGCACCAAAAAGCGCAAGGGCGAGGCGCAAAGTGATGAGAAAGAGTGATATGGTGAGTGTGATGGTTGCTGTCGCCGTGGCGATGGCTATGCAGATTGTGAAACTGATAATGGGGTAGCAAAATGGAGGAGTTTAAGAAAACCTGGTTTCGGACGGTGTGGATGGTGTTGCTATTGGCGTCGGTTGCGATGAATTATCTGGTGCGTTATTCCGCCGCCGAGTGGGTGCAGAGTCGCCCCGTGGAGATCTTTAAGGCGATTCTGGACTGGACTACGATAATCCTTACCGTGGTGCTCTTTGTAGTTCTCAACATCGAGGCTTGGCGCACTGGTAGGAGATACTTTTGGCGCAAGTGGGGCAAATGGCTCAAGGCTGTGGTTTTTGGTTGCTTGATGGCTGCTGCGGTGCTCGGTGTTATGTGGCTGGCACGCAAGAATGGTCTCGACCTCACGGGTGGTATTCGCTGGGTGCTTTATGGCGTGTTCTATGTCGTAGGTCTTGTGATTCTCTATCTTCGTATGAAGTACAGCAAGAGCAAGTATAAAAAGGATTGACTATGAAAACAAAACATATGATGGCTGGTGCACCATCTGCCTATAAGGTCACCTTTAGGGATAAGTATATCGAACTCATACTCCTTGCGTGGGTGAGTGTGATAGTATTCGTTCGCTGTATGGGCTGGAATAATGATACGATGCCTATGTTTGCGGAGGCGTTAAAGGAGATGCTTCAGTTTGCTATTGTCGCTGTTGGCTGGAGACGCTTGCATAAGAAGTTGCCACGCCGTTGCTGGCAGGCGGTGACAATCTACACCCTTTTGCTGGCTGCGTTTAGTCTGTTGGTAAGCGCAGGATACTATATCTGGAATAATGATAAGTTTTCTACGGCAATGTTTATCGTTACGGCAATTTTCCTCGTTCCCGCTGCCGCTGCTGCATATGCTTGGCGTCGCCGAGTGGTGAAGGGGCGTGAGATTATCTTTCGCCGTGAACTGATTGCAAAACGAAAAAGAAAGATGTAGCGATATGGGACTGAAGGTTGTTAGGGTGGGAAAATCCACCGTTGGAAATATGCCATATATCCAGAAATGTAAAGATTGGGTGATTGAACTCTGTATGATGATATGGCTCGGCTCAATATTCTTGGGCGAGTATCTTGAGTGGGAGAAGGCTCCGTGGTATATCTATATCCTGGACTTTGTGTTGCTCGAAATTGCGGTAGTGAGGTGTAAAGGCAAGTTGCCACGCCGCTGCTGGCGCACTGCGACCTACTATCTGCTATATTGCTTGGCGGCATTTGCGATTGCCTATGTGATAATATATTTCACGCGCCCAGGTTACTTTAGCGACCAGCAGGAGGTTGTCAAGGCTTTGATTGTGCTTGCTATCTTCTCGGCCTTTTCC
>JAFYOF010000093.1 GCA_017560305.1 Alistipes sp.
ACAAATCCCGTTGCTCCTGTAAGTATTATCTTCATCTCTGTTGTTAAAAAAATACTATCAATCGCTAAAATAACTTATTGATATCCATTGATAAAAATTCTTCCACGCCTATACCTCCGTCACCAACTATAAATGATGCCTTAGGATTGAACATTTGTCTGAATTTATCTAATCCATCTGTACGCTTTTCTGCATTACTTTTCACCTCGATTGCCACGATAGTACCCTTCTTGTGAAGAATAAAATCCACCTCATCATTACGTTCCCTCCAATAGAACACATCGAAGCGATGAATAAATGACTGACTGACGAGATATGCTCCAATGCCTGATTCAAAGATATGTCCCCACGCTTTACGGTCAACGATAGCTTGTTCAAATGTTAGAGGATTGTAAACCATCTTTAGTGCATTGTTGTATACTTGGAACTTTGGGATACTTGCTCTTCGGCGAGACATATCAACACTATATTTCTGCAGACCACAGAGTAACCCACTTTCGTTAAGTAAATTGATATATCCCGCTAATGTAGATGTGTTACCCGCATCTTGCAATGAGCCTAACATTTTATTCAACGACAAAAGATTGCCCGAATAGGCTGCGCCAAGTTCAAAGGTTTGCTTCAAGAGTGCGGGCTTGCTGATAGGTGTATCCATCAGAATGTCCTTGTTTATAGTAGCATCAATGATTGCCGATTGGATATACTGCTCAAATCGGTCACTATCATTAATTAATGTTGCAGCTCCTGGGTAGCCACCATAGAAGAGGTACTGGTCCACAGTGAAGCCGAAGCACTCCTTCATCTCTTTATAACTCCAATGGCTCATACGAATCTCTTCAAATCGTCCTGCCAATGATTCTGATAAACCTTTTTCTAGCAACACACGACTACTGCCAAGGAGCAGTACCTTGATATTTCGGTCGTGGAATGTGTCGTCGTCCCACTCTTTTTTTACAACTTCACTCCAATTTGTAATTTTCTGAATCTCATCAATGACAAGAATTATGCTCTCCCAACCATTGGTTTCCTTTAGACTTCTAGTCGCTGCCCAACAATTAGAGATCCACGCGGTGTTTGTAGCTGGAACATTGTCTGCTGAGTAGAACTGATAAGGCAGCGATAAATCCTTTAACACCTGTTTGACAACAGTAGACTTGCCAATCTGACGAGCTCCCATTACAACCTGAATAAACTTTCTTTCTTCTTCAAGTCTTGATTTAATCTTGTGATATTCAGCTCTTTTATACATAGTATTACATTTTACGCAGTGAGTTGATTATTTTTACGCAATGCAAATATATGAAAATTTATTCTCATACGACAATTCCTTGAAAAAATTTTATTATCACATATCAAACCTTTAATGCAAAACTCCGCTACTCTTTCCAAAAGAGTTTATGGCAAGACAAGATATAACAATGGATGCTGAGTATGGCGAGGTGGAGACTTCCGGTAATATTGCCGGTAAGACCTTCTATGAGTGTCGTCTGCTCGACAGTGTGGAGGGTGCTGATAACGATAACTATCGCTACTGTGAGATTGTCGTACCCGCAGGCTTTATGCAGTCTTACAGCGACAGCAAGGGCATCCATATTGTTTTGCCTTACACACCAGATAGGCGCTTTCTTTCCATTGTTATAGTTAAGCCTTTAGGTTCGGGTGGCACTGAGTTCCTACGTAACAGCGTATCTGGTTCAAAATGGTTCCCGGTAATGATGGAATCGACTTCGGGGAACTCCGCTGTCACCCTTGCCGAACTCTATTCGCTCAATGAAGATGGCATCTTTAACCTCCTCTTGCGAGATGGCTATCTTGCTATCTTCTCGGGCGAGGAGACTGATTTTGATATCGGTGTAGCCAAAGCACAGAATGAAACCTTCCTATTGAAAGCATCGGCAGGCAACAACTACCAGCATCCAACAACAGGTGTAGGTCTTATCGACTTTCTGCACTCCAGCTTGGAGAATAACGGCCTAGCAGCCAAGTTACAGGCCGAGTTCTTATCCGATAAGATGATTATCAAGAATGCATATATGGACTCCGTAACGGGAGAACTGCTATTAGAAACTGTGGAGAAGGAGGATAACAATGGGTAAGTATAGAGTTATTGCGGGTCAGAATCTCTACGATATCGCACTACATATCTACGGTAGTATCGAGGGTATCGTTGATTTGATGATGTGTAATACAGACCTTTCGTTGGATACAACGCTCAAGGTTGGTGATGAACTTATCTACTCGGATGACTTTATTATCAACGCTGATGTTGTTGCCTACAACGAGATGCACGGCATTGTTCCCTCTAATGGCGAGCACCATGTATATCCAAAGGTCTTCACGAAGCCTCTTGCAGTGGTTTTTTCGCTACCTACGGAACTTCTCAATGCACAGTGTTCGGTATCGGGCGTAGGCACATTGGAAATCGACTGGGGTGATAATAGCGATACAGAAATAGTAACCTTGACTGACAAGCCTCGCATACTCAAACACACCTTTGATAGCAAAGTCCGTAAACGACGCCGCATACGCTGGTTTACCGATGCCTACTTCAAACAGGTGGATTGGAGCGGACTCAAACCAAATTCGGTTGTTATCCTGCGACCTCTGCCTATCGAGGAGTTGACCATTAAGGATGCAACACTTACGCTCGA
>JAFYOF010000094.1 GCA_017560305.1 Alistipes sp.
GTCTGTCGTTTTATTGTCTGTCTAATCTCCTTTTTTCTCATTTTATCTTATCGAAAAACGCTTTTTAGGCGCAAATTAGATGCTATTTTTGTTGTTATTGAGCAAACAATTATTATCTTTGCACTATGTATGCAGACAATTTTGTAGCAAATTCACAAACAAAAATAAATAAAATAAACTTAATCTTTACATTATGAGCTGTTTTTTATTTAATTCATCTCTCGGAAAGAAGCTGGTGATGAGTGTATCGGGATGTGCACTTGTACTCTTCCTTCTTTTCCACATGGCAATGAACCTCGTGGCTCTCGTTAGCCCTGAGGCTTACAATTTGGTGTGCGCCTTCCTGGGTGCCAACTGGTATGCAGTAGTTGCTACTGTAGGTTTGGCTGCTTTGGTAGTGTTGCACTTTGCGTATGCTTTGCTCCTCACTTGGAACAACTACAAGGCACGCGGTTCACAGCGCTACGCTGTTACAGTGAACGAGCCTGGTGTTGAGTGGGCTTCAAAGAATATGCTCGTGTTGGGCTTCATCGTTGTGATGGGTCTTTTGCTCCACTTGGCACACTTCTGGTCAAAGATGATGCTTGTTGAGTTGCTGGGTCACCACCAGAACGGCTTGGGCTTCGATCCAACCAATGGTGCTGTTCTCATCGCCTTCACATTCTCAAAGTGGTGGAATGTTGCTCTCTACCTCTTGTGGTTGGCTGGTTTGTGGTTGCACCTTAACCACGGTGTATGGTCTATGTTCCAGACAGTGGGTTGGGCAAACGACACTTGGTACCCACGCTTGAAGTGCGTATCGAAGATTGTCTCTACACTCATCATCGTTGGTTTCGCAGCAGTTGCTATCACTTACTTCGTATGCCCTTGCTTCCGCGAGGCTGCGTTTGAGACTCTCGGTTGCGCAGGTGCATGTGCTGATGCTTGCTGTGCAGGTCACTAATCAACTTTATCTTTGAACAATTAAAAATAAAACAATATGGCATTAAAGTTAGATTCTAAAGTTCCTGCTGGTGCGTTGGCCGATAAGTGGAGCAACCACAAAGCAGCGATCAAGGTCGTAAGCCCCGCAAACAAGCGCAAGCTCGACATCATCATCGTCGGTACAGGTTTGGGTGGTGCATCTGCAGCTGCTTCACTTGGTGAGATGGGCTACAATGTAAAAGTATTCTGCATCCAGGACTCTCCTCGTCGTGCTCACTCAATCGCTGCACAGGGAGGTATCAATGCTGCAAAGAACTATCAGAACGATAACGACTCAGTATATCGTCTTTTCTACGATACAATTAAGGGTGGTGACTACCGCGCTCGTGAGGCGAATGTTTACCGCTTGGCTGAGGTTTCTAACCTCATCATCGACCAGTGCGTAGCTCAGGGTGTACCTTTCGCTCGTGAGTACGGCGGTTTGTTGGCTAACCGTTCATTCGGTGGTGCTCAGGTATCTCGTACATTCTATGCTCGTGGTCAGACCGGTCAGCAGTTGTTGCTCGGCGCTTACGCTGCGTTGAACAAGGAGATCGCTGCAGGTTCAGTGAAGAGCTACCCTCGTCACGAGATGTTGGACATCGTAGTTGAGAACGGAGAGGCAAAGGGTATCATCGCTCGTAACCTGGTAACAGGTGAGTTGGAGCGTCACGGTGCTCACGCTGTGGTTATCGCAACTGGTGGTTATGGTAATGTATTCTTCCTCTCTACCAACGCGATGGGCTCTAACGGTTCGGCTGCATTCCAGTGCTACCGTAAGGGTGCTGGTTTCGCTAACCCTTGCTTCACTCAGATTCACCCAACTTGTATTCCTATCCACGGTACACAGCAGTCAAAACTGACTCTTATGTCAGAGTCATTGCGTAACGATGGTCGTATCTGGGTTCCAAAGAAGATGGAGGATGTTGAGGCTATCCGCAAGGGAACAAAGATGCCTTCTGACATCGCTGAGGAGGATCGCGACTACTACTTGGAGCGTCGTTATCCTGCGTTCGGTAACCTGGTACCTCGTGATGTTGCTTCTCGCGCAGCGAAGGAGCGTTGCGACGCTGGTTACGGTGTGAACGAGACAGGTTTGGCAGTATTCCTCGATTTCAAGACAGCTATCGAGCGTTTGGGTAAGGATATCATCAAGCAGCGTTATGGCAACCTCTTCGATATGTACGAGGAGATTACAGATGTTAGCCCATACGAGCAGCCAATGCAGATCTTCCCTGCTGTTCACTACACAATGGGTGGTATCTGGGTTGACTACAACTTGATGACTACAATCCCTGGTTTGTATGCTATCGGTGAGGCTAACTTCTCTGACCACGGTGCTAACCGCTTGGGTGCTTCTGCGTTGATGCAGGGCTTGGCAGATGGTTACTTCGTATTGCCTTACACTATCGGTGACTACCTCTCAAAGAAGATTCAGGCTCCTAAGGTTTCTACTGACACTCCAGCATTTGCTGAGGCAGAGAAGGCTATCAAGGACAAGATCGAGAAGTTGTTCGCTATCAAGGGTACTCAGTCAGTTGACGACATCCACAAGCGTTTGGGTAACATTATGTGGGACAATGTAGGTATGGCTCGTACCGAGGAGTCTTTGAACAAGGCTATCAAGGAGATTCAGGCACTTCGCAAGGAGTTCTGGTCAGACCTCAAGTTGGTAGGTACTGCTGACTCATTCAATGTTGAGTTGGAGAAGGCATTGCGCTTGGTTGATTACCTCGAGCTCGGTGAGTTGATGGCACGCGACGCGTTGAACCGTGAGGAGTCTTGCGGTGGTCACTTCCGTTCAGAGCACCAGACAGAGGAGGGTGAGGCACTTCGTCACGACGACAAGTTCGCTTACGCAGCTGTTTGGGAGTACAAGGGTATGGACGCAGAGCCAGAGCTCACAAAGGAGCCACTCGACTACGAGTTCACACACCGTGCACAGCGTAACTATAAGGACTAATTTGGCGTTAAACTTTAATAACTGAAAACAATGAATTTTACATTAAAGATATGGCGTCAAAAGGACGCTAAGTCGAAGGGCGAGTTCAAGACATACAATGTTGAGAACATCTCTGCCGACACTTCATTCCTCGAGATGCTCGACATCTTGAACAACGATTTGGTTCACAAGGGCGAGGAGCCAGTAGCATTCGACCACGACTGCCGCGAGGGTATCTGCGGTATGTGTTCATTGCACATCAATGGCCACGCTCACGGCCCATCACAGGCTGTTACAACTTGCCAGATGTATATGCGTAAGTTCGAAGACGGCTCTACTATCACTATCGAGCCTTGGCGTTCAGCTGCATTCCCAGTTATCA
>JAFYOF010000010.1 GCA_017560305.1 Alistipes sp.
CGATTGCAACAACTTCTTCGCCTCGTGCGAGAGGGTTTTTAGACCCGATCTCCAAGGCAAGCCTGTCATTGTGCTATCCAACAATGACGGCTGTGCTATTGCGCGAAGTAACGAAGCAAAGGCTCTCGGTATTAAGATGGGAGATCCACTCTTCAAAATCCGTGAAATTGTTGAGAAACACAAGGTGGCTGTCTTCTCGGGTAATATGGCTCTCTATGGTGATATGTCACAGAGAGTACGTTGGGTGCTTGAGGAGTTTGCTCCATCGGTCGAGGTTTACTCTATAGACGAATGTTTCCTTGATCTACGAGGAGTAAGCAATGTCGATTTTGATGCCTACGCAAAGAAGATCTCAGCGCAATGCTGGAAGATGACATCAATCCCAGTTTCTGTTGGTATTGCACCCACAAAGACACTTGCCAAGATTGCATCAAAGCTCTGCAAGCAGTATCCGAAATTGAGAGGCGGCTGCTATATGCATCGTCCGCAAGATATTGAAAAGGTGCTACGCAAATATCCGATAGAGGATGTCTGGGGTATCGGTCGCAGATCTGCGCCGAAACTGAAGGCAATGGGAGTAAATACGGCATACGACTATACGCAGTTGCCTGAGGGAGTTATCCGTAATATGTCTGGCATAACAGGAGTCAGAACCTGGAAGGAGTTACAAGGCATTCCCTGCATAGAGTTTGAGGATGGCTTTGAAGCAAAGCAGTCGATATGTGTTTCTCGCAGTTTCTCATCGGAGATATACGATGTTAAGGAGTTGCAGGAGCAGGTAGCAAACTTTGCCTCTACAATGGCTGAGAAGTTGCGTAAACAGAACTCAGCCACTGGAGAAATAGTCGTCTTTGCCTATACCAATCGCTTCAAAGAGTCTGCTCCTCAGACTTATGCTAATGCACTTGTGTCATTTGTGACGCCCACATCTGACCAGCGAACTATCGTAACAAAGGCTGTTGAAGCAACGAGAGCCGCTTTCAAAGATGGATATGGATACAAGAAGGCGGGAGTGATTGCCACCAAGATTGTATCGGAGAAGCATATTATGCACTCGCTATTTGAAGATACAGAGGCTATCGAGCGTGAACACAAGATAACCTCTGCATTGGATGCCATAAACTCGACCTTCGGTAAGGGTACGATTAAGTTGGCAGTTCAAGGTAGCGGAAAGATTAAGACCGCAAGCGAGAATCAATCTCCGCATTATACAACACTGTGGAGCGATATTCCCAATGTTACGGTAAAATAACTACACCATCCACGGGTTGCGGTAAGGGTCGTAGTCAGTCTGAAATGTAGCCAGTTGCCAATCGGTGACTGGCTTCTTTGTTTCGTCGACCTTACGAGGAATTTGTGGGTTGAGTCGAAGTTTCGCCGCATCGTTGAGCCACTTCATCGAGTCCTCATAGTCTCGCATACGCACTGCACTTACATTGTTCGGAGCGATGAGTTTAGTGAGTTCATATACCGCAAGACGCACCATATGCTTTTTGAGATTGTAGTTGCGGGGATCGTGAAGTGAGAGGTTGTTGCCGAGCTCTGGAACATCTGCGTTCACATCAGTCTCTGGATAGAAGACACGCCCCTCATAAACTACATATTCGTGGTCCGACAACTCGTAGTCATTATATGCCGAGTCGTAGTCAGCAATAGCGCCCCAACAATCTGACGTTAGTGGGTCGATATTGTTGTCAAAGCCATCGAGCGTCATCAATGTGTAGAACGCACCTTCAAACTCTACAACAGCCCATAACGGATAGCTGATAGGCTGCCAAAGCGATGTCTCTGCCTCAATCCAGCCGCCAACCATAGGAATACGAATATCATCGAACTTATAGCCGTTCTCTGACAAACAGAGGTAGACTACGCCATTGTAGTTTACCTTGTCGCCCGGATAGTAGGTATTGAACTGCGAATAAGTAGGGACTAGCGAAGCATCGATATTGATATCGGTTGACTCCTCCCAATAAACCACAGTAGCAGGCTTGCGGTAGCCACTGATGGAGCGGATAACCTCGTGTATCTGCCCATCGAAGTAGATATGTACACCTACGGGATATGTAATACGCCTATCATAGTCGGCGATATACTTTCCCTTCGCTAATTCTTTCTCTACCTCGTAGTTCTCCGAGAGGTAATCTACAATGCTCATCTCTGCCGACTGCTCGGCCTGAATGAATCGCTCATCATTGCCACGAGTGAGTTGCTGCAAAGCCTCCTGAGTGATTATACCCAAGTAGTCGCTATTATTTAGAAATCGTCTATACATATCTGTTCCGTTTAGTAGTTAAATCCTTCGCTTATTACCGATGTCGACACCACATATCCGTTGCCATCGCCACCGCTTTTGTATTTGTACCAGCTATCACGCAGATAGTAGCAGAGCAAGTAATCGAGGCAATCGGATAGGTGTCCGTATCGTTCATATTTTACCCCTGTTTTAGGGTCTGTTGTCTTCTGTTTGCTCTTTGTGCCATCCTCGTTGCGGAGCTGGTAGATAAGGTCCTGAGTGAGTTTGCGACACTTAATGTCTATCTGAATCTCCCAGCCATTGTAGCCATCGAAGACCTCATTGACAAACTCGCATCGAGTAACCTGTGGCGGTTGCTTGCGGAGCAGCTTGACCTTTGGTCGCAGGATACCTTTGCCGAAGGTGTCCACAATGATTGTGTAGTTGTTGATGCCATCTTCATTGGTCGTTGAGCGTTGCAATCCTGACGGGTCTCCTGTAACATCAACGCCGCCGATATGTTTATCTCGATAGAGCTTCAGTCGTACCTTACGAGCGAGTGCAGGCGTGTTATTCTCCTTGTCTTCGGGCTTACCGAGTATCTCTTCGAGGATATAAACCTTCTTGTTGTCATAGTCTATCTGTGCCGAGAGAACAGACATCTGCGGAGCCACATTGAAGTCCCATACCGTGATTAGTGGTTTAGTTGGATCGTAGACCTTCTCTTTGAGGTTAGTGATAAGGTGCTTTGCTCCATCGAAACGGTTGTAGATAGCCATATCATTTGCCTCCACAAAGTCCCAGTTACCATAGAGCAAACGCTCCTTTGTTGCCTGGTCTCGAATCTTATTCAGGGCAGCCTCATAGACCTGGCGAAATGCGATATTAGGGTTGTCAAACACAGAGAATGGTACATACGCCTCGCCCTCACGAGATACCACCTTATCGCCATTCTCATCTTGCACAAAACGGCTACGCACCCAGTTAATAGTTGGGTTGGTAGTAAGCAACATTCGTGGAGTCTTGAAGGTCTCGTGAGTACGCCAACGAAGACGCGAGAAGAGTACCTCGACAGCCTTTTCGGAAATTTCCGACACCTCATCGACCATTGCGATTGTGTACTCCGAAGAACCGAATCGCTCAAAGTTGGGGTCAGAGGGAATGTCGGCCATCTCCTTCATAATAATCACCGAGTCGTTCCAGAATGTGAGCGTACCTTCGAGGTTGTTAATCTTGTAGTTCACATCCTCCTTCAAACCCCAGTCCTTCAAGATGGTTTTAATGGTATTCCAAGTGGACTCCTTGAGCGATTTGAGAGTCTTACGGGCCACAACCGCACGGATATTCTCGAAGCGCATACACGACGAGACGAGCCATACGCTACCAACATACGACTTACCACCTCCGGCGGCGCCACCTCCTAAGATTAGCTGGGGAAGATTCTGCGACTTACAATGCTTACATTGCGGCTTGTATTGAGGATTTCTCTGCTGGTCGTAGCTAACAAGAACCTGCTCGATCTCGGCCCCACAATGTGGGCAGTAGTTGGGTTGCAGGAGCTTCCACAACTCATACTGCCGAGGTGAGGGGCTGAAGTCGATATGGATATTGCGCGGTGCTTTGAGTTTATTGACCGCCATCGCTTAGTAGATTTCGATGGTGATATCCTTCTCCTTTTCGAGCAAGGCGTAGAGTTTCTTGAATGTCGCACGAGAGTTGATGACCTTGCCCTTGACAGAGTTCTCACCAACTATGATGCAGCCTCCCGAATCATCTTCAGTGTTGCCCCAGTGAATCAGAATACCCAAGAAGTGAGGGACACCGTGCAGATACGGCATCTTGCGCTTGAACTTCGGGCTGTGCTCCAAAGTAATCTTATATGTGCCGGTTGGAATTGCGGTGCGAGCATATACCTTCTCCTTGCACTTGCACGGAATCCAGCGTGAGGTATCGGGACAACTATCTGGTAGTTCACGAACTACATCCTCGATAGTGTTACAGAAAAATGTGCCGTCAATACTGAGGTCGCCGATAGTGTATTTAGGACCCTTGAATTTGCGTCTTAACGATAACTTCATACTCTAATCTTTTTATTGAAAGAGTA
>JAFYOF010000095.1 GCA_017560305.1 Alistipes sp.
ACGCCATCCACCATCATACCAATCACGGGCTGGTCGATACGCGCACCGAAACCACGCACATAGATTGACGAGGTCATACGCGAGCCGTAGTCGGGCTGGTAGAAGTTGGGCATCATAGCCGACAAATCCTTCACTGAACGCACGCCCTCGCGCTCGATAAGCGACAGATTTACAACGCTTGACGAGATAGGCTCCTTCGACAGACCGAAGTGTTGCTTGGGTGCCGAGGCGATGATGCTGACATCATCCACCACGATGTGGCGTGTAGTGTCCGCCTGCTCAACGGCAGCCGAAGCCGAGAATGTCGCAAGCAGGGCGAGCAGAAGTATGCTGAAAAATCTCTTCATAATCGAAAGTTTGAGTTACATTATTTCACGATGCAAAAATAGCATTACGCCAGCAAGTTATCAACTATCACTTTTGATAGTTTTACATTCAAAGAAAATTACTACCTTTGCATCATTATGCAGCACAAACCGAAATTAGTCATAATCCACCCCAACTCGTTATGTTGTTTAGCGATGCGCGCCATCCTGACCGACATCGCACCCTTTATGGGTATGATGAGCGAGGTGGAGATTGCCGCATACAACACTATGGAGGAGTTTCTGGATGAGAACCCGCAGGCTGCCCTCCACCACTTCATCGCAGCAGAGGTGCTGAAGCAGAACATCGACTACTTCCTGCCCCACGCCCGCCGCTGCATCGTGCTTGCCGAGGGCGAGGGCTTCTCTCACCCCGAGTTTCACACCGTCAATCTGCATAAGCCCGAGCGCGAGGTGCTCAAGGGCGTGCTGATGATGCACCACTCGGCACACACCGCAATGATGGCGCAGCCAAAGACCGAGAAGCCTGACACAGAGTTGCTGTCGCAGCGCGAGAAGGAGGTTTTGTCACTGATAATCAAGGGGTATATCAACAAGGAGATTGCCGACCGACTCAACATCTCAACCCCCACGGTCATCTTCCACCGACGCAACATAGTCGAGAAAATTGGTTCGAAATCCATCGGTCGCCTGACCATCTACGCCGTGATGAACGGCATCGTGGATATCAAGGAGTTGTAAGGGTTTTTCTTTTAAACACATAATTTAACCGCCATCCCATAATTGGAGTGGCGGTTTTTCGTTGCTTTCTTTATTCATTAAAAATTATCTTCGGTGGCGGGGGGGGGTGACGCGCAAAGCGCGTTACGCCACCGAAGATAC
This sequence comes from Alistipes sp., assembly GCA_017560305.1. The sequence continues at coordinate 1,209 of JAFYOF010000095.1, forward strand.
AGGCGTAACGCCTGTCCTGCATTTACTTTGATGCGCCTTATTTCGACTTCGTGCCGAGGCGTACCCCTTCACAAAAAAATGAGGGTGTCGCAACCAACGGCTGGACACCCCCATAATATTATATAAGGTATATTACAACTCCTTCACGCGTACATGGCGGTACTTGATACCCTGACCGTGACCGAGGAAACCGATGTGACCCTTCTTGTTGAACAAGCCTGGGTGGTTCAAATGGTCAACAGTGTACTTGTTGTAACCACCATCTGGAGCTACATTGTGACCCTGGCAAGCCTTGCGGATGTTACCCTCGAGGATAACCTCGCCATCAACTGTGATCTTGATGTTGTCACCCTTGATGCGAATCTCCTCAGTGTGCCACTCGCCGAGAGGACCCCACTTGATACGCTTCGCTGGGATGATACCATATACAGAACCGTGTACCTGGTACTCGCGCAAGCCAGCGTAGATAGGAGCGTCGTGGTGCAACACCTGAATCTCCATACCGTGGTAAGCAGCATCAACACCCATAGGTGTGCGGATACCTACACCATTGTTTACGCCCTCGCGGTCGAAGCAGAACTCAAAGCGGAATACGAAGTCAGCATACTCCTTCTTTGTGTAGAGGTTACCTGTTGAGCCGTAAGATGCAGTTACATACATCTCGCCGTTTACTGGCTGGTAAGCATCCAGGTTACCTGTCCAAGCTGACATATCCTTACCGTTGAACAGAAGCTCGAAACCCTCTGCCTTCTCCTCCTCTGAAAGCTCAGTGATGATAGAGCGAGCAGCGCCCTCCTTGTTCTCAGAGATGAACTTCTCGATATCCTTGCGCTTGTAAACAGCGTCGCCGTCGTTCAAAGTAGCAGATACCTTCTCGAGCAAAGCCTTAACCTCTGCGCTGTAGTACTCTGGGTGCTTGGTAGCAATCTGCATAACTGTGTTAGCAGCAGCCTGTGCAGTAGCCTCGTTATCCATATACTCAGCAGCAAGCATCATACCCTGGTAGTTCTGTGTAGCAGCCAAAGCTGTCAAAGCTGAGTTCTGTACACCTACTGATGGCTGAGCCTCCAAAGCCTTGCGGTAGTTCATATACTTGCGGTCGTTGTTCATTGCTGATGACTTAGTCAAAGCGATGTAACGAGCCAAAGCCTGATCCTTCAACTCTGCGTTAGAAGTAGCAACCTCATACAAAGGCTGAATCATCTTGTCAGAGTTAACCTTCAACATAGAAGCGAAAGCAACACCGTCCTTGTTACCCTCCTTGTAGCCAGCAACCAAAGTTGGGATTACATCCTCAGAACCTGTGCCTGCCAATACTGGGTAGTAGAGGTGCTTCTTGTCACCTGCCTTAGCCATACGAGCCTGAACAGCAGCCAACTGCTCTGCTGCTGGCTTATCCTGGATAGCCTTGTTGATAGCAACTGCAGAACCCTTGCCAGCCTCGTAAATCTCGCACAAAGCGTCGAAGTTCTTCTCAGTAGCAACATTAGCCAATACATTCTTTGCAGTAGCGTTGCCAGCCTTTGCGTCAGCGATAACCGCCTCAGCAGCCTCAGGGATGCGACGCTTGCCAAGAACAGCGTAAGCAACTGACTTGCTTGCCTCGCTGCCAGCCAAAGCCTTCACGATACCATCGTTCACCTTGCCGTTGAATGCGAGCAATGCTGGAGTAGCAGCAGCAACAACTGCCTGACCCTCCTCAGTTGTAACATCTGTAGCCTCAACCTTTGCCAAGATAGCCTCCAAAGCAACATCACCACCGATGCGGCTTGCAGCCTCGATAGCAGCGCATACAACCTCGATGTTAGCATCGTCGATCTCAGCGCAAACAGCCTCAACCTGTGAAGCAGCGTGGTTAGCGCCCAACCAGTTCAAGATGTCAACCTCAGCAGCGTCAGAAGCCTTTGCCAACTGAGCAGCAACAGCAGCGTAAGTGCAATCGCAAGCGTAAGCCTCAGCAGCACGCAATGCGCCATAACGATACTGACCGCAGTCATCCTTCAACGCCTTCAACACGAGTGGAGTTGTCTCTGGACCGTGCATCTGAACCAAGATATCCAAACCCTCCAAGCGAACATTCGCAGCATCCTGCTTCATAAGCTTCTTCGCAGCCTTCTCAGCGAGCGCTGGGTTCTTCTCAACCATGCGGTTCAAGATGTCAGTGTAAGCACCGTAAGCGTCAGTTGTCTCGAATGCGTAGTTAGCATCAGCAGCCGCAGCAGCCAATACCTTTACAGACTCCTCACCACCGCAAGTAGCCAAAGCGAGGTAGATCTGAGTTGTCTCCTCCTCAGAAGCACCCTTCAACCAACCGAGCAATGTGCTCTCAACGGCTGGGATGTTCTTGTAAGATGCGATCTGTGCAAGAAGAGTCTTGCTCAAACCGTTCTCACCCTGGTTCAAGATGAGAGACTTAACAACTGGCTCTGTGCCCTTCAAAGTAGCCAATGAGCGAGCAGCGAAGTTTGCCAAATACTCGTCAGAGAGCTTTGCAGCGAAGTACTCAGCGTCCTCTGCAGTAGCGCAAACCTCCAAAGCGGTCATCAGGAACGCCTGTGTAGGCTTGTCAGTTGTCTTCTCAATAGCGTTCTTCAAACCAGCACGAACACCATTCTGATATGTAAGGTGACCCTTAGAAACATAAGATGCTACGCCGTGGATAGCATACTCGATAGCCGAGTTGTTCACACCCTCGGCAGCAGGACGCAACATAGCGCAAACAGTCTCGATACCCTCAGCGCCAGTCTTTGCCAACTCGTCCATAGTCTTGTTGTAAGCCTCTGGAGTCTCGGCAGGCAGAGTAGCCAAGGCGTCAGCGATGATTGTAGATGTAACGCGGTTGCGAGCATCCTGTGCATTAACGCCAACGAATGGCATCAATGCCAACGCAATCACTAATATAAATAGTCTTTTCATTGTTCTTTTTCGTTTTGGGGTTTTTACTACATTGACCAAGGACCACGCATTGGCTGATCGATAAGAGCATTCGCAGCGTCGTCGTTGATGAACTTCAAGTTAACTGGATCGAACTCCAATGTGCGGTTCAAGCGCAAAGCGCAGAGACCCATATTCACGATTGTAGCCGAGCGGAAACCGTTGATCTCGTTAAGAGCGAACTTCTTGCGAGTGTGAACGCAGTCGATGAAGTCGATGTTCTGTGGCTCTGGATCTGGCAACTCAGCGAGCTTGTCCATAACATTAGGAATAGTGCAACGGAAGCCCTGATATACTGCGCCCAATGGACCCTCGATGTAAGGAGCTGTTGGGTCACCGTGCTGCTCACCCTGGAGGATGATCTGGCAACCATCGTCGTATGTGTAGACAATCTTACGCCAAGTACCGATAGCATCCCAGTGCTGCTGTGGAGCGTCAACCTCAACCTTTACTGGAGATGTGTTATCCTTGCCAAGCAAGTACTGAACAGGGTCGATGTAGTGCTGACCCATATCACCAAGACCACCACCATCATAATCCCAGTAACCACGGAATGTCTGGTGAGTACGGTGCTCGTTGTATGGCTTGTAAGGAGCTGGACCCAACCACAAATCGTAGTCGAAGTGCTTTGGAACTGGCTGCTCAACCAAGTTCTCCTTACCTACCCAGAAGAATTTCCAGTTAAAACCTGTGAAACCTGAGATGGTCACCTTCAATGGCCAACCGAGCATACCGCTGTCGATAAGCTTCTTCAAAGGCTGAACTGTAGTACCCAAGCCGTAGAATGTGTCCTGGAAACGGAACCAAGTGTTAAGACGGAACATGCGACCGTTCTGACGAACTGCCTCCATTACCTTCTTACCCTCACCGATTGTACGGGTCATAGGCTTCTCACACCAGATATCCTTACCTGCCTTTGCAGCCTCAACTGACATCAAACCGTGCCAGTGTGGAGGAGTAGCAATGTGTACGATATCAACATTAGGGTCGTTGATAAGGTCGCGGTAGAAGTGGTAACCCTTCACCTCCTCTTTCAACTGCTCCTTTGTGCGTCGCACAGCGCGCTCCAAGTGGTTGTCGTCGCAATCGCTAACCGCAACCAAACGGCAGCGCTCATTGCTTGACCAGTGGTTAACCATATAACCGATACCACCCATACCGATGATACCCTTAGTCAACTGATCATTTGGTGCAATGTGACCTGGGCCTCCAAGAACCTTACGAGGCAGGATTGTCAAAGCTGCCAAGCCGCCCATAGTCTTGAGAAAATCTTTTCTGTTAATTGCCATAATGTTATTTAATTTAGTGAAAATTGATTAAGTCCTGTAATTGGTTGTATTTTCGTGATAAAATTACGATTTTTTTTTCTTTCCACCAAACATTTTCCACCCAAGAATGGCTTTTTAAGAAACATTTAACATCCATTCCGCAAATTTGAAAAACTAACGGGTACGGAAGTTTGATTTTTAGCGCTATTTTGATATCTTTGTATTGATTTATCAATTTTTCACCGACCGAAAAAACTATTAAAACAACATATGATATGAAAGATTTATTCAGCGTAGAGGGAAAAGTCATCGTCATCACGGGTGCTACGGGCATCATCGGACGAGAGTTGGTTAAGCACTTTGCCGAGCAGCGCGCCAAGGTGGTGGTGCTGGGTCGCGCAGTGCAGGTGGGAGAGGGTCTTGTTGCCGAGGTAAAGGCGGCGGGCGGCGAGGCTATGTTCCTCGAGTGTGATGTGCTGAATAAGGAAAAACTTGAGCAGAACTACGAGGATATTATGGCCGCTTACGGTCGCATCGATGTGCTCATCAATGGCGCTGGCGGCAATCAGGCGGCGGCTACGGTAGCGCCCGACAAGACCATCTTCGACCTTGATATCGAGGCGGTTAGACAGGTCGTAGAACTCAATCTCTTCGGCACGATTCTGCCAACAATGGTATTCGTGAAGGCTATGGTTGAGCAGGGCGGCGGCTCGATTATCAACATTGCATCGGAGGCGGCACTTCGCCCACTTACACGCGTGGCGGGTTACGGCGTAGCGAAGGCGGCGGTGATAAACTGGACAAAGTATATGTGCGGCGAGCTGGCGATGAAGTTCGGCGAGGGATTTCGCGTAAATGCGGTTGCCCCAGGCTTCCTTCTCACCAACCAGAACCGCGACCTCTTGACAAACCCCGATGGCTCGCTCACACCCCGTGCCGAGACCATCATCGCACACACTCCATTCAAGCGCTTCGGCGAGCCCGAGGAGCTGCTCGGCACGATGCAGTGGCTGGCTTCCGACGCCTCAAAATTCGTTACCGGCACGCTGACCGTTGTGGATGGCGGCTTTGACGCATTCTCAATCTAACACATTGCAGACTATGTACTTATGCAAGCAGTCGTGGCGCTGGTACGGACCATCCGACCCCGTCACATTAAGCAATATCCGTCAGGCGGGCGCAACCGACATCGTGCACGCCCTGCACCACATCCCAAATGGTGAGGTGTGGTCGGTGGAGGAGATTCGCCAACGCCAGCAGATGATAGCCGAAGCGGGCCTGACCTGGAGCGTTGTGGAGAGCATTCCCGTACACGAACACATCAAGACGCAGACTGGCGATTTCCAGCGATACATCGAGAACTACAAACAATCCATTCGCAACCTTGCCGAGTGCGGCATCCACTGCATAACCTACAACTTTATGCCCGTGCTGGACTGGACCCGCACCGACCTTGCGTTTGAGGTAGAGGATGGCTCGCGCGCACTGCGCTTTGAGCGCGCGGCATTTGTCGCCTTTGACCTCTTCATCCTGCAACGCCCAGGGGCTGAAAACGAGTACTCTTTGGAGGAGCAGGCGCGCGCAAAAGCACGCTTTGAAACGATGAGTGACGATGAACGCAACCTTCTCACGCGCAATATGATAGCAGGCCTTCCAGGCTCGGAGGAGAGTTTCACCGTGGAGCAGTTTCAGGAGGCACTTGACCGCTACAAAAATATTGACGCAGAGCATCTACGCGAGAACCTGATTTACTTCCTGAAAGAGGTCTGCCCCGTGGCAGATGAGTGCGGCTCGGAGATGGTCATCCACCCCGACGACCCACCCTACCCTATCCTCGGCTTGCCACGCATTATGTCTACCGCAGAGGATTTTCGCAAGATTACCGCTGCCGTGCCAAACCACTCAAATGGCTTGTGCCTCTGCACGGGCTCATTCGGCGTGAGAGCCGACAACGACCTGCCGGCAATGATGCGCGAGTTTGG
>JAFYOF010000096.1 GCA_017560305.1 Alistipes sp.
CTCCTCAATCTTCTTTATCTCGTTATCAGCCTTATCGGTATCATAACGCGAGATGCGGATGAACTTCAGCTCTGTCAGGCGCTGCACATCCTCCATCGTCACCTCACGGCGCAGACGCTTCTTGAATGGCTCCAAGCCCTTGTCCACAGCCTCGTACGCCTCCTCGCGTGTACGACAACCCTCAATCAACTGATAGAGTTTGTTCTCAATAAATATTCTCTCGAGCGATGCCGCGTGCCAAGCCTCATTGAGCTCGCCGAGCTTAATCTCCAGCTCAAGACCCAGCAACGAGCGTGTGTGGTCGGTCGAGCGGCGAAGGATATCCTTCACACCCATAAAGCAGGGTTTCTCATCCATAATCACGCAGGCATTTGGCGAGATAGAGACCTCACACGAAGTGAATGCGTAGAGCGCGTCGATAGTCTTGTCGCTCGACTCGTCATTTGCCACATGCACCACAATCTCCACCTTGTCGGCTGTCAGGTCATCCACCTTCTTGGCCTTGATTTTACCCTTCTCGATAGCCTTCAGGATAGAGTCCTTGATTGACTCCGAAGTTGTTGAGAAAGGAATCTCGGTGATTACCAGCGTGCGCTTGTCCACCTTCGAGATTCTCGCACGCACCTTCACCGCGCCGCCGCGCAGACCATCGTTATATCTGCTCGCATCCATCAAGCCACCCGTTGGGAAGTCAGGCAAAAGCATAAAATCCTCTCCCTTGAGGTGGGCGATACAAGCCGATATCAACTCATTGAAGTTGTGTGGCAAAATCTTCGATGCCAAACCCACGGCGATACCCTCTGTTCCCTGCGCCAGCAACAGCGGGAACTTCACAGGCAGAGTCACAGGCTCATCGTTTCTTCCATCATACGAGCGCATCCACTCGGTGGTCTTGTTGTTGAACACCACATCAAGGGCGAACTTCGACAGACGCGCCTCGATATAACGACCCGCCGCCGCATCATCACCCGTGAGGATATTACCCCAGTTACCCTGCGTATCAATCAGCAAGCCCTTCTGACCCAACTGCACCAACGCATCCTTGATTGACGCATCACCGTGAGGGTGATACTTCATCACATCACCCACGATGCTCTGCACCTTCGTTCTCACACCCTCGGCGCAGTGGCGCTTCATAGTGTGCAGGATACGGCGCTGCACAGGCTTCAAGCCATCATCGATGTGCGGCACGGCACGCTCCAGAATTACATACGAGGCGTAGTCCAAGAACCAGTTCTTGTACATACCCGTGAGCTTCTTCACATTCTCCTCACCCATCAGGCGTGTGTACTTGCTCGCCGCCTGAGGATTCTCCACCACTGGCTCGTCGCTCTCCTGCACCTCCTGCTCCACAACATCGTACTCTGTTGCCTCGATCTCTTCAATTATCTCTTTATCTTTTGCCATCTATGCTTTTGTTATGCTATTTGCTCTTCAATATCCTCCTCAATGCGCAGGTTGTTCACGATGAATCCCTGACGCTCAAAGGTGTTCTTACCCATATAGAACTCCAACATATCTCCGATTGGGTCGTCCTTCGTCAGGCGCACCTTGTCCAGACGCATATTCTCGCCGATAAGCTCCTTGAACTCCTCTGGCGAAATCTCACCCAAACCTTTGAATCGTGTAATCTCTGCCGTTGCACCACACTTCTTGATTGCCTTCTGGCGCTCCTCGTCGGTGTAGCAGTAGAAGTTCTCCTTCTTGTTCTGCACACGGAACAGAGGCGTCTGCAGGATGTAGAGGTGACCCGCACGAATCAACTCTGGGAAGAACTGCACAAAGAACGATGTCATCAGCAGACGGATATGCATACCATCCACATCGGCATCGGTTGCGATAATCACCTTGTTGAAACGCAGATTCTCCAGACCATCCTCAATATTGAGCGCCGCCTGCAAGAGGTTAAACTCCTCATTCTCGTAAACCACTCGCTTCGTAAGTCCATAGCAGTTCAGCGGCTTACCACGCAAGCAGAACACCGCCTGCGTCATAGCGTCACGCGTCTGCGTAATAGGACCCATCGCCGAAAGACCCTCGGTGATAAATATCATAGTCTTCTCCGCCAAAGGATTCTTGCTGTCGGTGAGGTGCACCTTACAATCACGCAACTTACGGTTGTTCACCGCCACCTTCTTCGCAGTCTCACGCGCCTTCTTCTGAATACCCGAGATTGCCTTGCGAGCCTTCTCATTCTCGGCAATCTTCTTCTGCATCACCTGTGCAGTCTCAGGATGCTTGTGCAGGTAGTTATCGAGGTTTGTTGCCAGGAAGTCACCCACAAACTGCTGCATCGACACACCTGGCGCAATCTCCTTCGAGCCGAGCTTAATCTTTGTCTGCGACTCAAACACAGGGTCGTTCATTCTCACCGACACCGCCGCGATAATCGAAGTACGCACATCGGCTGGGTCGTAGTCCTTCTTCATAAACTCCTTCACGACCTTCGCCACCGAGGCACGGAATGCTGCCTGATGAGTACCGCCCTGAGGAGTATACTGACCATTGACAAACGAATAGTAACTCTCGCCATAACCTGTGCCGTGAGTAATCACGATATCGATATCATTGCCCGAGAGGTAGATTGGCGGATACAACGGCTCCTCCGAGAGGTTGTCGTTCACCAAGTCAAGCAGACCATTCTTCGAGACATACTCCTGACCGTTAAGGATAATCTTCAGACCGAGGTTCAGGTAGGTGTAGTTACGCACCATCTGCTCCACATAGTCCATATTGTAGCTATACTCGCCGAAAATCTCCTCATCCACACGAAACTGAATCATCGTTCCGTTGCGCTCCGACACGCCACTCTCCCACTTGTCTGTCAACTCCAGACCCTTAGCGAAGCTCACAGTGTGTGCCTCACCCTCACGCACCGAGCGTGCGGTGAACTCGCTTGAAAGCATATTCACAGCCTTCACACCCACACCATTCAGACCCACGGTCTTCTTGAAGGCGTCACCCTCATACTTACCTCCCGTGTTCATCTGGCTCACCGCCGCCGAGAGTGATTTGAGTGGAATGCCTCGACCATAGTCTCGCACCGTAACAAGATTATCCTCAATGGTGATTTCAATCTTGTCACCCGCGCCCATAATAAACTCGTCGATGGAGTTATCCACCGTCTCCTTTATCAACACATAGATACCATCATCGGCCTGCGATCCATCGCCCAGCTTACCGATGTACATACCCGGACGCAAGCGCAAATGCTCACGAGGGGAGAGCGTTTTGATGGCGTCATCATCGTACGCCACTGTCTGATTTATATTTTTTTCGTTTGCCATATTCTGTTTTAGCACTTGACGCCACAAAGTAACATCCTAAAAATGTCACTTTTTGACACACTGCAAATTTATCTCTTCTCTGCCGCTACCTCTGCACGCAACTTTGCCAACTCCTCAACCATACTCTCTCGCACCTGCAACATCAACTCCTTGCAATCGGTTGCCGCTACGGTCTCAGCCTTGATTGGTGGCATCACTCGCAAAGCCACTCGGCTACGCCAGTTCACCTTCCAGCCATTGAACATCTTGTTTGTTCCGGTCATCACCACTGGCAGGATATCCACACCAGCCTCTGCCGCGAGGTTGAACGCACCCGCCTTGAAGCGGCCAATCTCGCCAGTCTTTGAGCGTGTACCCTCTGGGAAGATTGCGATTGTAGCACCGCGCTGAAGCCACATCTTACCCTCACGCAACACCTTCGCCATAGCCTCCTTTGCATTACCGCGCTCGATTGGAATATCGCCGTGGATAGGCAACAACCAACCTACGAATGGCACCTTGAAGACCTCACGCTTCGATACCCAACGGAAGTTGAGCGGCACCTTGTATGTTGCAAAAATATCAATACCCGACATATGGTTCAACACCATCACATAAGGCTTACCCTTCTCGATATTCTCCAGACCATCAATTGTACGGCGGATAAATGGAGGCACACCAAACAGCGTGATGCAGATGCAACGCGAACACTCGTGTACCCAACGACGACTCTTGTCAAACGGATAAGTGACAATCAACACGATGACTGACATAACAAACCAAAACGCCACCTGCAACAAGGTGAACAAGTAGTATAAAATCGATAACATAATTTAAAATTTTGATTAAAAGCGATTCATCTTGCAAATTTACTCATTTTCTACCACCCGCACAAAATTTTCAGCGCATTTTTTCGATGATTTTATCAA
>JAFYOF010000097.1 GCA_017560305.1 Alistipes sp.
CAGTTCCTTGGCTTCTTTATCCCCATCCTTATCGTGGGCTTGGTGACCCCTTCGATTGCCGAGATTGGCTCGGGTGCGGGTCGTATGCTCGCCTTCACGGCGCTGCTTGCCTATGGCTCTACGGTGCTGGCGGGCTTTGTCTCCTATTTCACGGGTGCGACCTTCTTCCCCAGTCTGATTGATGCCTCGTCGGCTACCCAGCTGGGGTCGCAGAGCGAGAGCCTCACGCCTTACTTTACCATCAATATCCCGCCCTTTATGGATGTGATGACAGCGCTTGTGGTGGCGTTTATGTTCGGTCTGGCGCTGGCGTATATGAAGGGTGATGTGCTGCGTCGTGCCTCGTTTGAGTTGCGTGATGTGGTCGATATGGCTATCCGCAAGGTGGTTATCCCACTGCTGCCAATCTACATCTTCGGCATCTTCTATAATATGACCGCCTCGGGCGAGGTGTTCCGTGTGATGGGTGTCTTTGTGAAGATTATCGTTGTGATTTTCGCCCTGCACATTGTGTGGCTTGTGGCGTTGTACTTGCTGGCTGGTGGTATCTCGGGTAAGAATCCGTTCAGGATGCTTGTGACTATGCTCCCAGCCTACTTTACGGCTCTGGGTACGCAGTCCTCGGCGGCGACCATCCCCGTGTCGCTTGCACAGGCGAAGAAGATGGGCGTGAGCGATGGCGTTGCGGGCTTTGTGATTCCGTTGTGCGCTACCATTCACCTCTCGGGCAGTATGCTCAAGATTGTGGCGTGTGCTCTGGCGCTGATGATGATGCAGGGTATTGAGTACGATTTCACGCAGATTGCGGGCTTTATCTGTATGCTGGGTATCACTATGGTGGCTGCCCCAGGTGTCCCTGGCGGTGCTATTATGGCGGCTCTGGGAGTGCTGACCTCGATGCTGGGCTTCTCGCCCGCCGATCAGGCGTTGATGATTTCGCTCTACATCGCAATGGATAGTTTCGGTACGGCGTGCAATGTGACTGGCGATGGTGCGCTGGCGCTGATTGTTGATAGATTTAAACGATTAAGGTAAGATATGAAACTTGTTTTTGCTACGAATAATGCCCATAAGCTGCGCGAGGTGCAGCAGACCGTGGGCGAGGAGTTTGAGTTGGTGTCGCTCAAGGAGTGCGGCATCACGGAGGATATCCCCGAGAATGAGCCTACGCTGGAGGGTAACGCCTTTGCCAAGGCGCGATATATCTACTCTCGCACGGGCTTGAATTGCTTTGCCGATGACACGGGTCTGGAGGTTGATGCTTTAGGCGGCGAGCCGGGTGTGCGCTCGGCACGCTATGCAACGGATGGTCACGACGACGAGGCTAACAAGCGTCTGTTGCTGGAGCGTATGGAGGGCAAGGAGAATCGTTCGGCGCAGTTCCGCACCGCTATGGCGCTGATTATCGAGGGTAAGGAGTATCTCTTCGAGGGTATCGTGCGAGGCGAGATATTGACCGAGCAGCGAGGCGAGGGAGGCTTTGGCTACGACCCATTGTTCGCCCCCGAGGGCAGGGAGTGTTCGTTTGCCGAGATGTCTGCCGACGAGAAGAATGCTATCTCCCACCGAGGCCGCGCTGTAAGACAACTGGCTGAGTTTCTGAAGAGTATGTAACCCAGCAAGGGCAGTTAGAACACAAAAAAAGGGCTACCACAACATAAGTTGGATAGCCCTTTTGATTAGCCTCTTGGATAGCCCCCTTGATTGGCCCTCTTGGTACTCGAAACCGGAATCGAACCGGTACGGGCATTACTGCCCACAGGATTTTAAGTCCGGCGTGTCTACCTATTCCACCATTCGAGCAACCGCCTACTTTTAGGTAAGACGCCACAAAAGTAGTAAAATTATTTCAATTCGCAAATCTTTGCATCTATATATTCTATAATCTTTTCCTTCTCTGCGGGGTGGAACCAGGCAAACTCGGCGTCACGGCGAAACCAGGTGAGTTGTCGTTTTGCATAGCGGCGTGAGTTGCGTTTGATGAGTTCAATGGCCTCCTCACGGGTGATTGTGCCGTCGAAGTAGTCGAACATCTCGCGGTAGCCCACGGTCTGCAATGAGTTGAGTTCTCGCAGATGATATACCTCGCGAGCCTCCTGCTCAAGCCCCTGCTCCATCATAATATCCACTCTGCGGTCGATGCGCTCATAGAGCACTGCGCGATCCATATCCGTTGCAATCTTCACGATGCCGAATGGGCGTTCACGCCTCTTGCCCGTGCGCTGCGCCGAGTAGGGCTTGCCCGTTGAGATGCACACCTCCAGAGCACGCAATACGCGGGCGGGATTCTTTCTGTCCACCACCTCATAGAAGGCGGGGTCCAGCTCTCGCAGTCGCTCCGCCATAGCCTCTACGCCTACGGTCTTGAGTTCCTCGGCAAGTGATGTGCGGAGTGATGACTCCACCTCGGGCAGGTCATCCATTCCCTCGCATAAAGCCTTGATATACAAGCCCGAGCCACCCACAGCAACCACCGTGTCGTGCTCCTTGAACAACTCCTCCAGACGCGCCAGCGCCTCCTGCTCGTATGCTCCGCAGTTGAAGTCATCCTGCAATTCGCGTGAGGCGATGAAGTGGTGCTCAACGGCCTTGAGCTGCTCTGCGTCGGGCTGTGCCGTGCCGATAGGGATGCCGCGATAGAACTGACGCGAGTCGGTCGAGATTATAGGTGCTTGATAGTGCTGGGCAATGTGGATTGAGAGGTCAGTCTTGCCCGACCCCGTAGCACCCGCTATGACTATCAATGTTTTACCCATCGAAGTTGGAATGTAAGATTAATACTCGTCGTCGTAACTGTCGTCGCCGTCAAAGTCGTTGTAGTCGCCCATCATCTCATCGAAGATTGAGCCGCCCTCATCTACGATTTCTGGGTCGTACTGGTCGGGAGTCTCGGCGTGAGCAAACTGCAGGCGTGGGTACTCCATACCCTTTGCTGGCTCCTTCGCCTCGATAAGTTCGATGAAGTAGGCGCGCTCGGTGAATGGGTCAAAGACATAGATAAGGCGTGCGTGGAGGTAGGTCAATACATCCTCCAGACGAGCCGTAGCCATAGGCTGTGGCATACCGTTGCCGCCATCGCCCATACCGCCCTCCATATCCATATAGGTGTACTCCTGCAACTTCTCCCAGCGCTCGTCGGCAGTGAAGAACGATGCCATACACTGGTCGTAGCGCAGCATCTTGATAAGGAAGTCGTGAAGGTCGAGAAGCGTGTTGCTTGCGTCAACCTCAAAGTCGCGGACGAAGTTGTCGTTTTCGTCGCTCAACATTCTGAATCTGTAAATCATATTTTCTGCTATTTGATTTCGTTAATTGCCTCTTTCAGTTGGTCGAGAGCCTGCTTCAGCACGGCACGCGTAGTGCCCACATTCAGACGCATATGCTGCTCACCCTCGACGCCAAACATAGCGCCATCGTTCATCGCAAGGCGAGCCTTGTTGATGAGCATATCCACCAGCGCCGAGTGCTCCAGACCAAGGTCGCTGAAGTCCATCCACACAAGGTAGGATGCCTGTGGCTTCATAATCTTCACGGCTGGGATATTCTCCTTGAGATACTCATCCACAAAGTCGATGTTGCCTTCGATGTATGCTATCATCTGCTGACGCCACTCCTCGCCCTTGGTGAATGCCGCCTCGGTGGCTGTCATCGCAAAGATTGTCGCCATATCGAACTCGTTGGCTACCAGCCAGTCGAAGAAACGCTTGCGCAGAGTCTCGTCTGGTACGATGCAGTAGGAGCTCACGATGCCCGCGATGTTGAATGTCTTGGATGGTGCTCCGAAGGTGATGCTGCAACGGGCAGCCTCCTTGGAAACTGTCGCAAATGGGATGTGGCGGTTGCCGTAGAGGGGCATATCGCAGTGAATTTCGTCCGATATGACCACAATGTTGTGCTTGCAGGCAATCTCCGCAAGGCGTGCCAATGTCTCACGGCTCCAGGTGATTCCCACAGGGTTGTGTGGGTTGGCAAGAATCATCACCTTGCACTTTGGGTCGATGACCTGCTCCAGATTCTCGAAGTCCATCTCATATCCCGACTCCGTAAGGCGCAGAGGGTTCAGCACCACCTCGCGGTCGTTGAGTTCGGGTACACGGCGGAATGGGTGATATACGGGCGGCTGGATGATAATCTTGTCACCTGGCTCAGTGAAGCGGTTGATAACCATACCGATACCCTTCACGATGCCTGGGATGTAGCGCATCCACTCGCGCTCCACCAGCCAGCCGTGGCGCTGCTGCAACCAGTTCTGGATGCTCTGCCAGTAGCCATCATACTCAATGGTATAGCCGAGGATGGGGTGGTTTATGCGCTCCACCAGCGCCTCGCGGATAAAGTCGGGCGTAGGGAAGTCCATATCTGCCACCCAGAGGGGGATAAGGTCGTCGCGACCGAAATTCTCCTTCAGCGCATCGTGCTTGACACAGTGCGTGCCGCGGCGCTCTATATAACTGTCAAAATCGTAAATCTTGCTCATTATTGTTGGGTTAAAAAGTTCATTACATCCACTCCGTCGGCAACATCCCACAGCGTAGGGTACTGCGCCCTGCCAAAGGCCACGCGGCGTGGGTGGGCGATGGCATTTGATACGATGCACTGGATGCGCCCATCGTTTGCGACAATCCACTGCTCGACCTCGCTGATGGAGTCGTAGGTGTGGTAGTTTATCTGGCTTATGTTGTCCGAAAAGTTGTTGCTCTCAACGGCAATGTATCCGCCAAGGTCCTTGAACGGTATGCCTAACATACTCTTCAGCGCTCGGTTTTGGCGGTAGTTACCC
>JAFYOF010000098.1 GCA_017560305.1 Alistipes sp.
ACGCGGTTGGGAGTTTGTGTGCTTGTATGATGACAAGCAGACCTTGAAGCGCGCGATGAATGTGTCGCTTACTCCACAGTCATTCGTGGTGGATGCAAACGGTAAGATTGTCTTCTCTCACTCGGGTTACACCCCAGGCAGCGAGCAACTTCTGTTTGATCAGATTTTGAAACTCAAGAAATAGTAATCCTCGATGAAACATTTAGCATTATTTATTGCAGGATTGTTCGTTGTGGGCGTAGCCTCTGCACAGACGCAGTTTGGCGGCGGTCAGATTTCGGGTAGTTTGGAGACAAACTCAATCTACTATGTGAACGATAGTAAGATTGGCGAGAGCCCCGAGGACCGCTTCGGCTCAAACAACTATCTCAAACTTGACTACTCGAATGGTCGCTTCTCGGCAGGTGTGCAGACAAATGCCTTCTTGCCGGTGTTGCAGGGCTATGAGGATTTGGCGTCGGGTCACAAGTTCTACCTCTCATCGAAGTATGTGCAGTGGCAGGACGAGAACTTCGAGCTCTATGTGGGTGACATCTTCGACCAGTTGGGTAATGGTCTTGTCTTCCGCTCGTTTGAGGACCGCCAGTTGGGTCTGAATAACTCGTTGGAGGGTATCCGTGGCGTCTATAACTTCGGCAACTATGTGTCGTTGAAGGGTATGTATGGTCGTCCACGCCTCTACACCGATTACGCCGACAGTTGGGTGCGTGCAGCCGACTTGAGCGTATCGCTGGCTGACATCATCGGTATGGAGTCGGCGCTGCTCTCGTTGGAGGGTAGTTATGTAAACCGCTACCAGAGCCTCTCGCTCGACCCGATGATGGACTTCTCGCAGGTTGGCCTCACATCTCCAAATATGGATATGTACTCTGGCCGCGTTAACTTCGGCTGGAACGGCTTGTCTTTGCGCGGTGAGTATGTCTCAAAGGGTAAGGATTTGGCTGCGGCAGCGCAGCAGGCAGAGCGTGGCTCGGCAATTCTGGGTGAGGTAGGCTACAACTACGGCAACTTCACATTTATGGGTACTTACCGCCAGCTGGACAATATGGCGACTCGCCTTTCGCTGTACGATGCGGGCGTGGGTAACACTCTTAACTACTTGCCGGCATTGACTCGCCAGTACACCTATATGCTCGCAAACCTGAACCCTTATCAGGTGAATACCGAGGGCGAGATGGGTGGTCAGGTGGACCTCTGCTACTCGTTGCGCAACGAGGATGACCGCTATCGTTACTGGAACTTCCATGTGAACTACTCGTTGTTCTACACCCTGCGCAAGTCGCAGTCAGTTACGGGCAACCACGAGCGTCTGTGGCAGGACTTCAACTTCGATATCGAGCGTCAGTGGGGCAAGAAGCTCAAGACTATCTTCCTCTACTCGTTCCAGGAGTGGAATCCAACCCACGGTTTCAAGCACCGCACCTATGTGTCAAATGTCTTTGTGGGCGATGTGACATATAAGTTCGACCGCAAGAAGTCGTTGCGTGTTGAGGCGCAGTACCTCTGGTCACACGAGTATGAGCGCGACTGGGTTGCAGGTTTGGCTGAGTTCAGCTTTGCACCTCACTGGAGCGTATTCTTTAGCGATATGTACAACAACGGTACAACAAAGAAGAACTACTACAGCGGTGGTTTCAGCTACACCCAGAACCGCACACGCGTGCAGTTGAGCTATGGTCGTAACCGCGCAGGTTACATCTGCTCGGGCGGTGTATGCCGATTCTCGCCAGCCTATACAGGTCTGAACCTTGTTCTCACATCATCGTTCTAACCCATAATACCTGAAAAATATGAAGACAATTAAGTTATTTGCTATGTTTTGTGCAGCCTTGGTGTTGTGCAATTCGTGTTTGACAGGTGTGGGTACCGATGAGGATATGAACGCACCGGTAAAGCCTCAGATTCCCGCTGATGGCAAGTTGGAGTTGACCGCTACGCCTTCGACAATCGTAGCCGATGGCGAGCAGTTCTCGAAGCTCACGCTGACAAAGGGCGGCGTGGAGATTACCGAGGATTTCAAGCTCTATGATGGTAAGAATCAGGAGGTGACTCTGCCCGATATGAAGTTCACAACTACCCAGAAGGGTAAGTATGAGTTCTGGGCAGCCTACGGTACCGACTACACCGAGACAATCACCATCACCGCTACCGAGAAGCAGCCAGATGCGCCAGAGGCTCCGGGTGATGACAACCCTGACAAGTTAAACTTCAAGCGCCGTGTGCTCCTCATTCAGTTCACTGGTACTGGTTGTGGTTATTGCCCAGCTATGACTGCTACACTCCGTCAGGTTATGGCAGAGGAGTATTATGCTGAGAATGCTGTGTTGGTTGCAGCTCACCGCTACAATAACTCTGACCCAGCATACCTTTATGGTGCGGCTCTGGATCAGGCTATGGGTGTATCAAGCTACCCTCAGCTGGCAGTTGATATGCATACTCGTACAGGCTACACTAACTACCCATCAGTAACAAATCTGATTATCAACGCAATCAATCGAGTTGAGGCTCGTGCTGGTATCGCTGCTGTTGCCGAGTATGACGAGACAAATCGTACCGTATCAATCACTGCTACCGTTAAGGCTGGTGTAAAGAGTGAGTTTCGTGTCGGTGCCTGGTTGATTGAGGATGGCGTTTTTGGTGCACAGCAGAACTATGGTGTTGCCGAGGGTGACTTCAACATCCACGACCATTGTATCCGTGTTGCTGATAGTAAGGTAACTGGCTCTGATTTCAGCGGTCACTCGTTGGGCGTGATTGAGGCAGGCTCTACTGCCGAGCGCTCATTCTCAATCAAGATTGACAACGCTTGGGAGGCAGAGAACTGCCGCTTGGTATTGTTCGTCACTTCACCAGAGACAAACAGCTACGGCAAGAGCTATTTCTATGTGAACAACGCAGTTGAGATGCCTATCGATGGTTCAATCGACTTTGAGTATATCGACGAGGAGTAGCGACTTAGAAACCAAATAAAAAAGATAGGTTGTCCAGTTTTCTGTGACAACCTATCTTTTTTTATCTCTTCAAATATGGTCGCTTGCCCTTCCACAACACCTCGAAGTTGGAGAGGAACCAATCTCTGCCTCGGGTTTTGTTGCCCTGGAAGAAGAGGTAGGTGCGGCCATCCTCATCGGTGAAGATGTGTGGGTGACCCGACTCCGATTCATTCCATTCGCCAGGCTTGCCGTTCTTGAGGAATGGCTCGTCGCTGATACGCTCCCAGTGGATGCCATCCTTGCTTGTTGCGACGCCCACCTGCTGTGGCTCGTTGTTGTATGCGCCCGCGTAGAACATAAACAGACGACCTCCCTTGCGGCAGATTGATGCGCCCTCGATGCAGCTCTTCTCCCAGTCGAGTTCGGGCTTCAGGATAGACTCGTCGCACGCCTGTGTCCAATCCTCGCGGTTAAAGTTGGTGTTGGCGGGAGCGGTTGCCACGCCCTGCATCTGTATTTTGTAATCCTTGTCGCGTGTTGCGAAGTAGAGGAAATACTTGTTCTTGAAGAAGAATACCTCGGCGTCGATGGCGCGTCCGCAGTTCCAGTCGCCCGTAGGGCTGAAGATTGGGTTTGTAGGGTTGCGCCTGAAGTTGATGCCATCCTCTGATGTGGCGTGACAAATGGCATCTTTCGGACCATTGCCGTAGGTCTGGTAGAAGAGGTGCACCTTGCCATCTCGCACCAAAGCGCCTGGGGCGCAGAGGCCCTTGCGCTCGTAGTCGCACTCTGGGTCGGGGGTAATCTCGCCCACCTTGGTCCAGTTTGTAAGGTCGTGGCTCTCGGCGATGCCTATATTCCAGCCTGAGCCTGGTTTGTCCTTGTAGGGCGGAATAGAGAAGTACATCAGGTAGCGCCCGCCGAACTTCACCACATGGGGGTCCTTGCTGTATGGCACTCCCGTGCGAGAGGTGTCGCCGAACATCATCTGCGGCGTCTGCGCCCAGCCTGCCACCATCGTGAGAGTCAAAACGAGAGAAATAAGATACTTTTTCATATTAGTTGGTTTTTAGGTTTTCAGTCTGCCTGCCAAGCGAAGATAGTAAATATTTTTCAGAGTCAGTGCAGGTTAGAAAAAAAAAGATTGCCCAACCTCTGCGGTCAGGCAATCCCTGTCTAAACTCAAAAGTAAAAATTACTTCTTCAAATACTTGTCCAACCAGCCGAAGAACTCGCGGTTCCATACGATTGAGTTCTGTGGCTTGAATACCTGGTGAGCCTCGTTCTCGAACTCCACCAGGCGAGCGTCAACACCCATCAGGCGTGCTGCGGTGAATGCCTGCAACGACTGAGTGTAAGGGATGCGGAAGTCGTACTCGCCAGTGATGATGAGGATTGGAGTGTTCCAGTTCTGCACAAACTTGTGTGGTGAGTGGGCGTAAGAGCGCTGTGCAACGGCGTTTGACTTGTCCCAGTAGTTGCCGCCGTAGTCGTGTGTCACGAAGAAGAGCTCCTCGGTCTCGCCATACATTGACTCGAAGTTGAAGATACCGCAGTGTGAGATGAACGCCTTGAAACGACCCTCGTGGTGACCAGCCAAGTAGTAAACCGAGTAACCGCCGT
The DNA here is from genome assembly GCA_017560305.1 of Alistipes sp. The sequence goes on from JAFYOF010000098.1 coordinate 4,557, forward strand.
AAGATGCACCGATACAACCGAGGTTATCCTTGTCACACCAAGGCTCCTTTGCTACATCGTCGATTGCAGCCAGGTAGTCCTGAATGTTCTGACCAGAGTAGTCGCCCGAAATCTGCTCACGCCACTCGCTGCCGAATGATGGGCAGCCACGGCGGTTAGGAGCAACAACCACATAACCCTGTGATGCCATCAGCTGGAAGTTCCAGCGGTAGCTCCAGCCCTGTGAAACCACGCTCTGAGGACCACCCTCGCAGAAGAGCAGGGTAGGGTACTTCTTCGCAGGGTCGAAGTTTGGTGGCAATACAACCCAGGTGAGCATCTCCTTGCCATCGGTTGTCTTTACCATTCGCTTCTGCACCTGACCCATAGTCACATTGTCGTAGATGTGGGCGTTGATGTTTGAGAGCTGGGTGAGCGCGCCATCGGCGAGGTTCACCTCGTAGAGCTCCTTGTCGGCGCTGATGGTCATAAGTGTTGTGAGACACTTGCCCTCGGCGATGCTCATCGAAGCGATGTCGTGGTCGCCCGATGTGATTACCTCCACCTTCTTAGACTCGGTGTCCACCTTGCAAACCTGCTGTGTGCCGAAGAGTGGCGAGAGGAAGTAGAGGGTCTTGTTGTCGGTCCAGATTACATTCTGCGCGCTGTGGTCGAAATCAAGTGAGAGGTCAACCATCTCGTCAGTTGCGAGTGTGTAGACATACAGGCGGTCCTTGTCAGACTCGTAGCCTGGGGTTGCCATCGAGCAGAAGGCAATCTGGCTGTCGTCTGGTGACCACACTGGGTAGCGGTCGTAACCAACGAACTCCATAATGCGCATACCCTTGTTTGTCTTAATCTTGTTGATGTTCTTTGTCGAGTCATCCTCGGTGTCGTAGATGAAGATGTCCGAGTCGGTTGAGAGTGCATACTCTGCGCCTGTGAGAGGCTTGCAGGTGTAGGCGAGCTTCTTGCCATCGTTGCTCCACGCAATCTCGGCAGTGTCGAAGTAAGGTGCAAGTGGTGCATCCCACGCAGCCTCTGCGCCGATGATGTCAATGTCGTTGGCCAAGCCTGCCGGAGTGAGGTCGGCGATGAAGATGTGGCTGTAGTCGCCCTCATCCCAATAGTCCCAGTGGCGTGACATAAGGTCGTCGTAGATGCGAGCCTTCGACTTGTCCATATCCTTGTAGATGTCCGATGACTTTGTGTCGGCAGCGTGTACCTTCTTTACATAGAAGATTTTGTCCTCGGCAGGCGATACGCCGTAACCCTCGATGCCACCCTCTACATTTGTCACCTGCTTGAGGTTTCCGCCCTTGGTGTCCATCTTCCAGAGCTGCACCTCTCCGCTGCGGTTTGATGTGAAGTAGATTGCCGAGCCATCAGCGTTCCACTGTGGGTCAGAGTTTGACGAAGTGTTGTCCGTAAGGGTTGTCACCTCGCCTGATGCCATATCACGCACATAGATCTGAGTGAGGCCCTTGTTCTCTGCCATATTGTAGCGAGTAACGGTGTAGAGAGCCTTTGTTGCGTCGGGTGAGAGTGACGCTGCGCCGAGACGACCCATCTTCCACATAACCGATGGTGTGAGTTGTCCTGCCGCAATCTCTTCCTGCGTGAGTGAGTTCTCGATGTCGAGTGCTGCGGGCTTCTCAATAGTGCAAGAAGCCAACGCCATAGCTGCAATAGCCATAATTAAAGATAATTTTTTCATTTTATTCTTCTGTGTTTAACTTCATTTTCTTATTTTTGCATAATAAACTCAACGCCGATGAAAACTATGATACCCAAATCAGCCTTGGAAGGCGACATCAAGCGCATAGCCGAACTGCGTGATATGCTACCTTTTGAGAGCGATGGCTCGCTCACACTCTCGTTTGCAGACCGACTGCTGAAGTTCGCTTCTGCGGCCGACGAGGGGTGGTATGGCGTAGCCCACACCGACAGTGAGTCAATTTCACGAGCGAAGATAGTGCTTTTTCTTGACACTTACAAACGCGTGGTGGTTTTGTCGCAGAATCCTATGGATTCGTTCCTGGAATTTGCCCGCCAGTTTGTATGGGTTGAGGCTGCGGGAGGCGTGGTTGAGAACTCGGCGGGAGAGGTGGTGATGATTCGCCGCAACGAGCGTTGGGACCTGCCCAAGGGACATCGTGAGATGGGCGAGGAGTTCGACTGGTGCGCCCAGCGTGAGGCCGAGGAGGAGACTGGCGTGAAGGTTGATTCGGTGGGGCGTCTGCTCGCAACGACGCTTCACGGTTACAGCTTCTATGGTAAGTGGGAGTTGAAACTCACGGCGTGGTATGCTATGCGAGGTGAGTCGGCGGAACTCGTTCCCCAGCAGGAGGAGGGCATAATTTGTGCCCAGTGGATTAAGCGCGACGAGATAAGGGAGAAAATAAAAGCATCGTTCCCCACAATTCGCGCCGTGTTTGATGCGTTCTTGAATTAGTAAATAATTTCCATATGGTTAAGATATTATGGGTTGATGATGAGGTGGAACTCTTGAAGCCTCACACACTGTTCCTCAAGGGCAAGGGCTATGAGGTTGACACCTGCAACAATGGCTACGATGCCATCGATATGGTGCGCTCTACGGCCTACGACCTTATAATTCTCGATGAGATGATGCCCGGTATGACGGGTCTTGAGACGCTGCCGCTGATTAAGGATGTGCGTCCCACCACGCCTGTCATTATGGTGACCAAGAGCGAGGAGGAGAATATTATGGACAAGGCTATCGGCTCGAAGATTGCCGACTACATCATCAAGCCCGTGAACCCCAATCAGGTGCTGCTCTCGATTAAGAAGAATGTGCACTCCCAACAGCTTGTCACCGAGCAGACTACGGCCGACTATCGTGCCGAGTTCGGTCGTATCTCGTCGATGTGTCAGCAGGCGTCATCGTTTGCGGCGTGGAGCGCTCTCTATCGTAAGATTACGGGATGGGAGATTGAGCTCTCGTCATCATCCGATCAGAGCATAAAGGAGATTCTGGCGTACCAGAAGACCGAGGCGAATCAGGAGTTCTGCAAGTTCGTGAGAAGAAACTACTACAACTGGATAAACAAACGAGTGGAGGATACGGAGGAGATTCCCGTGATGTCGCACACGCTGATGCGCAAGCGTATCTTCCCCGAGGTGGACAAGCACGAAAAGACAACCCTTCTGCTCATTGACAACTTCCGTTACGACCAGTGGCGTGTCATAAGTTCGCTGCTCAGGGGCTATTACGATGTTGATGTCGATGACCTCTATTGCGCCATCCTGCCTACTGCAACGCAGTACGCCCGCAACGCAATCTTCGCGGGTCTGATGCCATTGGCGATTGATAAACTGATGCCCAATAAGTGGCTCAATGATAACGAGGAGGGCGGCAAGAATCAGTATGAGGATGAGTTCCTGCGCCGTCAGATGCAGTCGTGCGGCAAGGATTATAAGTGGACATTCGATAAGCTGGTGCGCCCCGAGGCGGGAAGGAAACTCATCGACAACATCCACCGCTTGTACGATGCCGATTTTTCGGTGATTGTCTACAACTTCCTTGATATCCTCTCGCACGCCCGCACCGAGACCGACATCATCCGCGAACTTACCGAGGATGAGGCGTCGTTCCGCTCGCTCACGCGTTCTTGGTTTGAGTATTCCGATTTGTTTACCATCCTGAAGTTGCTCTCGGAGCGTGGTCACACGGTGATTATCACCTCCGACCACGGCACAATCCGTGTGGACAACCCTGTGAAGGTTACGGGCGACAGGGATACCTCGCCAAACCTGCGCTACAAGACGGGCCGCAATCTGCAATACAACTCGCGTGAGGTCTATGAGGTGACTCGCCCCGAGGATATTCAGTTGCCACGCATCAACCTCTCGTCAAGTTACATCTTTGCCTACAACTCCGACTTCTTGGTCTATAACAACGATGCCAATAAGTTTATCCGCTACTACCGCAACACCTTCCAGCACGGCGGTATTTCGATGGAGGAGATGCTGGTGCCATACATTGTGTTGAAACCTAAAAAGTAATTGATAATGAAGAATAT
>JAFYOF010000099.1 GCA_017560305.1 Alistipes sp.
ACAAACTCGCCCGCCTCAAGACCGCACTCGCGTGCAATCATCATCGTCAAGAGTGCATACGACGCGATGTTGAAAGGCACGCCGAGGAATGTGTCTGCACTGCGCTGGTAGAGTTGGCACGACAGTTTGCCCTCCGCCACATAGAACTGGAACATAGTGTGGCAAGGTGGCAACGCCATCTCCTCGACATCCGCCACATTCCACGCCGAGACAATCATACGGCGCGAGTTGGGATTATGCTTGATTGTATTGATTACATCCTTAATCTGGTCAATGGATGTGCCGTCGGGCTTACCCCACGAGCGCCACTGATAGCCATAGACATTCTTCAGGTCGCCATAGGCGTAACCCTCAATGGGTGAAGGTGTCTGCTGCTGCGCTGCCGCCAGAAACTCCTCCATCGCGATAGGCTCAACGCCACTCTTCGCGCACAACTCCTTATAGAAACGATAGGCGTCGTTATCCCAGATGTGGACACCGTTATCGACCAGATACTTGATATTGGTGTCGCCTGCCAAAAACCACAACAATTCGTGGATTACACCCTTCAGAAAGACACGCTTGGTGGTGAGCAACGGAAATCCCTTGCTCAAGTCAAAACGCATCTGATAGCCGAAGATGCTGCGTGTGCCTGTGCCCGTGCGGTCACTCTTCACCACGCCCTCGGTCTTGATCTTTTTCAGCAGGTCGAGATATTGTTTCATAGTGAGAATGTTTTAAGTTCAAGCACACCCTCACCGTTGAGTGTAGCGTATGCCGCATCGCTCTCCCAACAGCCGAGGAAGAGTACGCGCAACGCCTCCGAGTCAAGGTCGTAGGGGTAGTGCATATGTCCAAAGATGATGTAGTCGGTAGATGGATTTGCCGCCTTGTAATCGCGGGCATAGTCAATCAGAAAACCCAAAGAGTCATCCGTGAGGCTCTCCATAGCGTGCGACTTGCGTGATTTGCCGCTCCACCACTTGCCAAAATAGAGTGCAAGGTCGGGATGCACCAGCCACGAGAACAACACGCGCGCAAGGCGCGAACGGAAGGTAGCGTTCATCAGACGCAACACAGGCTTGCCGCCGATGTTCATATTGTCGCCGTGAGCCACAAACAACTCCTTGCCGCACAACTCTATGCGCTGGGGCGTGAAGAAGGTCCTGACGCCACACTCCTTCTCAAGATAGTCCTTCGCCCACATATCGTGGTTGCCCGTGATGAGTGTGATTTTCACTCCCTTGTCCGATAGTTCCGCCAGTTTGCCGAATGTGCGGGCGAAACCCTTTGGGATAACATTCTGGTACTCAAACCAGAAGTCGAAGATATCTCCCACAAGGAAGATACCCTCGGCATCCCTGCTCACCATATCGAGCCACGCAACAAAACGCCTCTCCGTGCGACGAGCCATCGTCTCGTCACCGGCACCAAGATGGACATCCGAGGCGAAGTAGTACATTTCGTTTGATTAGATAAACTTCTTGATCTCCGCCACGAGAGCATCACCTGCAAGGTTCTTGCCCACGATGTTACCTGCGCGATCGATAAGGAAGTTTGTTGGGAGGTTTGTGATATTGTATGCGCCGAGTGTTGGCGATGACTCACCAAGAAGGTCGCTAACTGAAATCCAGGGCAACTTCTGCTCCTGAACGGCGTTAATCCACAACGCCTTCGATGTATCAACAGCCACCTGGAAAATCTCGAAGCCCTGATCCTTGTAGTCAGCGTAAATCTCCTTCAAATCGGCATTCATAGCGTTTGCGTTACCTACAGCCGCCGACCAGAAGTGCAACAGAACAACCTTGCCCTCCAACGATGAGAGGCGCTGCACATTGCCATACATATCCTGCATAGCAATCTCAGGGAAGTTCACGGTCTTCATCTCAGCCAAGAGGTTGAGCTGCGCATCCATACGCGCAATCTGGCTGCGGAGGATTGTGAGGTATGGGCTGTCAGGATACTTCTGCTCGATACCATCAGCCACGGTGCGATAGTAAATCACATCGCCATCACCGCTAAAGAGGTTCTGGTCGTTTGGCAGACGCTGGTAGAGCGCATATACGGCAGCGATATTCTCCTTGTGCTCGATGATGAAACGCAACTGCGCACGCTTAATCTCGTTGCGGAGCTGGGTGTACTGCTTTGCCAACTCGAGCTGCTCCTGCTGCGAGAGGTCCTGTGATGTGTACTTCGACAAAATCTCATTCAGGCGAACAACGCCATCAACATACTCCTTGTTGAAGTCGTGCAACAACTCCGACTCCACAGAGCCCGCAACCGTGTAGTTGCGCAACACGCTGCCAGCCGAGTTCAGAGTCACGCTCTCACCCGCCGAAAGCAACAAAGGCACACGCTCACCGTTGTAGATGATGGTGTAGAGCGCTGGGGTCTTCTCGCCCTGCTCAATCTTCAATGCGAAGCTGCCATCCTCGGCGAGGCGCACAGAGTCGAGCAACTTCTGCTCGAGGGTTGTTGTCTGCTCAAGATATACCATATCAGCATCGCATCCAACGAAGCGGCCGTTGATATTAACCTTTGAGCGCTGGCACGATGTAAGTGCAATTATCAGTGTTAGAACTGCAAAAAATAGTCTCTTCATCTTCACAAAATCTTTCTTACTAAAATACAAATATAGCGACTTTTTAGAAATAACGCAAAATAGTTTCGATAATTATCCCCTCACGCCGCTTCAATTTACTTTTTACGCTGCTGGGCTGAGGTTCTTCCCTTGGAATTGTTGTTGTGCTGCTTTGCCTGACCCGACTTGCCATTCTGCTTCTGCGCCGGGCGTGCAGCACCCTTTTGGGGACGCGCCGAAAGGTGTTGTTTGTAGTCGTTTCGGAGGTTATTGATAGCATCCTCGTCAACGGCAATGTCACCTTTGGTCATAATCTTTATATCTTTTATAATCACCTCGTTGTTGGGGTGCTCCTGATTGTACTCGAAACTCTTCGAGCGCATATATCGCGCCATTCGCTCCACTGCCACACGCTGCACCTCGGGGTTTTCTTCAGTGCGCATTTTATCGAGGAACTGCGCCACATACTTGCCATAGTGCTTGAACTGGATGCGACCCTGGGAATATTGCAACTTGCGGGGCGTCATCTGCAACTCATCGCGCGATGGGCGGGGATATGGAGAGTCCACATCCAGCTGGAAATCAGACATAATGAAGAGGTGGTCCCACAACTTGTGCGTGAAATCTGCCGTATCGCGCAACATCGGCTGGAGGTTGCCCATAACGGCTATGACTGCTCTTGCCTGACGATTGCGCTCATCGCGGTCCTCGATAGTAAGCAGATGGTCCACCATCTCGTGAATGTGCCGACCGTACTCTGGCAAATAGAGTCTGCGGCGGGTGTTGTTGTAATTGTGTCTCATAAAATCTGGTTTGGTTCTCGCTCCGACCGCGTGTTAAGGCTAAAACAGATAGCCCACGCAAGGAGATATTCAGTCGCGAAGCATAAACCTTTTTGAATTAAAAAGAGAACCCTAACTTGCTCGGAGTCTTGATGCTTCAAGATTGGAAACACCGAATAAAGCGGTTATCTTTGGTAGTGCAAAGTAAATGCAAAATTATCAAAAATCAAAATATGGCAAAGGTTTTAATACTCGAACAATCAAAAAGTATGCGAAACACACTCCGCGAGAGACTGGAGTTTGAAGGATTTGCTACCGCCGTGGCGGAGCGGGGCGAGGTGTCGGAGAATATCTGCGCCCGCCGAGGCTATGACGCCATCGTGGCGGGTGGCGAGGAGCGGGAGGTGGCATCGCTGGGTGTGCCCTTCATCGTGGTCTCGCCGATGGGCAGCATCGAAGGGGCTGTGGAGGCGGTGCGCAACGGCGCTGAGGACTACCTCACCGCACCCGTGGATATGAACCGCCTGCTGGGCTCTCTGCGCAAGATTGTGGAGCGTAGTGAGGAGGGCGAGAGAGTAGAAAAGTCAGCACCCGCAAAGCCCACACGCCGCCGCACGGGAGGCGAGGCGGAGCAGATTATAGGCTCGTCACAGGAGATTGCCCTCGTGCGCGGGCTTATTGACAAGGTAGCCTCGTCGGATGCCCGAGTCCTCATTACTGGCGAGAACGGCACGGGCAAGGAGCTTGTCGCCAAGTGGCTGCACCTGAAGAGCAACCGCGCCGCAGCGCCCTTCGTAGAGGTGAACTGCGCCGCCATCCCCTCGGAACTTATCGAGAGTGAACTCTTTGGTCACGAGCGAGGTGCCTTCACCTCTGCCATCAAGCAGCGTAAGGGCAAGTTCGAGCAGGCAAACGGAGGCACACTCTTTATGGATGAGATTGGCGATATGTCGCTCTCGGCACAGGCGAAGGTGCTGCGAGCCCTGCAGGAGCAGAAGATCAGCCGTGTGGGCAGCGACAAGGATGTAGCGGTGGATGTGCGTGTTGTGGCGGCAACGAACAAGGATATCCGTGCCGAGATTGAGCGGGGCAACTTCCGCGAGGACCTCTACCACCGCCTGAGCGTCATACTAATAAAAGTGCCGCCCCTGCGTGACCGCAAAGGCGACATAGAAGAACTCATAAGTTATTTCATCGAGAAGATTGCCCAGGAGCACAACTCCACTGCCAAGCCTATTGACGAGGCTGCCGTGAAGATGCTCGGCGCGAAGCCGTGGACGGGCAACATCCGTGAATTGCGAAATGTAGTGGAGCGCCTGATGATTCTCAGCGGCGAGCGCATCACCCAGCGCGATGTGGAGTTATATTGCTGATAAAATCGTGCGCAACTCCGCCACGCTGTCGGCGATATACTCCGCCCCAGCCTCCTGCAACTCAGTGCGTGAACGGAAGCCCCAGCTGACGCCCACCGAGTGAATCTCGGCACGCTCCGCCGTGAGGATATCCACCGCCGAGTCGCCTACCATAATGCAGCGGCTGCGCTCAACCTGTGCGGCATCAAGAATCATATCCACCAGCGCCGTGTCGGGCTTCAGGGGCACACCCTCGCGGTTACCGCACACCATCACAAAGTCGATTGTGGGGAAGAACTTTTTTATCAGTTTGTCCGTGCCCGCCTGAAACTTATTCGAGGCGATTGCAAGTCGGCAACCCTGAGCCGCCAACTCCTCGACCAGCTCCACGATACCCTCATAGGGATGGGTGTGGAGGTCTATGTGGTCTATGTAGTAGTTCACAAAGTCGCGTCGCGCCGCCGCAACATATTCGGGCGTGCGCAACTCCTCGGGCAGAGCTCGCTCCACAAGGCGCATAATGCCATTGCCCACAAACGAGCAGTAATCCTCAAACGAATGGGTTGGCAGACCGCGCTGGCGCAACATCTCGTCGCATCCCGCCGCAAGGTCGCCTATGGTGTTGAGCAGCGTGCCGTCGAGGTCGAAGATGACAAGTTTATTCTGCATCTTTAGGCTCCTTTCTGAAAATCTTGTAGCCCAGCATCGCAACGATAACCGACATCACGGGGCTCACAAGGTTGAAGATACAATAAGGCATATAGGTCATCGTAGCCACGCCCAGCACCGTTGACTGGGTCATACCGCACGAGTTCCAGGGGATAAGCACCGACACCACCGTAGCCGAATCCTCGACACTACGGCTCAGCAGACGACCCTCCAGACCACGCTCATCGTAGAGCTGCTTGAAGAGTTTGCCTGTGAGGATGATTGAGATATACTGGTCGCCCGTGGTGAGGTTGAAGAACAAGCCCGAGCCTACTGTCGAGCCTACCACGCCCACTGTGCGGCGTGCCACACGCAGGAAAATCTGCGAGATAGATGACAACATTCCGCTGCCGTACATCACGCCACCGAAGCACATTGCGCAGATGATAAGCCAGATTGTGTCGAGCATTCCGCCCATACCGCGTGTCGCAACAAGGTTGTTCAGCAGGTCGTTGCCAGTCTCAATGGATGTCGATGTGGTCGTTGCGGTCACAATCGCCTTGAACTTATCGAGCGCCGACACCACATCCACCTCGGCGAGTTGTCTTACGATATCGGGCTGTGCTACAATCATAGCCACCGCCGCCATCACAACCGAAGCAAACAGAGTCACCATAGCAGGCAACTTCTTGGCAATCAACAGACCCGTAATGAGTGGTACGACAAGCAACCAGGGTGAGAGGTTAAACACCTCCTTCAGGCTTGCCTCGATGGTCATAGCCTCCGACACCGCCTCCGCACCGCCGCTAAAGCCCGCAATGGCAAATACCACAAGCGCAATCAGCAACGAAGGCGTAGTGGTGATAAGCATATACTTGATATGGGTAAACAGAGGTACCTCAACCGTAGATGATGCCAACACCGTGGTGTCGCTCATCATCGAAATCTTGTCGCCGAAATATGCGCCCGAGATAATCGCACCCGCGATCCATCCATCCTCGAAGCCCAGCGCACGACCGATACCCATCAGCGCCACGCCAATTGTGGCGATGGTTGTCCACGACGAGCCCGTAAGCAACGAGATAACCGCGCAGATGATGCACGATGCGGGGAGGAAGATTGAAGGGTGGAGAATCTTCAAGCCGTAGTAAATCAGCGTAGGGATGATTCCGCTCGCCATCCAAGTACCTGCGATTGCTCCAATCAGCAGCAGGATGATGATGGCTGGCGTTGCGCTACGCATATTGGCGAGGATTGCATCCTCCAGCACCTGCCACTTAATGCGGTAGAAGCCGATGGCGATAGCCGTGCAGACCGCCGAAGCCGTAAGCAGCGCCAACTGACTACCTCCCGCGATGGCATCTCCACCAAAGAGATGAATCGTCAGGGCGAGCAGTCCCACCAGCACCACCAGCGGGATGAGCGCCACAAAAACGGCACTTTTCTTTATTGTTTGAGTCTTGTTCATAGTCAATGAATATTTAAAATCGTTGCAAAGATATGCAAAAAAATCCAACCAGCCCTAAATAAAAGCGGCGGCAGCGAACTCTTCGATGCAATATTTTTCCTATATTTGCATAAAATGAACGCCTATGTTACGACTTTCACTCATTATTGCCACATATAACCGTGCCGAGTCATTGCTCACGGCACTACAATCAGTCGTGGAGCAGGACGCTCCAAAAGAGCAGTGGGAGTGCGTGGTGGTGAACAACAACTCCACCGACGACACCGCCGACCGCTTCCGCTCATTCGCCGAGGCTCACCCCGATGTGAAACTCAGAATGGTTGACGAGGTGCGTCAGGGTCTCTCATTTGCCCGCAACCGAGGCATCGTCGAGAGCACAGGCGAATACATCGCAATCATCGACGACGACGAGCGCATTGCGCCCGAATTCATATCATCCTACATCGAACTGTTCGACTCCACACCCGACGCTGTAGCGGCTGGTGGCCCTATTGTGGCGGAGTACCCTTCGGGCAAACCCCGCTGGATGTCGTGCTTCACCGAGCGACCCATCGCCAACACTATGTACTTCGGCGATAAGGTGCGCCTCTTCCCGGGCACCCGCATCCCAGGTGGAGGAAATATGGCACTGAGGCGTGAGGCGGTAAGACGCTACGGCGTGTTCGACACCTCACTGGGCTATGTGGGCGAGCAACTCATCGGCGGCGAGGAGTGCGACCTCTTCGAGCGACTGCAGATTGCACAGGCGAAGTATTACTATGTCCCCAAGGCTGTGATGTATCACATCATCACCAAGGAGAAACTCACGCTCGACTATCTCAAGCGCCTGAGTTACAATGTGGGCGTGAGCCAGTTGCGCCGTGCGAGATACTACCACCGCATCGGCCGAATGAAGTGCCGCGAGTGCATCAAGTGGGGCATCACTCTCGCCCTCGTGGCGTGGTACGGCATCACACTGCAGTGGAGCAAAGCGAAATACCTCTGCGTGATGCGCTGGCAAATCAGCCGCGGTCTGTGGAGCAAGAATATCTAACCCCCTTTTACATAGCGAAAGATTATGAGCGAGAAAGTTTCGGCAGCAGCATACGCCGACACCAAACCCCATTATGAGATTCTGGATGGTCTGCGCGGTGTCGCAGCACTCGTTGTGGTATGGTTTCACATCTTCGAGGCGCACGCCACATCCCACTTCGACCAGGTGGTCAATCACGGCTACCTCGCCGTCGATTTCTTCTTCATCCTCTCGGGCTTTGTCATCGGCTACGCCTACGACGACCGCTGGGGTAAGATGGGCGCGTGGGAGTTTATCAAGCGACGCCTTATACGCCTCCACCCGATGGTCATCTTCGGCTCGTTGTTTGGCGCGGCATTCTTCTACTTTCAGGGCTGCGAGGTTATGCAGGTGAGCCAGATTGCGCTGGGCACACTGCTGTTCTCCACCCTGTTGAGTGCGCTGATGATACCACTCACGCCGAGCGCCGACATACGCGGTTTCAGCGAGATGTACCCCCTGAACGGACCTGCGTGGTCGCTTCTGTTTGAGTATATCGGCAACATCCTCTACGCCTTCATCCTCCGCAAACTACCCACCAAGATATTGGCTATCGTGGTCGGCATCGCCGCTGTGGGTCTTGCGGGCTACGCCTTCACCGACATCTACGGCGACCTGAATGCGGGCTATGCGCTGACGGCGCGTGACTTCCCTGGTGGTGTGTGGAGATTGTTGTTCTCATTCTCGGCGGGTCTGCTGATGGCTCGCATCTTCAAGCCCTGGCGAGTGAAGGGTGCATTCTGGATTGGCGCTGTGGCAATCATCATCCTCGCCCTCACGCCCCGCATTGGCAATGAGAACTCACTCGCGTGGAATGCCCTCTACGACTGCTTGTGCGCTATCGTGGTATTCCCTTTGTTGGTATGGATTGGCGCTTCGGGCAAGATTTCGAGCCCCGTATCGGGCAAGATTTGCAAGTTCCTGGGCGACATATCCTATCCGCTCTATATGATCCACTACCCATTCATCTACCTCTATTATGCGTGGGTGAGAAACAAACCAGCAACCTTTGCGCAGAGTCTGCCCGAGGCACTGGCGCTCTTCTTCGGCTCAATCTTATTGGCGTGGGTGGTGTTGAAGATTTACGATATACCAGTGAGGCGTTACCTTACAAAGAAGTTGCTATAAAACAAAAGACCGCAGGATTTTTCCCGCGGTCTTTTATTCTAAAACAATCCTAAATTCTTAAAGAAAATATAGATTATCAGCAACGGCGTCACATATCGCAGCGCTATTCGCAGCAACGGATAGGCCCGGCCCTTCAACTCGCCGTAGTTGGTAATCTCGCCACGCAGGAAGTCGGGCTTCATACACCACACCGCAAAGATGCAGGTGAACAGACCGCCCAAAGGCATCAGCACATTTGCCGTAGTGTAGTCGAAGATATCGAAGAACGAGACATTCTCCGCCTTGAGTCCAGCGAAATCGACATCGAATGTGCAGAACAACGCCACCATACAGAATGCCACCGACAGGAACGATGTGAGGTTTGTCGCGCCCTTGCGAGTCATCTTGAACTCCTCGGCGAAATAGGCCGTCAACACCTCGTGGAACGAGATTGTAGAGGTCAGCGCAGCCAGCACAATCAGCAGGAAGAACACCGCCGACCACAACGCCGCAAAAGGCATATCCTTGAATATCTCGGGCAGTGTGATGAAGATAAGCGAAGCTCCCTCGGTTGGCTCAAGACCCGCGCTGAATACCGCTGGGAAGATTACCAGACCCGCCAGCGTCGCCACCAGCAGCGTAAGCAACGAGACGCTCATCGAGGTGCTCGTGAGGTTGTTGTTCGATTTAAAGTATGATGCGTAGGTCACCATACATCCCATACCAACCGACAACGAGAAGAATGCCTGACCGATAGCCGTGAAGATGGTCTCGGCAGAGAACGCCTCGCTGAAGTTGGGTCGCAGGAAGAAGCGGTAACCCTCCGCCGCACCCGGCATAAACGCCACACGGATAGCCATAATAATCAGGATGATAAACAGAGCCGGCATCATCACCTTCGACGCCTTCTCGATACCCTTCTCCACGCCACGCGCAATGATGATATGCGTCAGCAGCAGGAACACCACGGTGTAGATTGCCTGTCGGGGCGACAGTTGGAATGCCTCCCACTGCGCCGTGAAACTCTCTCCCGAGCGATACAAAGGTCCAAACGATGAGAACAGATACTCCAGCGACCAGCCCGCCACGATGTAGTAGTAACCCGAAATCAGCAACGCACACAACACGCCATTATAGCCCAGCCAGCGCCACGGACGCGACAACTCACGGAAGCCACCCACGGCATTCTTCTGCGTCTTGCGACCCACCGCAAACTCCGCCAGCATAACGGGGATACCCACCACAAATACGCAGATGAGGTAGACCAGCAGAAACGCTGCGCCGCCATTCTCGCCCGCCATATATGGGAAACGCCAGATGCTACCCAGTCCGATTGCCGAGCCTGCGGCAACCAGAATCGCACTTAACTTGCCTCCAAACGAGGCTCTTGTCTGTTCACTCATAACTATCGTAACTTCTTTGGGACAAATATAGTAAAAAAGTTGACTTAACGATTAAATAAATGCACCGCCTTGTAGAGTGTTGCCTGTGCCGTAGACTTCACCGACGAGGTGCAGCAGGCAATCTTCAGACCCGCATCAGCCACCGCCAGACATATCAGGCGCTCATACACATGGGCAAGTGAGCCGATGGATTGCGACTTTGACTCGCTCGACCAGGTGTTGAAATCGATGGCTGCCGAGATGATTCTGTTCTGCGCCTCACGCTTGACGATGAACATTGAGCCTGCACAGAACTTACGGTAACTGCGGCGACAACCGATTCTGTCGGCCTCCGCCTTGAGCATATGGCTATCCTCGGGCAGGTGGTTCTTCAACTTCTTCAGCATCTCGTAACTGCATACCATTCCCACCTGATGATTCTCCAGTTTGCGGAGCACTCGCTTGAACTTCGCCTTTGAGCCGAGCAGCGAGTTCACCAGATGGTCACGCCAGCGCCAGCCCGCCAGACTCACTCCATTGAGGCGGTTGCGCTTGGGCATCTCACGCTTGGTGTGCAACTTGAGGATGTAGTCATACGACGAGATATCGTTCTGCTGCAACACCTTGATATATGGTGCGATATCGTAGCCGATGTTTGCCACCTCGATGATGCGCACATCGGGGCGAAAGGCACGCAACTTCTCTGCGACCTGCTCGTCGTGGTCATCTATGGTCACCCACAAATCCCACTCGCAGCCGTTGATATTCTTCATCTTCGAGATGAAATAGTCAACCTGATCCCTATACCAGATATGCAATATTACCAATACTCGTCTC
>JAFYOF010000100.1 GCA_017560305.1 Alistipes sp.
AAGAGCAAGATTGACTCGGCGAAGTGGTTTATCTCGGCAATCAAGCAGCGTCACGACACGCTGATGCGTACGATGCAGGAGATACTCAACTTCCAGAAGGAGTATTTCAAGGATGGCGACAAGAGCAAACTGCGCCCGATGATTCTCAAGGATATTGCCGACCGTGCGGGATTGGATGTATCGACCATCTCACGCGTGGTGAACAGCAAGTATGCGCAGACACACTTCGGCATCATACTGCTCAAGTCACTCTTCTCGGAGGCTATGCAGACCGAGAGCGGCGAGATTGTGTCAAGTTACGAAATCAAGAATATACTGCAAAAGTGCATCGACGAGGAGGACAAGCGCCATCCGCTCACCGATGAGACGCTGATGAACATCCTCAACGGCAAGGGCTACTGCATTGCCCGCCGAACAGTTGCGAAGTACCGCGAGATGCTCGACATCCCCGTGGCAAGACTGCGCAAACAGATTTAATATGCCCCATTCAGGGCGTGAAACCGACTTACAATGTTGAATAAGATAGCAAGAGTAACTTCGTGGGTGTTGCACCCATTCCT
Source organism: Alistipes sp. (assembly GCA_017560305.1). Next base: position 561 of record JAFYOF010000100.1, read on the forward strand.
TATTCCTATATATATAATGGTGATACTGCTCTTTACGGGAACGGTACACTCTTACTATTCGTGGAAGGTCAAGACCTACTTGCTGTGGAATGTGACACTCTACTCGCTCATACTGCCTACGCTGGCACTGGCACTGATAAAGCGCCTGCGCCGACTGAGCAGCGGCACGAAGCGAATTTCAAGAAAAGAGATTACCACCATAGCCCTGCTGGTAGGTGGCGCGTGCTTCGTAACACTCGCCATCACGATGATGAAATACCCCGCGCTGGCAATCTTCCGCAAGATGGCGCTGGCGGGTCTGTTCTGCGAGATATTCTGCCTTGTGGCACTACCCTTCTCACGCATCAGTTACCACCTCACGGCAATGGGTGCGGCGGTGGCGTTGTTCACAATGCTCAACATCCTCGGCGAGATTTCGCTCTTCTGGACATTGATTGTCACAATCCTGCTGGCGGGAGTGCTCTCGTCGGTAAGACTCTATATGGGACGCAACCGCAGCCGCCAACTACTCTATGGTTTCGTGGGCGGTTTTCTGCTATGCGTTGCGGCAATGATGTGGTGTTAAGGGGTTATAACTGATAGATAAAAGGCGTGACAGAGAGAAACTGTTGCGCCTTCTCTTTTTCTGCAAACAAGCCAAACACGGTAGAGCCGCTACCCGACATCGAGGCGTACACCGCGCCCGCATCCAGCAACTGCTGCTTCACATCGGCAATCACGGGGTGAGCCGCAAAGACCGAAGGCTCGAAGTCATTCTTCACACAAGACTGCCACTCCTCAATAGGCTTCGCCAATCGTCCCGTGAGTGAAAGCGCTGGCACCGCCGGCTTCACACCCGCATACGCCTCACGCGTAGAGACACCCTCATCGGGCTTAACGAGCACCAGCCACAATCCACCGAGATTCAACTCCACGGGGGTCATAATCTCTCCCCTACCCTCGCATAATTGAGGCGAGTTTCTCACAAAGAATGCCGTGTCGCTACCGAGTTCCGAGGCAAGGTCAATCAAGGTCTGCTCATCAAGCGAGAGCGAGAAGATTTCGTTCATCGCAACCAGCACCGCCGTAGCATCCGATGAGCCACCACCCAAGCCCGCTCCAAAAGGTACACGCTTGTCAAGCGTGATGCTCACCGCACCCACTCCATAACGCTGCTGCATCAGGCGGGCCGCCTTGATACAGAGATTCTGCTCGGCGGGGCAATCCACCACCAGACCCAGCGAGTGAAACTCATTCTCGTCGCCCTCCAAAGGCGTAACCTCTACAACATCATAGAGCCCCACAACGGGCATCATCACCGTAGAGAGGTCGTGGTAACCATCCTCACGACGACGCAACACATCCAGACCGATGTTTATCTTGCAATTAGCATTTATCTTCATTTTCAATCACTTTTATCTGTTTCTCCAACGCCTCACGAAGCAGTGGGCGCAAACCCTCGATGCGCTCGCTCCAGTCACCAATGGTGGCATCCGCTCCATCCGACACCATCTTGAGCATATAGACCTCGGGGGCAGCCTTTCCCGTCAGCGAGGCGTGCAGTCTGATGGCACGCAGAACGGCGTAGGCCTCCATATCCATACAATCAAACTCCGAAATCTTCTCGCGCTGCGATGCTGGGGTATCCTCGCCTATGAAGTTATCCGACGATACGATTGAGATACCCTCGTCGCCCGTAGGCAAAGTGAGCGGCCTGGTGGCAAAAATCGAGTCGAGATAGATATCGCCCTGCGCCACCACCGAGGGGCGCAACAGAGTCGCGTAGGAGTGGCGGAACGAGCCGCAGGTGCCGATGTTGATTATCGCATCGTAATCCGCCTCGTGCAAAGCACGCAGCGTAGACTCGTAGGCACGCAATTTGCCTACTCCAGTCAGGCGGAGCGTGTGGCGAGCCTCAATGGCAGAGATATTCTCGGCGCCGAGCTCCTCCTCAACAGCGAGCAAAATGAGTATTTTTTTATTATGCATCTTGATATGGAGATTTTTTTCTGCCAAATTTACAAAATATCGGCAAAAATAACAATCTCTTTCTTATAAAATATCGGCACACGCCTTCAGCGCCGAAAAGTTTGACGCGAAACATCAGCCGGGCAAACCCTGCGGCTCGGGCCGTGGAAAATATTTCCTCTTTTTATGAATAATTAATTCCCCATTTTTTGCCCTCATCCAAAAATTATATTATATTTGCGTTGGAATTATGCGACCATACTCAAAACGGGGCGCGAAACGACAAGAAAATGACTGTTATAGTAACAAATAAACTCTTCTAAATTATGATTTATTCACACGAAGTGCAGCAGATGTGCTGCGTAAAAAAGGGTGCTAATCATGCATCTGCACCAATCCCTCAGGAGGGTAAGTGGGTTGTAGCTAAGGAGATTAAGGACATTTCTGGTCTGACTCACGGTGTGGGTTGGTGTGCTCCACAGCAGGGTGCCTGCAAGCTCACTCTCAATGTAAAGGATGGTATCATCCAGGAGGCATTGGTTGAGACTATCGGTTGCTCTGGTATGACTCACTCTGCAGCGATGGCATCAGAGATTCTTCCAGGCAAGACTATCCTTGAGGCTTTGAACACTGACCTGGTTTGCGACGCTATCAACACAGCTATGCGCGAGCTCTTCAAGCAGATCGTTTACGGTCGTACACAGTCAGCTTTCTCAGAGGGCGGTCTTCCAATCGGCGCAGGTCTTGAGGACTTGGGTAAGGGTCTTCGTTCACAGGTTGGTACTATGTTCGGTACTGTAGCGAAGGGTGTTCGTTACCTCGAGATGGCTGAGGGTTATTGCACTCGTATGGCTTTGGACGCTAACGATGAGGTTATCGGCTACGAGTTCGTACACCTTGGCAAGATGATGGAGTTCATCAAGAAGGGCATCGAGCCAGCAGAGGCTTTGGAGAAGTCAAAGGGTTCTTATGGCCGCTTCAAGGACGCAGTGAAGTACATTGATCCTCGTCAGGAGTAAACCACACATTTGTATAATCGAAAAATAAGAGAAAAAGATATGGCAAATTTATTTGAGAGCTACGAGCGCCGAATCGACCACATCAACGAGGTGCTCGCACAGTATGGAATTGGTAGCATCGAGGAGGCAAAGGCTATCTGCGATGCTAAGGGCATCGATCCTTACAAGATGTGTGAGGAGACACAGCCTATCTGCTTTGAGAATGCAAAGTGGGCTTATGTAGTTGGTGCTGCCATCGCTATCAAGAAGGGCTGCACAAACGCTGCTGACGCTGCCGAGGCTATCGGTGAGGGTTTGCAGGCATTCTGCATCGCAGGTTCTGTAGCTGACGACCGTAAGGTAGGTATCGGCCACGGTAACTTGGCTGCTCGTTTGTTGCGCGAGGAGACTCAGTGCTTCGCATTCTTGGCTGGTCACGAGTCATTCGCTGCTGCTGAGGGCGCTATCAAGATCGCT
>JAFYOF010000101.1 GCA_017560305.1 Alistipes sp.
CCGCCAGGCTATCGGCATGGGACTGGCGGAGCTCTCGGAAGGTCAGGTACATTACTTTTCCAAACACCACGACCTACTGAAGCGTGCCGCCATACAGATTGTATCACAGACGGCATATGGACTGTTGCGTTCATATCCTCGTTACCTGCAATACTGGGAGCAGCGTGTGCGTGATAAATATCTCGAAACTCAGTCGCAGTCGAGCCTTGCCAACAAGACCGGTCAATACTACAAGCTTATCAGCGAGCAGCAGGCGGTAGCTCAGAAGAAGAACTACACCGATACTATTGTCGGCAGAACTGTGCAAGACTACCTCGAACTCTCCATAACCAAGGAGGGAAAGTACTACAATAACAAGGAGTGCAAGGTTGAGCCTAACACCAAATATGGCATTGTAACCTTTGTAGATCTTGGTCCTCATGTCAGCGTGTCGAGCAAGAACAACATCTTGCTCACACAGGTGCAGGGTCGTGACTATACCCGCAAGGAATTTATCTCGGGTGGCGATATGGAGATTACCATAAACGGTAAGATTACCTCGAAGTATCCCGATGTCTATCCTGAAGCGGAGATATCCAAGTTTATCAAGTTAGTGCAGTACAAAGGTGTTATCGATTGCGATAATACCGTATTGCGTCAGTTCAATATCTCACGGCTGATTATTCAGGGCTATTCATTTCCACATACAGATTGCAGAAATGTACAGCCATATACGCTAAACTGCGTGGCGGTAGAGCCTTCGGAGGCGGTAGAACTCAAGATTGCAGAAGCAGAGGTTGTAGATACAGCCATCAAGCATACGAACAAATGGATTAAGTGGGTGAAGTTCGGCGCAGAAGTTATTGACCCTACATCGCTGATAAAATTTGCGTGGTTATGATGGATGTACTTTGTTGTAAGATTACCATTGGCGATGCAAACCCCTCAAATCCTATGGAGATTAAGGATGCCATAGAGATTACCGAGGTGCAGAGCATTGAGATAAACGAGACATACAAGAAGCTAATCGGGACGGCGAAGATAACCCTTCCGAAAGGTTCTGTATGTCGCTCAACAATCATCGGTACGGTAACCGTTGAAGGTAAGGATGCCTCGATATTTACCACTGAGATTATGGAGGATGGCGTTATCATCGAAAAGCAGACAACGCAGCGGCTTGTTGATACCACCACCTTCAAGGTCGGCCAGCGCGTGAATATAAAACTGGGCTACAACGGTGTCTTGAAGAATATGTTTGACGGCTATATCACTGGCTACAACTCCGAGAGCAACCTCGAAATAGAGTGCGAGAATATGGCTTATAAGCTCAAACTCAAGAAGGCTCCGCACTTCGAGACTCCCGCTAGCGGAACAACCGTAAACGATGTCTTAGAGGGTGAGTACAATATCCTCAAAGATACAGGCTTTAAGATTCACTCCGACACCAAGAAGTTTGATATCCACATCGGTAAAATCAAGGTTACAGATAACTTCACCGTGGCCGACATACTCTCCGAGTGGTCGAAGTATAAGGTCTTTTGCTTCCTGAAATATGATGCTAACAACGAGAGTGCTATGCCCTCAATTGCAGTCGGCAGACCGTACTCATCAAGCAAGGCACAGCCCGTGTTCCCAGAAGATGAATCGACAGGGCCATTCAAGATATACTTCAACGAGCATGTGGCGCAGTCATCACTCAAAGTTGTGAAGACCGATCCGAAATTCTTGGCGGTAACAGGCAAGGCTATGGGCACAGATGAGAAGTTCTTTGAGGTAACTATTCGCCTAAATCCTGAATACGACCCAGCAACACCCGGAAGCAAGCAGTATCAGACGGTAAATGCTACCCAGATATCGAAGAAGTCGCATAAGGTTACGGGCAACACAACGGCATCGGGAGCGGAAACCAAAAACAAGGTGGATCTCTCGACCTACACAGTCGTTCCGTATATGTCGCCACACATCGGCATCTCCTCGGATGAACTTGTCGAGGAGACAACGGA
>JAFYOF010000102.1 GCA_017560305.1 Alistipes sp.
CACCGCCTCGCGGCAGGTGCGGTTGTACTCCTCGATGGTGATAGTCTTGCCAATATCCTCTTTGGTGATGCCGAGTTTCTTCTCCACGCCCAACTCCACAGGCAGACCGTGTGTATCCCAACCCGCCTTGCGGTGTACGAGATAACCCTGCTGGGTCTTGTAACGGCAGATGACATCCTTGATGGTACGCGCCATCACATGGTGGATACCAGGCATACCATTAGCCGATGGTGGACCCTCATAAAAAACGAATGTAGGATGACCTTCACGAGTGGTGATGCTCTTGTGGAAAGTATCATCAGCATCCCACTGTTTCAATACCTCGTCGGCAACCTTTGCCAAGTCGAGACCTTTGTACTCGTTGAATTTCATAGCGGTTATATTTTTATTTTCTTGTATTCTCAATCTTCCCCTGCGGGGTAATATGTGTCTAAATCGTACAAAGATAGATATTTTTTATTAAAAATTCAAAAACATACTTATATATAAAAGTTATGCCTCGACTAACGGGAGGTTGGGGGGTGTTTGGGGGTGTTTTAGGGAATTTAGGGGGAATTAGGGAGGTTAGGGAGATTAAGGAATTTAAGGAATTTAGGGAATTTAGGGAATTTACCCCCTCCCTAATTTCTCTAATTTCTCTAATTTCTCTAATCTCTCTAATCTCCCTATCCTCCCTGCAATAAACCACCAAACAAACAAAAACCCCGACTCTCGGTTAAGAGTCGGGGTTGGATTATGAATTGATGTTAATCAATTACTGACCGATAGTTGTGTTCAACTTCTCGATAACTGGCTGCAAGTCATTGTAGCGAGCGAGAATCTGCTCAACATTGAATGGCTCATCGTAGATACGAGCGATAGCTACCTTACCTACCCAACCGTGCTGCATACCACCTGGGTTACCTGGCATACCAGGAACACCAACGAAGTTACCAACATTGAACTCACCTACGCCACCGAAACCAGCGTTACCGTGACCGTTGTAGTAAGTGTAGTACATCTTAGTCTCTGGGTTGTAAACGCAAACCATGTGAACGAATGACTCCATTACCTTACCAGTCTCCAAAACGCAGAGGTTCTCGTAACCGTTAGTAGTGTTACCAAGGTTCCACCATACCTCGTTGTTACCGTTGTAGTAAGCCTGCCAGAAGTGCTGGCCACCACCACCAGTACAACGCAAGTGGCAACCGAATGTATCAGTAGCAGCTGCGCGGCAGTAGAAGTCACCTGGGTTCTTGTCAGCAACACATACGAACTCGAATGTGAAACCATCCTTCAACTTGTTCTTGAACTCCTCGTTTGCAGAGTAGTCGATGTGCCAGAAGCCCTCCTTGTTCCAGTCGTTGTTACCTGTAGCCAAGTCGAACTTAACGATGTTACCGAAGCCGTCAACATTCATCATTACAGTGTGAGCAGCAGGAACTGAAGTTACCTCCAAGTCTGTCTGTGTACCTGCGTTAGTTGCAGTCTTGTCAGCATTCCACTTGAAGTCAACCAATGGTGCGCTGTAAGTTGCAGCTGGTGCCTCAGATGCCTCAGGCAACTTGAGATCCTTGAACTTGTCAGCAATCTCACCTGGCTCCAATACCTGGTCGTACATACGAACCAAAGCAACCTCACCGTTCCACTGCATATAGCAGTTGTCGTTTACATCACCGTAACCACCGATTGTGAGCAACTGACCTGGGTTGAACTCAGCAACATTCTCTACCATACCGAGCAACTCGCCGTTGTGCCATACCTGGATCTGCATGTTGTCAGCATCGTACATATATACATTGTGGTGATACTTGTTGAACTCGTAAGTAGTGTTGATCTTAGTACCGTTAGTAAACCAACCACCACCGTTGTTGTGAGAGAACTTCCAATCGTAGTTGTTCTTACCACCCTGGAGGAGGAAGCGGTATGCGTCAGTAGCAACTGGTGACAACCACCAATCCCAGTTAGCGCAAGTAGCCAAAGTTACAACCTCCAATGCGAAACCATCAGCGATAGTCTCCATCATCTCAACATTCTGTGAGTAGTCAACCTTGTAGTAAGAGTGCTTTGTAACATCGTTGTTGATACGAACATTGTGGAAACGAGCGATGTTGTTCTCCTTGAACTTCTTGTGCTTGTAAACGAATGTGTTAGGAGTTGTCTCGCCCATCAACTGAACATCCAAACCGTAGATACCCTCGTCAGTTGCAGTACCGTCCTCGTTGAACTGAACATCAAGGATAGTCTTTGTAGGCAACTTCTCCTTCAACTCGAATGTACAAATCTCAGTAACCTCGTTACGGTTGATAGTAACTGCTGGGTTCTCCTCGTCAACCTTGAAGTTCTTCTTACGAACATTACCGTAAGAGTCAGTGATAACGATAGTGTAACCAGCCTCGAATGTTACAGGAGGAAGAGTGATGTAGAATGCAGTTGCATCCTCCTCAGTCTCGCCAAGGATGATAGCCTCCTCAGAAGCAACACCTACCAAAGCCTGCTGCAATGCCTGGAAAGATACAGTTGGCTCCTCACCAACCTTAGCCAAGATTGTACCAGCCAAATCCTCCTTGTTGATACCCTGGATAGCAACCTTCTTTACAGCTGCAGTACCATAGAGCTTAACAACACCGTAACCGCACAAGTTCTTGAACTCCAACTCCTTAGAGTCAGCGCCAGTTGATACAGCTACCATTGGGTTCTCCTCGAAGCAAACACCGTTCTCAACATAAGTCTGCTCTGCGATCAACTCAGTCTTAACCTTACCGCTCTGAACACGGTTTGTGCCCTTGTAAGGGTGAACACCGTAAACATAGTCGAGAGCCTCACCTGCCTTGAGCTGGTCAGACTTAACGAATACAGACTGCTCTGCGTCGTAAACGAACTTCTCGTTTGTGTTTGAACGGAATACAGATACCTTTGACTCGTTCTCCCAAGCGAAAGACAAGCCCTCAGTAGCCTCGATAGTAAAGTTAGAAGCCTCGATGGTCTCAGGACCCTCTGGAACTACCTCTACCTCTGGACCTTCGTCACCACCGCAACTTACCAAAGTTGCAACAGCCAACAATGAGTAAAGAAATTTTTTCATAAAATGTTAGTATTAAATGGATTATAAAAAAAATTGTTTCCTTCTTCTGTTTACATCCTTTAAGCGACAAAAAATCACGCACAACACCCCTCCGCAGCCCTCGGGCCGAAGTGATTTTGCTTGCGATTGATTTCTGTTTGTTCTTAAATTTTTACTAAACCACCTCGCCTGGCGGCGGAGATAGTGAGCATTCGTAACACGAAAGTACAAATAAATTTCTAATCTGAAAAAGAATTTGCAAAAAAAATGCACTTTGTCTAAACGAAAACCTTTTTGGCGCACTCTCCTGTAAAGTTCTGCTCGGCGAATTGTTGTTGTGGCGCAAAAACTTTTTTCTCGGCGATGGCGATTTTTTTAAGCGAAAAAATAAAAACCCCGCCACGCAATGCGCAGCAGGGTATCTCTGGCTTAGATTTGTAAAAATTTTATAAATGAATGAGCGATTTCACAGGCGCAATAGCCTCCAGTCGCTCCGCACCCTTGAGGAAGTCCAGCTCGACAAGGAAGATGAACTCCTTAATCTTGATTTTGTACTCCTTGCCATCCTTAACGATGGTCTGCGACTCCATCGACTTTGCGATGCCCTCGGCAGTGCCGCCCGTAGCCAGCACATCGTCGATAATCGAGAGGTAGATTGTGTCGCCCTCCGCCTTGCCCGCAGCGATGTCGCTCAGGCGGTAGAAGAGGTGGTCGGTGCCGTACTCCTTCTGAATCTGGATGTCGCACAGGTCGCCCTCGTTGAAAGGCAGCTTGCCGCTCTTGCGGACTGGGATAATGTTCTCAACCATAGGGTTTTGCAGCAGCAGCGGCGCAGTGAATAAAAAGCCGCGTGCCTCGGGCGCAACCACATTTGGCGCAGTGAGGTTTGCGCTGATTGACTCTATGAGCTGGGCGAAGAGTTTCTTGTCCTGCATCAGCGGAATGATGTCGACAAAAACGATTCCTTCCTTGGGGAAATCCTTGTAAAATTTGAGTGCGTTTTTCATATTTTCTCAGTTGGTTTGCGGGGCTCGCAAGAACCCTCATAGCAAAAGTAGTGATTTTTTTGTTGCGAAAATCTATTTTTAAGAAGAAAATGAATGATTTTTTGATTTTTTTCTTATCTTTGCATCAATTGGAAAATAATGAACTTAAAATGCCGAAGTTTTATGACAAGGTAAATGTACTCCGTAAACCCGAATGGTTGAAGATCAGACTGCAGAGCAACGATGAATCCGCAGAGGTGGAACGCATCGTCAAAGAGCACTCGTTGCATACCATTTGCAGTAGTGGTCTCTGCCCCAACAAGGCGGAGTGTTGGCGTCGCAGGACGGCAACCTTTATGATTTTGGGTGATGTGTGTACACGAGGTTGCAAATTCTGTGCAACCCTCACGGGCAAACCCCTTGCTCCCGATGCTTCCGAGCCCGAGAAAGTGGCCGAGAGCGTCAGGTTGATGGGACTTCGACACGCAGTCGTGACTTCTGTCACGCGCGATGACCTCCCCGATGGCGGTGCGAAGCATTGGGCACTGGTGGTGGAGGCTATCCGCAAAGAGAATCCCGACGCAACAATTGAGCTCCTTATTCCCGATTTGGATGCTCGAGAAGACCTCATTGAGGTAGTTTTGGCATCCAAGCCCGATATCGTCGGGCACAACATCGAAACCGTCGAGCGACTTACGCCGCTGGTGCGTTCGCGTGCAAAGTACAGCACGAGCCTGCGCACGCTGGAGATTATCTCCCAAAGTGGTGCAGTAGCAAAGAGTGGACTGATGGTCGGACTTGGCGAGAGCGATGATGAAGTATTGCAGACACTTCGAGACCTGCGTGAGGTGGGTGTCGAGATTGTAACGCTTGGTCAGTATCTTCGACCTTCACTGGAGCACTATCCCGTTGCGGCGTATATCACCCCAGAGAAGTTTGATTGGTACCGAGAGAAGGCTCTTGAGATGGGCTTCAGTTATTGTGCGAGTGCGCCGATGGTGCGTTCGTCGTATCTGGCTGATGCTGCTTTGGAGTCAGTCAAGCGTAAGGATGCCGAGAAGTAGGACTTTTTTGATGTAGAGTCTCCCTTCACGGCGCAAACCTTTGACCGAAATGAAGGAGGTATTGTATTTAGACTTGGGGCGAATGGGCTACCGCGAGTGCTGGGACAAGCAGCGTACTATGTTTGAGGGTATGTTGCAGGCAAAGCGCGCGGGCGCGTCGGAGGGCGCGTTGCCATCCTGCAATCGCACCGAGGTCGGGGATGCGGGTGTATTGTATCTTGTAGAACACAATCCTGTTTACACATTGGGCAAAAGCGGCAAGAGCGAGAATATGCTCGTCTCGGAGCCCTATCTGCGCTCTATCGGCGCCGAATTTTTCCACATTGACCGAGGTGGCGATGTCACCTTCCACGGTCACGGTCAGGTGGTGGGTTATCCCATCCTCGATCTGGAGAAGTTGGGCATCGGTCTGCGCGAATATATTGACTCGTTGGAGGAGGCTATCATCGGCGTGTGTGCCGAGTGGGGCATCGAGGCGGGTCGCATTGCGGGTGCTTCGGGCGTGTGGCTCGATGGCGACACCACGCGAGCAAGAAAGATATGTGCCATCGGTGTGAGGGCGAGCCGTTATGTGACGATGCACGGCTTTGCGATGAATGTGAACACCGACCTCAGGTACTTCAACCACATCAACCCCTGTGGCTTTGTCGACAAGGGCGTGACAAGTTTGCAGAAGGAGCTGGGTCACGAGGTGGATATGGAGCTGGTGAAGGCACAGATTGTAAAACATTTAGCGGAAAAATTAAAAATTGAAATATATAAATAATAAAATTGTAAGTTATGCCTATAGAGAAGCGATGGGTAGTGAGAACTCCCGGCGCGACCGAGGTGGTGGAGCGTTTGGCTGCGCACCTCCGTATGTCGCCTGTTCTTGCGAACCTACTTGTGCAGAGAGGCATAGACACCGTAGAAAAGGCTAACAAATTCTTTAACCCGCAACTGTGCGACCTTCACGACCCATTCCTGATGAAGGATATGGACCGTGCTGTGGAGCGCATCGAACGCGCCATCGAGAACAATGAGATGATTATGGTCTATGGCGATTACGATGTCGATGGAACGACGGCTGTTGCGTTGGTTTATAAGTTTTTGAAGCAGATAGGTCATAAGAACCTGGTTTTCTACATTCCCGATCGTTATAACGACGGTTACGGCATCTCGGTCAAGGGTATCGACTTCGCCGCCCGCAAGGGTGTGACGCTGGCGATTGCTCTCGACTGCGGAATCAAGGCCGTAGAAAAGGTTGTTTATGCGAAGGAAAAGGGCGTGGATTTCATTATCTGCGACCATCACCTCCCGGCAGAGGAGATACCCGCTGCCGTAGCTGTTCTGGATCCGAAGCGCAACGACTGCAACTATCCATTCAATGAGTTGTCGGGTTGTGGCGTGGGATTCAAACTCGTGCAGGCTTATGCCCAGAAGCACAACATCCCGTTCAAGGATATTGAGCATCTGCTGGATTTGCTTGTAGTGAGTATTGCTTCCGACATTGTGCCATTGACGGGCGAAAACCGCATCCTTGCCTATTACGGTCTGGAGCGTTTGAACCGTGAGCCATCGTCGGGTCTGTTGTCGATTATCAAGATTTGTGGTCTCGACCGCCACAACATCACCATCGACGACATCGTGTTTAAGATTGGTCCACGCATCAATGCCGCTGGCCGTATGCGTATGGACGAGAATGACGAGAACGCCGCTCCAAGTGGCGGCTTTGCCGCTGTGGAGTTGCTCGTCGAGGGTAACGACCTCTTGGCGCAGAAGTTCTGTAATGTGATTGACAACTACAATCAGGAGCGCAAGGACATCGACCGTAATGTGACCCAGGAGGCTCACGACTACATCGAGTCGCACCCCGAGATGAAGGACAAGAAGAGCACGGTAATCTACAACCCCGAGTGGATGAAGGGTATCGTGGGTATTGTCGCATCGCGCCTCATCGAGACCTACTACCGCCCAACGGTGGTGCTCACTATGAGCAACGGCTTTGTGACTGGCTCGGCTCGTTCTGTGCAGGGCTTCGATTTGTATCAGGCTGTGGAGTCTTGCTCCGATCTGCTGGAGAACTTCGGTGGACATATGTACGCCGCAGGTCTTACGATGCTTCCCGAAAATGTTGAGGCCTTCACCAAGCGCTTCAACGACTATGTCGAGGAGCATATCGACCCGCAGATTCTCGTGCCACAGGTGGATATCGACAGCGAGTTGATGTTTGCTGACATCACACCGCAGTTCCACCGCCAGCTCAACAGCTTCCAGCCATTTGGTCCTGGCAACGCAGCGCCCGTGTTTGTGTCACGCAGCGCGAGTGCCTACACCGAGCCAAAGTTGGTGGGTGCCGAGATGGAGCACCTGCGTATGGATTTGGTGCAGCGCCAGAAGCCTAATGTGACTATTCAGACCATCGCGTTCCAGCAGCCGACCCACTATGAGTGGATTCGCGGCGGACGACCAATCGATGTCTGCTACCAGATTGTTGAGAACCACTATCGCGGTACCGTGACTACTCAGTTGCGTATCAAGGATATCAAGCGCGTGGAGAAGTAATCTGCGCGCTTTGGGAAAAATAGCAAGTACGCTCTATCGCTGCCCGCCTTGCGCGGGGGGAGGAAAGTCCGAGCAACAAAGAGCACCGCACGAGTTAACGGCTCGACGCTCGAGAGGGTGTAGTAGTGTAACAGAAAATAACCGCCCAGGGGTGAGATGGTATCGTTTCATACTTCTCAAATGTTTGGATACTAAACTTTCACACTCCCGTCAAGCCCTTGGGTAAGGGTGAAAAGGTGGGGTAAGAGCCCACCGCAGCGGCAGCAATGTCGTCTGGCAGTACGCCTTGCGGGTTGCAAGACCATGTATACCGACAATTAAGGGTTGCTCGTCCAATGTCGGGGGGTAGGTTGCTAGAGGCTGTGGGTGACCACAGTCGTAGATAAATGATAGAGACTCCCTTCGGGGAGCACAGAACTCGGCTTATAGTATTTGCTATCACTCTAAGAGCCTGTCTGACGAAAGTCGGACAGGCTCTTTCCCTATATATAAATATATGTATGTCGCTCGGGCTCTATCGGCGCACCTTCACCACGGTGTAAGAGAATGGCTCAAGCGAGCACTCGCCGCCAAGGAAGTCCACCTGCTGAGGCTGGGCTGCGATGCGAGCTGGCTCGTCGGGTGAGTTCACGGCATTCTCCTCGCCAGAGATTGACCACTTCTCCGCCTTGCGAATCTTACCGAAGGTGGTGAAGTCGAGCGCGATGCTCTGTGGCGCTTTTGCGAGGTTTACTATGTGGAGCACAATCTCCCTGCCATCCTCGGAGCGAGTGGCGGTGATGTCGAGCGTGTCGCTGCGGCGACCAACCATCACGCTCTCAATGAGCAGCGGCTGGTGATGCGCTGACGAGAGTTTCTGTGCGTGGTAGGGTGGCATACCCCAAGCCTTGTCGGGCGTGAAGAATATCTGACCCTGATTCCAGCCGTTGTCGTTCTGAAGGTATGGCTCAAGCGCATTTGCCGGGCAGGTGGTGAGCACGAAGTCGCCCGCGCGGCGTACAGCATTCTGCACGATGACATGCGAGAGCATTCGGCGGATGCCGTGTGACGAGCCGTTCTCCTCGAGGATGGCGCAACGCATAGTGGTCTCTGGGTTCCACTCCTTGAACATTCGCTCCATCTCCTGAAGGCTGCCATCCACCCTGCGAGCAGAGCCGAGGTCATCCACCCAAGGGTGGAAGTCCCAGTAGGCGGCCTTGCCGTCGAGGGCGAGGAATACCTCACGCATCTTATCCTTGAGTTCTGGACGCCACCACGCCGAGTGGATAAACTCCAGCGAAGGGTCTACCTTGCGCATCGCCTCGGAGAGGATGTTGAAGCGCTCGATGTAGTAGTCATAGGCTGCGTATGTATCCATCTCAAAGAGAGTCTCCTCGTTGCCTATCTCAATGTATTTCAAGCCGTAAGGCTTTGGGTGTCCATCCTTTGCACGCTGTGCGCCCCACTTTGTTGAGGTGTCGCCGTTGAAGTATTCAACCATCTCGGCCATCACCTGTGGGTCGTCGTTGATGTTCACGGCAAACGAAAGTTCGTAGCCCATAGCTGAGCCGAACTCCACGAACTCGATGATGCCGAAGCCGTTTGTCGAGTGGTGATACCACTGACCATCGTAAGGCTGTCGCTCGCTGCGCTCACCACGCATCTGCGCAAACTTGTAGTCGGGCGCATTGACCATCGATCCGCCGTAGCGGAGCATTGTGAGCCCCTGCTCCTTGAAGCACTGTGCGATGTCGCCACGCACGGGCACACCCTTGTAAGAGTCTCTCTTTGAGAGCATCAGCATCGCCTGGTCTGCCCATATCTTACCCTTGCCCTCGACATAGATAGCAAAGCGTGCGTCGGGGTCGGTTGTGTTCGAGCGGAGCGTGAACTTATGCTCGCCCCAGTCTGTCGAGATGTTCTTAATCTCGGTGCGACCATACTCCTTGCCGTCGTTGCTCTGGAGTGCCACCCACACCTTCCCGGCAGAGCCTTTCAGCATTATCTCGCCATCAAATTTCTGACCCTTCTTCACTGCAATGCCCCAGCGGTTGAGGCTTCGGTTTGTTACGCCCACGCGACCCACAGAGGCCTTGTTCTCAATCACTTGCGACTGCTCGCCTGTGGTTGCTGTTGTGGTGTCAAGAGCGTATGCTGGCTGCGCCTGAGGGGTGAAATATGCGTCCCACATACCGCTCACGGCGTGGTCGTTTGTTGGGGTGAATGGGATGTCGAATGACTTGCCATCGTAACCCACGCGCAGGTTGCGGAAACTTACATTGCTGTTGAACGAGCGCACGCCCGCAAAGCCGATGTTGAGGGGAGAGTCGGTGTGCTCATAGGTGAGTACCTTCTCGCCGTTGAGGTAGATGTTGAATGTCGAGCCCTCGACCTCGGCGCGCAACTTGTGCCAGCGGAAGCCGCTGACCTCAAAGCGCTTGCTTGTGGCGAGAGGTTTGTAGTCCTGACGATGCACGCTGAACTTCACGCCACGGCTGGTGAGTGTCACCTCATAGCCGTTGAAAGAGTCGTATCCGTTCTTTGCGTCGCTCACGCGCAGCAGAAGTTCGCCGTTGAAGTCGGCTATGGCGTCGGCACGAATCTCCACCTCTGCCCAGCCATCAGCGAATGAGTGGGTGTTGTCGATAATCTTTGCGGTTGTCTCCGAGTAGACCTGAATGGCGTTGCCATCCATCCTCACGGGGCTGTCGTAGTGGCTCATACCCTTGAATCCCTCGGGCAGAATGCCCTCCTCGAAACTCTCGCCAAAGATGCGCTGCGAGTATATGCCGCCATAGATTTCGTGGTTCACATCCTCCATACCCGCACCATAGAGCAGCGGCGTGATGTTGCCCACCACCTTGTCGGGATGAATCTCCAGTTTCAGACCTTGCGCCTGCGCCGCCACCGCAGCAAGAGCGAGTGCAAGAAGTGTAGTCAGTTTTTTCATATTGTGTATTTTAGTAGTTTTATCTGCTATAAAGATAAGGCTTTTAAGGTATAAAACAAAAAAACCTCCTCACAATTTGTGAGAAGGTTTCGGAGGTCCGAAGCGTAGGGTTGCATTAGCATTGTTTAACCTTGTTTGACCTTGTATAGCATTAGGCCGTGGATTTGACTTTTTACTATACCGTCGTTTAACCTCATTTAACCTTGTTTAATGGGGCGTAAAAAAGGGCGTAAAATTTTTTTTCATTTTTTTACGCCCTGCTCTTGACATATTGAGTGCATTCTGGTATTCTGTTAATAAATATTTATTATTAATGGATTACAATCTCAGATTTAAGCTTGATGTTAAGAAGAATGTTTACATCTCAAAAAAGGCGAAGAGCGCAGAGCCTTACTATCAAATCAGCGCAATTATTACTATAAATAATAAGAGAATCAACTATTACACGGGCTTCTCGGCTCAAACAAATGTGTGGGTTAATACTAAATCAGAAGATGGCAAACACAACTATGGAGTGCGCAAAGGCTGCTATGCAAAGAAAGGCTCTCGTGTTGTACCCTATTCCAATGTCAATAGAGCATTGGATAAAATATCGGCAGCACTGCTTACTCTATCTTCTCAAACCGTGGAAATGACCAAAGAAACCATTGTTGAAGCTCTTGATTCCGCATTGGGGAAAGTAGCAAGACGCAGCAAACGTCAGAAAGTTGAGGACGTTTCAGTTGAGCCTGAAATTATTGAGTCGCCAGAGCCTGAGGAGAAGGAAGATGAGGGGAATAAATTTTGGGTATTAGCAGAGCTGTATTGTATGGATGCGGCTGTTTCTGAGGGCCGAAATAAGACCCGTGTTAATGTTGTCAATCATCTTAGGAGATTTGAGAACTATAGGGGTAAAGAGCTATCTTTTCCTGATTGTAACGCTAAGTTACTAACAGATTTCAATGTATTTCTGGACCAAGACGAGGGTGAAAATGATAGCACGCTACATCCCCGTCGTCGTGCGAGAAAAAAGAACTCTCGAACAGTGTCGAAAATTATGAAATGCGCTAAGCATTTCTTTAAGTGGTGTCACAAGAATTATGGCGTGTCAGAATATGGTAACATTACAGATTATACAGCACCCCCAGAGATTTATGGCGACCCAATAGTTATGACCCAGGAGGAGAAAAGAAAACTATGGAATACAGAGTTTAAGGATGAAGGGTTAGAGTACACAAGAGATTTGTTCTATTTCCAATGTTCAATTGGTTGTCGTATTTCTGACTATTTTCGTCTTACATATGAAAACCTTGTAGAAGAAGATGGGGGCTTGTGTATATATTATTGTCCAGATAAGACTGTTAAAGCGACCAGTATAATTTGCCGCATACCTCTAACTCCGAATGCTATAAATATACTTAATAAGTATCGTATTGAGGATGCGTCCCCTAAAACGCCTCTATTCCATTTCCCTGATTACTCTCAAACATATAATAGGCAGTTAAAGCGAATGTTTAAGGCTGCGGGACTTAATAGGAGAGTGGTAACTTATAATTCTTATGACCAGATTGAGATAAAGCCTTTGCACGATATTGCGATAAGCAAATTTGCTCGAAGCAACTTTATCGACACAATGGTTGGGAATGGAACAACCGACAATATAATAGGAACGATGTCTGGACATATTGCCGGCAGCAAGGCGTTTCACCGCTACCATAATCGCCAAAAGTCACAGCAACAGAATGAAGCTATCAAAATGCTCGACTAAAAACAGAAAGCACCTCAACGGGTGCTTTTTTTTGTGTTTCACGAGCAGTAAAAGTGAAAGATTGGGAAATTTTACTTAACTTTGGTAAAATTCTAACTCAGAGCAATATGAAATACGACAAAACCTCGCCCTTATCAATTTTCGATTACAGCAAACAACTAATAGGCAAATCTCTAAGAGAAGTTGTTGCTAATGACCTACTACATACACGCTCAGGTAAAGGTGGATTAGGTCAGTTGGTTGAAGAATTGTTTTTTGAGTATGAAGTAAACAATGACCAACGAGCAGATTTCGAGGAGGCTAAACTTGAATTAAAATGTACCCCCTTAAAGGTATTGAATAATGGCTCTTTGGCAATTAAGGAAAGATTAGTTTGCACAATGATAGATTTCTTTGAGGTTGCAGATACGCCATTTAAGGAGTCGAAGTTATATCATAAATGCTTCCTTATGCTCATTTTGTTTTATCTACATAATTCATCATTAGAGCAGCATGACCTCAATTTTCTATTCTCAGTTTTATGGCAATTGCCTGAAAAAGATTTAATTATAATTGAGAATGACTATAATATTATTTCTAGAAAAATCAGAGATGGCAAAGCGCATCTATTGTCAGAGGGCGATACGATGTACTTAGGAGCATGTCGAAAAGGTCAAAAGGGCGATAAGGCTGTCCCTCAACCAAATTCAGAGGAATTAGCACCGAAAAGAGCATTCTCGTTAAAAACATCATATATGAGAACTATTCTTCCCCATGTTATAGGCACTGCGGAAGGATATTACTGCAACTATGCTGCCCCATCAACAGACACATCATTGACCACAATTGATGAGTTGAAAGAGAATTCATTTAAGGAAATCCTCTCTCAGCGATTCGCAACTTACATGGGTCTTGATTATAATGAAATTTGCGACACATTAGGTCTTACCCCATCATTAGCGAAAAGTAAATATTACAGCATAGCAAGTGCTATGGCTGGAGGCTCATTGGATGAGGCTGAGGAAATCAAAAAATCTGGTATGATTATAAAGACCATTAGGGTAAATTATAATGGGCGCATTAACGAGCATATGTCATTTAAGAATCTTGATTATAAAGAATTACTCGAAAATGACAACTGGTATGATTCGGAATTATATGAATTATTTTCAGGTAATTTCATGTTTGTGATATTCAAAGAACCCGAGAAAAATTCTCAAATAACAATAAAAGGAAGGACTGAAACGAAGTATTGCTTTGATAGAATAGTTTTTTGGACTATGCCTCAAGCCGATTTAGAAAAAGCAGAATCGTATTGGATGCAAATTAAGACATTGGTTGCAGAAAATAGAATTCCTGATTTACGGAAGGAATGCTCGATTGCCAACAGTGATATTTTCCATGTTAGACCGAAAGGTAGGGATGCTAATGATTTGGATGTAAACCCATTAGACGGCACAAATGTAGAAAAGAACTGCTACTGGTTTAACAATACATATGTTAGAAAAATTATCGAGCCTTAGGCATTTAAGGCTCGATACAATTCTTCTCCAACTTTAGTAATAATTCCACAAACTAACGCATTACCCATAAAGAATGCTCGTTTTGTGTCAGTTTCACCTATGGTGTGATTATCGGGGAACATATTCAGTCGCTCCAGTTCCAATGGAATAAGGCGTCTATATCTACCATTCTCAGGGTCAATTATAACATGCTTAAAGCGTGAAGGCGTAGAGCCGCCCTCGGAAGTAATAATCGTTCTTGAAGGTCTATCCAAGAAATCTGGGAATGCCATACTGCCCTCGCTATATGTAAACTCCGCACCACTACGAGTTTTTCGGACTTCTTTCTTTCCTCCCTTAAGATATTCCCACTTCGGTAGGTCAGAAGGCGAAATATAGTAATCCTCAGTGATTAATTCTCTATCTTTGCCTTTTGCTAACACATCCTCCAAAACCATGCGTGAGCCACAATAATCAGGTTCAGTCTTATATGTCCAATACCTTCCGCCGACCATTAAACCCGCATTACTGAATGGACGCAGTGTGTTGTTTTTATTAAACTCTGTGCTCAACTCAGATAAGTCAGATTTAGAATTCTTAAGCAATAGATGTGTTCCGCATGTACTTCCCTGAAGCGGTTGCACGGGAAATGCCTTAGCAAATATTCCTTCCTCAAATATCCACTTTGAGGGTTCGTTTATCTGCTTATAGATAGGACACGATGGTGAATACGCCAAAATGTATGTCCTCTTTCTGCGCTGTGGCATACCATATTCAGCAGCGTTGATAACTCTCCATTCTACAATATACCCAAGATTGGACAAGGATTGCAATATGATGGCAAAATCACGACCACGCTGAGATGCAGGTGATTGCAGTAGTCTATCTACATTCTCAAGGAATAATACTTGTGGTTTCTTATCACCCTTTTCTACGAGAATACGATGAATTTCCCACCAAAGAACCCCCTTTTTACCAACAATTCCTTCCGATTGGCTCAAAACTCGTGCTACGCTATAATCCTGACATGGAAATCCTCCAACCAACATATCGTGGTCAGGAATTTCTGTGGATTTAACTAAGGCTATATCCTTGTTAATATGTCCTTCTGCCCCAAATCGAGCAATATATGTACGAGATGCGTGTTGGGTTTTAGTCGCTGGCTCAAACTGATTACTCCATATAGTTTGGAAGAAATTAGGGTATGCTCTATCTAAACCAATGCGGAAACCACCAACACCTGCGAATAACTCTACTACCTTAAATTCGGTCATTGTTGTGCTTTTTATGATGCAAAGGTATAAAAAACCTTGATATTTATACTTAATCAAGATGGAATGAAGTGAAATTTTTATAAATCTATAACAAAATATTAAAATTCCAAAACATTATACACTTCCTCCAACTCCTCCGCCCTTAGTCCTAAGTATCTGCGGGTAATCATAGGACTGGCGTGGTTGAAAATCTCACTCAGTTTGATAAGTGCCATTTCAGATTGCTCACCAGCACTTTCCACTACCTTACGACCAAAAGTCTTACGGAAACTATGACTGCTCAGGTGCTCCACCTTCACATTGTATTTTACCTTGATAGTCTTAAGGTGGCGATTAATCATTTGGGTTGAAATTACCTCACCACGATTGTTGAGGAAACAATGCTCGGTCATATCCTCAACCTTCAGAGCATTGTAGCAATCCATAATATGTTTCTGGAAACCTTCATTGATTTTAACCTCTCTCCGTTTGCCAGTCTTTTTCTCAATGAGTGAAAATTTAGACCCACTTAATAGTTGATTCCATGTAAGGGTCTTAAGGTCTGAAATTCTTAGACCGAAAAAACAACCACATCCAATCAATAGTGATAAGCGGTATTTCTTATCTTTATACAACTTACGCACGAGGCTAAGCATTGTGTCCCATTGGATGTAATCTGCTGTTGTATTTGAATATTTAATGCTCATTTTGTCAAATTTTAATATAAGTGAAACACTCGTACCGAGTAATTTTGTTTACATTGCTTAATATCAATTAGTTAGCACAAGTGTTTCACTTTTGTTCAAGGTGGGACATTCTAAAATACCTTCACTATCGACTCCCAACGGAACGAACGCCACTGTCCAAGTTCACAATCAAACACCGCAGTCGTTGCATATTTCTCACGGCTCTCACCACGACCATTGATATGGCGTTTAACCAGTGAAGGGTTTGTAGTGGCGAACATCTCTCTAAACTCACCATTCTTTTTCTGGAAGATGAAGTGTGCTACGCCTGAACGAAGCTTGCTCTTCAAACTCTCAATCATCATCGCCTTTGCTCCGGCAACAAGGAGATTTTGTGTACGCTCTGCAATAACTGCCATGCGGATTGCGGTGCTGTCTGTAATAACCAATGCGTTTGTCATAGCTGTAAGATTTTTTGTTACACTAATAGTTTCTTCTGTATTTGCTCGGATTCCAATTCCAACCCATTAGACCGTATAAACTCTCTACTGCGTGATAGTGACTTCTGCACCGCATTACCTTGTGACCATCACAGTCCCAAATTCCCCAGCCTGAGCCCGAACATCCGATATGATACTTTCTATCTGCCATAATTGTTTCTCTTTTGTTGATACAAAGATAATACAAATATATTATATATGTAATACTTTCGTATAATAAAACTAATAAAAAATGATTATTTTCTGCATTTTATATGTGGTTTTGTAATATTTTCGTATTTTTACAGCAAAATAGAGTTATATGGAAGTATTAGAAAAGACTTATTTGGAGGAACACGGCGAGCAAATGCTCGTTGAGGCTGGTATGAGCAAGGTGCAGTTGGCTTCAAAAATGGGTATTGCCCCCCAGAATATTAAGAAACTGTTTGCAACCAAGAATATCACAACTCTGTCTAAGGTGGCAGAGGTACTTAATGTATCACTGCAAGTCTTAATCTATGGTCATCAGGAGCAAACCTCAACAGATATCCACGGATGTATTTATATAAATGGTAAGCCGCACCTTATCACAAGGAAAGAGGATGTAGAGGAGTTGCTACAATCATTATAGGTCTTGTGTGCTTAGATTAGAGTAGGTTACGCACTTGCCTGATAATCTCATTCTCTTTTCGACATACTTTGGATTTAACAGCTTCAAATACTTTCATCTTATTGCGATGTCCATTGCGACTCGAAAATACACCATCCGCACGCATATCTTGGTCTATGCGTTTAAGGTCATACTTGTAATAATCCAGCAGATGTGCTGCTGCCCATTCATCCCAACCCTCGCATTTCGAGGTATCTAATGGTTTTGCTGACACGTTAAAGACTCTATCAAACTGTTCTCGGACTGCGGAGTCGATAGCATTGAAAAAGTCCCTGATACTATTCTTCACACCCAGTTGTTCATTTATCTGAGCGGCGCTTTCGAGCCTAATTTCAAATCGAGTTTTGCCGTAGAAATAATTCATAATCTCGTTGCGATTGGGTAGGCTGTCAATGAATTTTCGACTTTGCGATAGGAGTTCCTTATACTTATTATAGATGTATATTTGCTCTTTTCTATATACAACATCTTTGGTAAAGGTAATGCCTTTATGGTCGTAATGCGCCCACTTGAATCTTCGGTAATTAGATACATTTTGATTCAGAGCGTTTAGGACATCATCAGTTAGTCGCAAATCTACATCTTTGGTAATATGCGCTTTGATTACCCATCCATTTTTCAATACGCCATCAACATCAATAGTGCATATCCCAAGTTTATTAAGATTTTCGAGGCACTGACGTATGGTATACTTACTAATAAGTTCCGGGTATCTTTGGAGTAGTATTTTTGATGAGAATTCAATTTCAAGAGTTTGATGTTTATAGTTAGTAGCTATATATACATCATAAGGAATGGAAGGATTATATTTTGTATGATACCATCTTCCAATTTCTATATTCTTAATCGAATCATTTGTAATATTAAACGCAATTTTCTCTTCTAACAGATATTTATAATTGGTACGGATTTTAACTGTATCGCATTGGATAAACATTTATTTAAGGATTAAACTTCATTATTTTTGAAAGGACAGAGGGGTTAATGCTGCTACTTCCATGTTCATTACAGTGAGCATTTCCCTACTTTGTTAATAGTGACGATGACGGGCTGCTATCTGTTGTCGTCATTATTATTTGGATTTAGATAGTCATCCATTGATAAACTATCAGGCTTGTTTGGCACGGTCTGCCAGTAGCGCAACATTGATTGTTGGATGCGTCGTTTGTGTTCTTCTGACTTGGGTTTATTTTTATTTCTTGTAGAGGTGCGAATTTTGTTTTTGACTTCATCACTGAGTTGGCGATACTGTCGTTTGTAGTTTTTCATATATGTATATTTTTTATGTGAAGTTATTTTCACATAAATATTACTTAGGTAAGAAAAGAAAGTAAAGTAAAAGATTAAAAAAATCGCTATACACTGAAAATTTTCGTTCCTAACAGGTGTAAGGCTATCATGCCTACTTCTTTGAACGTATAAATAAGGTGGCTTACGACTGCAACAACTGCTATTACAAGATGGTGGGGAGGGGTATAGTGAAATAAATACTGGGCGAGAGTATTTTTCTAAGGTGTTAAAAATGCTGTCATAGTCAATATTGATGACAATATGAGGCGAAAATTTCTAAAACCTCTTGACATTTACTATGTGAAAGGGTAACTTGTAGCAAATGTTAAATTAAAATGACGGATAGTATTTATGAAAAGGTCTACAATGATGCACTGGTTGCAGTAATCACAGATACCGTATCAAAGGTATTTGATAAGAAATTTGAAGAGTTGAAGGATAGTATTGCAAGTCCCTATGTAAACGGAATAAAGGGATTAGCAGCTTATTTGGGAATTGGGGAAACCTTAGCGAATAAACTTCACAAAGATAAAGAGATTAAGAGTGCTCGATTTGGAAGAGAGATTTGGTTTAAGAAGAGCGACATTGATAAGTTTATGGCAAAGCACCAAGAATAAAATTGTATTATACCTCAATAGCCATTATCTTTGTCGTTGATATGTTTTTTTTAACCTTAGAATACCGAACGCTTGCAATAAGCAATATGGAAAAGGGCGTAAAAAAGGGCGTAAAAAATTAAAAACCCCTCCACAAGTGCTTGTAGAAGGGTTTTTTGAGGTCCGAAGCGGATTCGAACCGCTGTAGACGGTTTTGCAGACCGGTGACTAAGCCACTCATCCATCGGACCATCAAAATGGCGATATGCTCGCTCATTCGGAGTGCAAATATAGACAAAAATATTTTACCACCAAAAAAATAGCGCAACTTTCGTGCATTTTCTTCATAAAAAAGCACTTTCGTACCTCTTAAGGCGCAAAATACAGGCAATTTGTCACTCTATTTCGGGCGCAAAAGGGTGGGTTATTGGAAAATATTTCGTAAGTTTGTGGTGATTTCTTGCCCCGCATAAAAGGTGGTGGAGAGCAACCGACGAAAAGAGAGACAAAAAATAAAATTTACACTATGAAACGATTTTTACTTATTTTGATGGTGTTTGCGATGGTGCAGGTGGGTGCGCAGGATTTGGCGCACTACAAGCAGGTGGTTAAGGCGTTGAGCTCGGCGAAGTATCAGGGTCGTGGCTACGCCGAGGATGGCGCAAACAAGGCGGGCAAGTATCTCGCCAAGCAGTTCGAGAAGGCGGGCGTCGATGAGGTTGTGTGTCAGCCTTTCAAGCTCAATATCAACACCTTCCCGGGTAAGATGAAATTTGAGGTGGATGGCAAGCGCCTCACCCCAGGCATCGACTTCACGCTGCGTGAGTTCTCGCCAGGTGCGAAGGGTACTTACAAACTCTACTACATCGACACGCTGAACTACGATGCGCAGAAGATTTTTGCCGACCTTGCAAAGCCCGAGAACAAGGACGCCTTTGTGGTGTGCGACTTCTGGTTTACCTACAAGCACTCGGCTGATTTCCGCCGCTTGCAGAGCAAGACTGGCTGCCAGAATGCGGGTCTGATTTACACCTGGAACGAGCCACTGAAGTTCTACAAGGCCTATGGCGAGCGCGTGGTGGAGAAGCCTCTGTTGTGGGTGACAACCACCTTCCCAAAGGATGCCGAGAGCATCACGCTCGACATCGAGAATGAGTTCCTGAGCGACTACGAGTGCTTCAATGTCATCGCCAAGGTTGAGGGCAAGCGCCACGACCAGTGCTATGTGTTCACAGCCCACTACGACCACCTCGGCAAGCTCGGCAAGAAGACCTACTACGCTGGTGCTCACGACAATGCGTCGGGTACGGCGGCTGTGGTGACCCTCGCGGCACACTACGCAAAGAATAAGCCAGAGTATGATATGTACTTCATTGCCTTCGGTGGTGAGGATGCCTACCTGCGTGGCTCGGAGTGGTATGCCGAGCACCCAATGGCGCCACTGAGCGAGATTCGTTACCTGTTCAACCTCGATATGATTGGCGACAACAACACCGAGGAGTATTGCGAGGTGAGCCCCGAGGGTGAGCGCGGTTACCAGCTCTTCGAGGCCATCAACAACGAGAAGCACTACTTCACGGCTCTCGACCGTGGCGAGCTGGCGGGTAACAGCGACCACTATCCTTTTGCGCAGCGCAATGTGCCTTGCATCTTCTGGGAGAATAAGGAGGGCGACGCCTTCCCTAATTACCATACTACGCTTGACACCTGGAAGAACTTCATCGCCGACCGCTACGAGCCTTTGTTCAAGTTGTTGGTTGATTTCGTTGAGCAATATTAGGATTCGCCGAAGGTAAATCCTGCGTAAGCATAAGTTTCAGGGGTTGCATCCGACTTTAGACGAGTTGGGCAGCCCCTTTTTTGATAGAATTTCTGGTGAGAGAATAACATTTTAACAAGAGAGAATTATGTTGAGAATGAGGTGGGCGGCAACCTTGCTGCTGGTTTGTATGAGTGTGTGCGCGGTGGCGCAACGACCAAGTTTTGTGGATGGCTATCACGGCGGAATATATGGTCACTACCCCGTGGAGTGGAAGACGCGCTTCCTGTGCGAGACGCTTGAGCGCAACCCCGAGTGGCGTATGTCGCTGGAGATTGAGCCCGAGACCTGGGATAGTGTGGCTCTGCTCACACCTGCTGATTATGAGCGCTTTAAGCAGATCGCAACCTCGCCCCGCGTGGAGTTTACCAACCCCGCCTATGCGCAGCCCTATTGCTACAACATCTCGGGCGAGAGCATCATCCGCCAGATGCAGTACGGTATGCGCAAGATATGGGAGCACTTCCCCGATGTGGAGTTTGTCACCTATGCAGTTGAGGAGCCCTGCTTCACCAGCGCCCTGCCGCAGATTCTCTCTGGATTCGGTTATAAGTATGCCACGCTGAAGTGCCCCAACACCTGCTGGGGCGGTTACTCTGCCCCCTATGGTGGAGAGCTGGTGAACTGGATATCTGCCGATGGCAGTTCGTTGCTCACCTCGCCCCGCTACGCCTGTGAGGAGTTGTACCCCAAGTCGGTGTGGCAGACTATGTCGTGGGGCAACGAGAAGGAGTATCTTGACGCGTGCCGTGAGGCGGGCATCGAGCACCCCATAGGAATGACCCTGCAGGATGCGGGCTGGAAGGGCGGCCCGTGGATTGGCCGAGGCGACAAGACGCGCGGCAACTCGCGCTATGTCACTTGGCGTGAGTACTTTGAGGGCTTGGGCGTCGAGCGCGCCGATGACGATTATCACTTCTCACAGGAGGAGGTGCGCCCCGCGCTGATGTGGGGCAGTCAGGTGTTGCAGCGCATCGCACAACTTGTGCGCCGTGGCGAGAACGACCTCTTGCAGAGCGAGCAGATTGCCACGATGGCATACCTCCAGAAGGGCGTTTTGCCCGACCAAAAAGCGATTGACGAGGCGTGGCGAGTGCTGATGCTCTCGCAGCATCACGACTCGTGGATTGTCCCTTACAACCGACTCAACGAGCGCGGCACCTGGGCCGATAATATCGAGGATTGGTGTGCCACAACCTGTCAAATTGCGGGCGCAGTTCAGCAGCAGGCGATGGGCGTTTTGGCAACGGAGAGTGTAACCGAAAAAGAGGCATATTTCAGAGTCTACAACACCCAGCCATTTGCCCGCCGTGAGGTGGTGCGTGTGGCTCTGCCCGAGGGTTGGAGCGGTTGCGCGCTGAATGCAAAAGGCGCTGATGGCGAGGCGGTTGAGTGTGTAACTGATGGTGATGAAGCATTGGTTATGGTTAGCGTACCAGCCTTTGGTTATGGCTCGTTTAGTCTGCAACGCGCGACTGGAAATGAGGCGGTTGCAGAGGATAAAAGCAACCTGAAAATTATAGAAAATGACCTCTATCGCATCGAGGTGGATGTGCTGCACGGTGGCGTTATCAAGCACCTCTATGTGCGCGAGGGTAAGCGCTGGATTGACTATGTGGATGCCGACTCGGAGTTTGGCTTGGGCGAGTTACGCGGTCACTTCTATCGCAATGGCGGTTTCCGCTCATCTATGGAGCGACTGGCTGATGTTGAGGTGGTGCGCCACGGCGACCTTGAGCAGACACTCATCATCAAGGGCTGGATTGCTGCTCACCCATTCACCCAGCGCATCACGCTCCGCAAGGGCGACGAGCGCATTGATATGGCTGTTGAGATTGACTGGAAGCACAACGAGGGTATCGGCGAATACTACCAGAAAGACGCCTTCTCTGCCAACGAAAGAGCCTGCTACGATGATAGTTACAAACTCTCGCTGATGTTGCCTGTGGCGCTTGAAAAGGTTGCTCTGCACAAGAATGCCCCTTATGATGTCTGCCGCAGCACACTCGAAAACACACACTTCAAGCGCTGGGATGAAATCAAGCATAACATCATCCTTAACTGGGTGGATGTCACCTCCTCACGCGGTGCGCAGCGAGGTCTGGCGCTGCTGAGCGACCACACAACATCCTACCGCCACGGCAAGGGCGAGCCTTTGGGCTTGACCATCCAGTACTCTGGCTCGGGTCTGTGGGGCAGAGAGTATGGTGTGAAGGGTCGTACCGAGGTGCGTTGCGTCCTCATTCCTCACCGTGGGGCGTGGGATGTGGTTGGCATCGAGCGTAAGAATGCCTGCTGGAATGCTCCGTTGCAGGTGGTGGCGTGCGGCGCAGAGGATATGGGCGAGAAGTCCTATCTGGATGTCGGCGCGAGCGGCTATATCCTCTCGGCGGCATATCCTACCGAGGAGGGCGTGGTGGTGCGCCTCTACAATGCCGAGGGGGACGCAAAGCCCGTTGCGGTGCGTCTGTCGGCTGATGTTAAGTCTGCTCGTGAGGTGAATCTGCTGGGTGAGCAGACCGCCGAGATTGCTCTGCAAAAGGTGGGCGAGGGTAACCAGATTGAGATTTCTGCACCACGATTTGGATTCAAGACACTTTTGCTTGAGAGAAAATAGCACTCAGAGGCGGTGGTTTAAAGAAAAATCACTAAATTTGTCTAAAGACAAACCCCGTTTGTCCTTAGATAGTGTCGAATGCCTCAATGTGCTGCGAAATGAGAAAGATAACTCTGCTTATTCCCCTTCTTCTGACGCTGGTGGTGTTGGTTTTGTCGCTGACACACAGCGATGTTACGCCGTGCTATACGGCCGATGTGGCGGTTGCCGAGAATGGCAATCTGCTGCTGGCGAACAAGGGCACTTCCGAACTGCGTATGGTCGATAAGGAGGGTGCAACCCTTCGCTCGTGGTCATTGCCTCGCCCCGCTACGGGTGTGGCGGTTGAGGGCGACTATGCCTACGCAACCTGCAGTTATGAGCAGGGTTTTCTGCTCAAGGTCAACCTCTCAAGCGGCGAGGTTCTCTACACCGCCTCGGCGGGTATGGGTGCTTGCGCTCCCGTGGTGGCGGGCGAGAGGGTCTATGTCTGCAACCGCTACCGCGCAACGGTGGGCGAGTATGATGCCTCGTCTGGCGAACTTCTGCGCGAGGTGAAGCTTAGGCGTGAGCCTTGCGCCGCCGTACTCTCGAAGGATGGCAAGCGACTTTTTGTAAACAATTTCCTGCCGATGCAACGCGCCAACGAGGACTATGTGGCAGCGGAGGTGTCGGTGATTGACTGCGCATCATTCTCGGTTGAGAAAAGCATAAAACTCACCAACGGCAGCAACGCCCTGCGAGGCATCGCCACCTCTGAGGATGGCGCTTATATCTTCGTGGCGCACAACCTGGGTCGCTATCAGGTGCCCACCTCGCAGTTGCAGCAGGGGTGGATGAACACCAATGCCCTGAGTGTGATTGACGCCGAAAAGTTGTCGCTCATCGGCTCCATCTCGATGGACGAGCCCGACCGTGGTGCGGGTGGCATCTGGGATGTGGTCTGCTGCGGCGACTACCTTGTAACCTCGCAGTCGGGCACGCACGATGTGAGCGTGGTGGATTACCCCAGGATGATTGAGCGCCTGCGCTCCTACGGCGACTACTCACGCCTTGACTACGACCTCTACTTTATGCGTGGCATACGCCAGCGCATCGCCCTTCAGGGCAATGGTCCGCGCCAGATCTGTGCGCTTAAGGGCAAGGTCTATGCCCCGACCTACTTCTCCGATATTATGAATATTCTTGACCTCGGCTCACTTGAGCAGAGCCACTTCGCCTATAACCCCCATCGTCAGGAGAGCAACATCGACCGTGGCGAGAGGGCGTTCAACGATGCGGCGCTGTGCTATCAGAACTGGCAGTCGTGCAATGGCTGTCACCCGGGCGAGGGTCGCGCCGACGCTATGAACTGGGATTTGATGAACGATGGCATCGGCAACCCCAAGAACTGCAAGAGTATGCTCCACGCCTTCGACACCCCCAAATGTATGATTTCGGGCATCCGCGACCACGCTGGTCTGGCGGTGAGGGCTGGTTATAAGTTCATCCAGTTCTGCGATGTCGAGGAGTCGGTGGCGCAGGATGTCGACACCTACATCAAGTCACTGAAGCCTCTGCCAAGCCCCTACCTTGTGGATGGAAAACTCTCCGCAAAGGCTGTTGCGGGCAGAAAGGTATTTGAAAAATATGGTTGTGCCGCGTGCCATTCGGGCATCTACTACACCGATATGCAGACCCACCGCATCGGCGAGGATGTGGAGTTTGAGCAGGGCTGGGATACCCCTACGCTGGTTGAGGTGTGGCGCACCGCCCCCTACCTCTTCGATGGCCGTGCCGCCACTTTGGAGGAGGTATTTTATGAGCATCGTCACGGCATCGAGGGCAAGATTTCCCGCAAGGATGCCGAGGCGCTGGCAGAGTATGTAAATTCGTTGTAAGATGAGAGAGTTAAGATATAGGATTTTGCGCTCCGACCTGCAGGAGATGCCCCTTGCCGAGCAGGATATCTTCGGGCAACTGGAGGCTATGGAGGGTCTGCCCGTGAGGGTGGTTTTCTTCACCTCGGTGGCTGACAAGGAGGGCTACTGTGAGCAGCGCGAGAGAATTGAGAAGTGCTGCCTTGAGCGCTTTGGCGAGTGCGCGCCGATGAGTGCGCTGGTGGCGCAGCCGCCGCTGGGCGCGACGCTCTATGCCGAGGTGACTACGGTGGCGGAGGTCGGCGAGGTGTGCTATAATGACGACTATATCCTTTTGGATAACGAGGTGGTCATCACGGGCGGAATCTACGCCTCAGGAGAGGGTAGTATCGGCGAGCAGTCGGAGGAGATTTTTTCTCGCGTGGGCGAGATACTCTCTGCCGAGGGGTTGCAGCCGAGCGACATTGTGCGCCAGTGGAATTTTATCGAGCATATCACATCCTGCTCCTCGCAAGGACAAAACTATCAGCAGTTTAACGACGCCCGCAGCCGCTTCTATGCCTCTGCCGAGTGGTCAAATGGCTATCCTGCCGCAACGGGCATAGGTGCCGAGGGCGGTGGAGTAGTGGTGTTGTTTGTGGCGGTGCGTGAGAGCGGGAAAATCAGCCGTGCGGTGGATAACCCATTGCAGATTTCGGCTCACGCCTACTCGCAGCAGGTGCTCATCGAGGGTCGCCAGAAGCAGAAGTCTACGCCCAAGTTCGAGCGCGCCCGCTGGGTGGGTAGCGAGCCACGCGATATGATTTACATCTCGGGTACGGCGGCAATCCGTGGCGAGGAGAGCCTGCAGGCGGATGCCACGGCGCAGATTGCGATGACGATGGAGAATGTCGCCCACCTGGTGTCGGCAGAGAATCAGTCGCGCCACAATGTGTCGCAACCAAGGTCACGCCACTATGAGACCCTGAGGGTCTATGTCAAGCGTGAGGAGTCGTGGCGCGAGATAGCAAATTGGATTAACGAGAATTGCCCCTGCCCAAATGTGGCGTTCCTGAAGGCGGATGTCTGCCGCGCGGAGTTGCTTGTTGAGGTCGAGGGTATAGCAAAATAGAGCGAAGATATGAGAAGGTTGTTTACATTTATCTGCCTGACCCTCGCCAGCGTAGCGTGGGGACAGGTGTCGCAACACGCAGCAGAGCAGCAGCGCCTGAAGGCGGAGCTGGAGTATATGTCCGCCGAGTCGGTGCGCAGTGCCTATGCCGATTTCTGCCGCACGGAGGGCTACGATAAGGCGCTCTACGGCGAGAAGCTCAATGCTCTGGAGGCTCTGCTGGGCAAGGCTGACGAGGAGTCGCAGCGCAAGGCGGTGGAGCTAAAGCGTGAGATTCTGCTCTCAAACCCTCTGCTTGACGATGCTAAGATTATTGTCGGCAGGTATCGTATCGGCAATGCCGCCCGCAGTGTGATGGCGCCCTCGCTCGGTACGCAGTCGAACAACTGGTCAAATCAGGGCTCGGCGGCGCGCAGCGGTTTCAATGCCGAGATTGCCGAACTATCCAATATCCGTGGCGAGGTGCAGAGCCGCACCATCTTCAAGCCTGCGAACAGCACCTGCGTGACCGATCTTCTTCTTCACTGGGATGGCGAGCGAATACTCTTCACTGCCGCCGATGAGAACCACCGCTGGGGCGTCTATGAGGTTAATCGTGATGGTTCCAATTTTCACAAGGTAATCAACAGCGAAGAACCCGACCTTGAGTTCTTCGATGGAGCATATATGCCGAGCGGCCGCATCATTGCGATGTCGAACATCGGCTATCAGGGTGTGCCCTGTGTGAACGGCAGCGATCAGGTGGGTAATATGATTGCCTACGAGCCCGCAACGGGTGCGATGCGCCGAATGACCTTCGATCAGGATGCCAACTGGCACCCGCGAGTGATGAACAACGGCCGACTGATGTATGTGCGCTGGGAGTACACCGACCTTACGCACTACTACTCTCGCTTTGTGATGCACGCCAACCCCGACGGCACCGAGACCAAGGCTCTGTACGGCAGCGGCGGCTGGTTTCCCAACTCGATTTTCGATGTGCAGCCCCTGCCTGGTGGCGTGAATACCTTTGTAGGTATCATCTCGGGTCATCACGGCATCGCGCGCTCGGGTCGCCTCATCCTGTTTGACCCATCGAAGGGTCGCAAGGAGACTTGCGGAATGATTCAGGAGATGCCTTTCTCCAAGCGCGAGATTGTGCCCTTAATCAAGGATGAACTGGTCAATGGCGTATGGCCTCAATTCATAAAACCTTACCCTATCAGCGATGACTATTTCCTCGTTACGGCGAAACTCACGCCAGAGTCCTTGTGGGGAATCTATCTTGTTGATATCTACGATAATATGACTCTCGTTGCAGAGTTTGAAGGCGAGGGACTTATCAACCCGATCATAGTGCGTCAGCGCCCAACACCTCCCGTTATCCCCGACCGCATCAAGCCCGCCGACAAGGAGGCTACGGTATTTATTCAGGATATCTATCAGGGCGAGGGTCTGCCTGGCGTGCCCGTGGGTGAGGTGAAGAAGTTGAGGGTCTTTGCCTACGAATATACCTATGTCAACTCCGAGTCCGACCACATCGCACAAGGCATCCAGAGCGGCTGGGATATCAAGCGTAATCTGGGCGAGGTGGATGTTGAGGCCGATGGCTCGGCTATGTTCAAGATTCCAGCCAACACACCCGTATCGTTCCAGCCTCTCGACAGTGAGGGTCGCGCCATCCAGTGGATGCGCAGTTGGGTTACGGGAATGCCTGGCGAGGTGCTTTCGTGTGTGGGCTGTCACGAGGATCAGAACTCTATGCCCGTGGCGAAGCGCTCTATAGCCTCTACGAAAGCCCCTGCGAAGTTGCAGACCCCCGAAGGCGGTGTGCGCTCGTTCACTTTCGACCTTGAGATTCAGCCAATCCTCGACCGCAACTGCGTGGCGTGCCACAATGCGGCAGGCGCAAAACCCGACTTCTCGGCAGTGCAGGTCATCGAGTCGAATGATGGTCGTGAGGGCACTTACTCGCGCCCATCACGCAAGGCGGAGTCGGGCAGACTGGATATGTCGCAGAGTTATCTCAACCTCCACCCCTATGTCAATCGTCAGGGCCCTGAGGCGGATATCTATGTGATGAAACCCTATGAGTATCACGCCTCTACGAGCGAGCTGGTGCGTCTGCTGAAGGCGGGTCACCACGGCGTGGAGCTCACCGACAAGGAGTGGCGCAAGATTTACAACTGGATTGATTTCAATGTCCCCTGCCACGGCCGTTTTGTCTACAACAATGTGGGCTATTGCCCTACAAATCAATATGCCCGCCGCATAGAGCTCGCCAACAAATACGCCAACGGCGCGGGCGTAGACTGGCAGCGCGAGCTCAACGATTACGCCGAGTGGATGAAGTCCAACCCTCAGCCCGCCCCCGTGCGCAAGGAGGCTAAAAAGCCATCGTATAAGGATGTTACAAGCCGCCGCTTCCCATTTACCGAGGAGCAGGCGCGTGCGATGGTTGAGAGTCTTGGCGAGGAGCGCCGCACCATCGAGATTGCCGAGGGCGTCAGGATGGAGTTTGTGCGCATCCCTGCGGGCGAGTTTGTGATGGGTAACAACTATCGTGGCAGAGGCGCAGCACCAGCCTCGGTGGTGAAGATTGACCGCCCATTCTGGATGTCCGTGACCGAGGTGACCAACCGCCAGTACAACGCCTTCGACCCCGCTCACGATAGCCGTTTCACCGCTCAGTTCTGGAAGGACCATGTCGGACCTGGCTATGCGGCAAACCGCC
Organism: Alistipes sp.; assembly: GCA_017560305.1. The sequence goes on from JAFYOF010000102.1 coordinate 28,867, forward strand.
CCGAGCAGCCTGTGACCCGCATTTCGTGGAACGAGGCGATGGAGTTCTGCCGCACAATAGGCGAGAGGGTGGGTGCAAACATAACCCTGCCGACCGAGGCGCAGTGGGAGTGGGCGTGCCGTGCGGGCAGCGACACCGATTTCTGGTACGGCGACCTGAATAGCAACTTCGCGAAAAAGGAGAATATGGCCGACCGCTCGTTGCGCAAGATGGCTGTGTCGGGCATCGACCCGCAGCCCGTGCACGAGAGCAACTGGGTCTACAAATACTACACCTATATGCCACGCGAGGATAGTGTCGATGATGGCACGATGACCATCGCCGATGTGGCGCAGTATGAGCCCAATGTGTGGGGCTTGTACGATATGCACGGCAATGTGGCGGAGTTCACCCGCTCAAGTTACAAGCCTTACCCCTACAAGGGCGAGCGCGATGTGCTCAACGAAAAGGTTGTGCGTGGTGGCGCGTGGGACATCCCGCCAAAGCGCGCGACAGCCTATTGCCGTGAATCCTACCTTGCTTGGCAACCCGCCAACAATGTCGGCTTCCGTGTAGTGATTGAGGAGTAAAAGGTTTGATTATGAGAAAGATAACTTTGCTGCTCGCTCTCTTGGGTGTAGCGCTTGGCTCGGCGCAAGCGCAGCAGAACGGAGCAATCACACTCTCGCCCAAGGCGAAGCAGGTGCTTGCAGGAAAACAGATTTTGTATGTCGAGCGTGACCAGTATGCGCCCGACCACCACAACACCGCCACTCTGTTTCAGTGGGGCGAGATTAACGGCGACAAGTTTGCCCCAGGCAGTGCTCTGCGCATCTACGATGTCGATAGCGGCACGACCCGCACGCTGATAAAGTTGGAGACTGGCGTGGTGCGTGACCCCGAAATATCGTTCGATGGCAAGCGAGTTGTCTTTTCGATGCGCAAAAAGAGGGAGGATAGTTACCACATCTACGAGATGGGACTGGATGGCAGCGGACTCAGGCAACTCACTTCGGCTGAGGGTGTTACCGACATCGACCCGTTGTATCTGCCCGATGGCGACATCCTCTTCACCTCGACCCGCCAGCCAAAGTATTGTATGTGCAACCGCCACATTATGGGCAATCTGTTCCGTATGGAGCCCGATGGTGCAAACATCACGCAGATTGGCGTGAGCACCCTGTTTGAGGGTCACTCCTCGCTGCTGAGCGATGGCCGCATCCTCTACGACCGCTGGGAGTATGTTGACCGCAACTTCGGCGACGCGCAGGGTCTGTGGACCGTGAATCCCGATGGCACGAAGCACTCTATATATTATGGTAACAACACCGCCAGCCCTGGTGGTGTGCTCGATGGCAGACAGATTCCAGGCACCGACCTTGTGGTCTGCGTCTTCGGCTCGTGCCACGATTTGCCTTGGGGCTCGCTCGCCGTGATTGACCGCAAGAGGGGTGTTGATGGGCGTGACCCCGTGGTGAAAATCTTCCCCGAGGAGGCGCGCAATATAGTGGGCAATGGCGATCTGGATTCTTTCAAGTGGGTGCGCAGTTATCGTTATGAAGACCCCTATCCGATTGATCGAGAGTGGTTTTTGGTGTCGCGTACGCTCTACGCCTATCCCGATTGGCAGAAGCAACGATGCGGCTATAAACAGGGTATCTACCTCGTAGGTATGGATGGCTCTGAGGAGTTGATTGTGGAGGGTGTGCGCAGCGTCTTTGACCCTCACATCGTTGAGCCTGCCGACAAGCCCGTGGCGCTCCCCACGATGCGCAATTTCTCAAGCGACAAAGGTCAGTTCTATGTTGAAAATGTCTATGAAGGTACTCATATGGCGGGCGTGAAAAAGGGCGAGGCGAAGTGGTTGCGCATCGTTGAGTCGCCCGAGAAGCGAAGTTGGACCTGGGGCGGCTGGTCGGGTCAGGGCGAGCAGGCGCCCGCGCTCAACTGGCATAGTTTCGAGAACAAGCAAATCCTTGGCGAGGTGCCTATTGAGGAGGATGGCTCGGCGAGCTTTATGGTCCCCGCGGGCAAGCATGTCTACTTTCAGGTGCTGGACAAGGATAAGAAGATGATTCAGTCGATGCGCAGTGGTGTGTCGCTGATGCCGGGCGAGATTAACGGCTGTGTGGGTTGTCACGAGGACCGCCTCTCAATCCCTATGCCTATCCCCAAGCGCCCGATTGCGCTGACGAAGAAACCCATTGAGTTAGAGAAGTTTATGGGCGAAGAGCCTTTCAAGTTCTCGTTTATGGAGCACATCCAGCCAATCCTCGACCGCCGTTGCGTGAAGTGTCACGACTTCGACAAGAAGAACCGCGACAGGTTGGTTTTGGCGCGCGATATGAACCCATTTTTCAATGCGGCGTATGTTAATCTGCACCAGAGCAAGAGCGTGAAACTCATCGGCGGAGGCCCTGCCGACATCCAGCAACCCTACTCGTGGGGTAGCCACGCCAGCCGCCTGACGCAGATTATCGACAACGCCCATTTCGGAGCGAAACTCACGCAGAAGGAGCGCGAGTGGATCTATGCGTGGATGGACCTTAACGGCGTCTATTACCCAGTCTATGAGTCGGCGTTTGATAATACGCTGGCGGGTCGTAGTCCGCTGACCTATGCGGAGTTGGACTGTCTGTCGGAACTCACTGGCGTGAACATCCGCGCCCTGAACGGCCACGGCAGAAACCTCCCAGCGCAAATCTCGTTTGACCGCCCTGAGGAGAGCCCGATACTCGATGGCATCAGAGGCGACAAGTCGAAATATGGCATTGCGGTGGCGTTGATTAAGTTGGGTGCGGAGCGTCTGAAGCAGACCCCACGCGGCGACATCGAGAGCGAACTTGTGCCTTGCGAGCGCCACGCGGCGATGCTTGAGAAGTACAACGACCGCGAGCAGAAACAGCGCGAGATGAATAGCGCAATCAACGAAGGTGGCAAGATTTACGACCACGACCAGCAATAGAGGAGAGTATGAAAAGGCTTTTTGTAGGTTACATATTGACCCTTGCGGTGGTTGCGGTGATGTGCGCCTTTGTGGGCGAAGAGTCGCGTTTGGAACGGAGCAAACCGCTTTATATCAGCGACATTACCTTGTTTGGCGATAAGCTGCTTGCTGCCGAGAAAGGAACATCTACCGTGAGTCTTTACGACAAGCAGGGGCGTAACCGCTTGAAGTGCTGGCGTGTGGCTGAGCCCCCTACGGGCGTGGCTACCGATGGCGAGAAAATCTTCGTCACGACAAGTTTTGCGAAGGGTGGTGTGGAGGTAATTTCTCTCAATGAGGATGCGCCTCGTAACTTCATCCCTACGGGTCGCGGTGCGTGTGCGCCGCTGATGGG
>JAFYOF010000103.1 GCA_017560305.1 Alistipes sp.
AAAAATTTGATAAAGCTATCGTTATACTCCTTCGCATAATGGACATTGGAGCACACATTTTAGATTTAATTAAATAACCATGGACATAGGAACCGCCATTAAGACCATTAGAAAACAAAAAGGCATAACACAAAAAGAACTGGCTTCAGCATGCGGCATTTCAACCAATGCTCTATGCAGCATTGAGAACAACTACACAATGCCCGCCAAAGCCACCATCACTAAAATTTGCCAGTCTCTGAACATTCCTTCTGCATATCTTCTATTTTTCAGCATTCAAGACGAAGATTTACCAAAGGATTCACAAGCACTTTTCAATGCCCTATCTGAGCCATTGAAAAATGTACTTCTAGAAGATATCTCTAAAGATTAAAAATAGGCAGTTCCTAAGGTAACGAAAGGCCGGGTCAAAAACGTTTTGATCCGGCTGTAAGGTAAGCATCCGATGAAATGCATATTGTAGCAGGGAGCGATCTCTGCTACTTTTGTATCAAAACGATACGAATATGCTTACGAGAGAAGAAATACTTACAATTGAAGACTACTGTGCAGAGCACAAGATAAGTTATAAAACAAGGTTAGCGGAACTTCAAGTTCCATTATGGGACTTCTATAAGGCCAAAAAGAAATATAGAGAAGAGGATTCAATGGATACCGGGCCTGGACAGTTCGTCCAATTGAGTTCAGGTCGATGTGTTCCAGGCAGAATGCCAGCGGCCAGGACTCCTGGCAGAGCAGGAAAACAAGAAAAGCAAACCTCTGCCAGGCCTGAAAGCTATCTTACTATTGAGCTTCAGACACGTTGTGGAACTGCCATGCGAATCCAAGGCATGATGACTCCTGATTATATAAAGGAACTAATCTCCGCAAGCAATGTTTAGCTTGAACGATAGCATGCGCTATTGGCTTTACAATAAGCCTGTCAATATGCGCTTAGGGTTCAATGGCCTGACCGGCATTGTCAATAACAATATGGGTATGAGTATTCGTAGCGGAGATGTGTTTGTATTTGTCAATGCGTCAAAGAACAGGATAAAGATACTTCACAAGGAAGAGGGTGGCCTGGTGCTCTATGCGATGCGAGTTGAAATGGGGAGATTGAGAATCCCATTCTTTGGAGAAACGGATGATATTGCAGGCGACTTCAAGTATGAAGACCTTATTTTCATGGCAAGATCTGCAATGGAAAGTCCTTATGTGAGACGTATGAAAATGCTCTCAAAAAGTGTGTAAAAGATACTGCTTATAAAGAAGAAAATCGGCGTTCTGCTTGCGTAAAACGCCGATTTTTCGTATCTTTATATCAGAAAACAAACAGAGAGAATGTCATCAAAGGATCAGGAAATATTGCGACTTAAGGCCGAACTTGCCAAACTTCAGGCTGAGCAACATAAGCTGGAAGAGCTTAACCGCCAGCTTGAGGATGAGCAAAAGAAACTTGCTGCTGCAAAGTCTGTAATATCAAAGCTGGAGGCTGATAGCCAAAACAAACAGAAGACGATAGATCAGATGCAGTCCGTAATTGACAGCCTGCAGAACATGATGGCATGGTTCCGCAAGAAGTTGTTCGGCTCTATGAGCGAGAAACACCTTCCTCTAGATCCATCTGTACTTCAGCCCTCTCTTTTTGATGATTTTCTATCTGAAGAAGAACAGGCAGCATTGGATGCTGAAGTAAGAAAAATGGAGGAGCAGAATGCTAAGCTTATAGAGGTAAAACCTCATAAGCGAGAGGTGCGTAAACCTATCCTTAGGGGAGACTTGCCTGTAGAGGAGACTCACATCCATCCGGAGGGGATCAATCTTGATGAATATGTTGAAATTGGAGTAGAGACAACGGACAGAATAGCTATCCGCCCTGCAGTTATGTATATAGACCGTACAGTGCGCCATAAATATGTACTTAAGTCAAGTATACAGATAGAGGAACCTGAAAAGCAGACTTTCCATATTGCACCACTGCCACAGATGATAATCCCCAAAGGCATGGCATCTGAAAGCCTTCTGGCAGATATCCTGATAGACAAGTATGTATATCACCTTCCATTCTACAGGGTTATACAGAAATATAAGGAATTGGGAGTATTGTTGAGTGACTCCACGCTTGGAGACTGGTTCTCTACCGTTTGTGCAAAACTACGGCCCCTATATGACAAGCTCCGGGAAAAGATCATGAGTTCGGACTACATACAAGTGGATGAGAGCACGTTGCCTGTAATAGACAACGAGAAACATCGTGCCGTCAAGGGATATGTCTGGGCGGTAAGGGATGCCGTATGCGGTGATGTATACTTCCATTATGATATGGGTTCCCGTAGCGGAGAAACTGCCAGAAAACTTATTGGCGGCTATCGAGGTACAATCCAGACAGACGGGTATGAAGTGTATGAGGCTTATGAAAACGCACCTGGCAAACGGATGATAGGCTGTTGGGCCCATGCTAGACGCAAGTTCGTTGAAGCCATGGATGAAAGTAAGAAACACGCAAGTGAAGCTCTGGTATATATTGGCAAACTTTATGGCATAGAGAAAGAAATGCGAGAAGCCAACCTAGATTGCCAGGCTATACAAAAACGCAGGCAGGAAGAATCCTACAAAATAATCCAGGAGTTCGAAAAATGGATGAACTCAGTAGCCGGGTTGTTCACTCCTAAATCAAGAATGGGAAAAGCATTGGTATATACATATACACTCTTACCTCGTTTGGGCCGATATGTATTGGATGGAAGATACCATATTGACAACAATGGTATTGAAAATGCAATCCGTCCCATCGCCGTAGGACGCAAGAACTACCTGTTCTGCGGAAATCATGATGCAGCCATCAGAGCTGCAATTGTCTACTCGCTTTTCAGCAGCTGCAAGGCGCATGATGTTGATGTTCGCACATGGCTTGAAGATGTCTTGAAAAGAATACCAGTGGAAAAAGACATTGACAATCTATTACCACACCAATGGCAGTCATTAGCCGGAAATAGTCACTAATACCTGCAACTTGATAACTAATAGCCGCTATTACCAGCAAATTATAGGTAATAGCGGCTAATTGTATGCTAATAGTCGACAATGTACTTTATCGGATGCTTACCCTGCCACTTTTGATGAGCTACAATAACCTCCTGTCTCTCCTTTTCAAGTAGTACTTCCGTTTCAGGTGTGTAGCCAAGAAACTCGATGCAGCCACCATTGTAGCCTGTGAGTTTACAGCGGATACCGGCTTTCTCCAATTTATCCATTCGTTTCTGTGCGGTTTTGGCACTGGAATATGATAATGGCCAGAAGTATTTGTCGCCACTATGCCCGTAGGAATCCTCTCCGAGCACCATTTTCCCTTGCAGTCGTTGGCTGTTGTGGAAACTGAAGTATGCACCACCCAATGCCTGACGTATTGCCTTATGTGCAGCACCTTCAGGGTGCTTGAACACATCGGGCTTTTTGCCCTTGCAATCCAATTTCGGCAAATCTACCTTGTATGGCTTCTTGTAAGTTCCAACACCTAATGTAAGATAAAAATTGGTGCAGAAGTAGTCGGTCATTGGATCGCTGTCATCGAAGTTGTATGACATCACAAAGTCGCAGACATTCTTCATTACCTCTTTGGCTCTATCGGTTAGAGTCTGGTCTCCATCAATGTTGTAATGATTCACATCATGGTGGAACACTACGCCCTTATCCTTCTTAAAAGCCTCGAAGTCGGCTTTTACAAGGTAAATATGGATAGAGTTATAGTTGTGCCTTGACACCGAGAACTTATACTTGGGATAAGTCTCTTTCATCCAGTTACGCACCAGCTCCATAATCTCAGGAGCGTGCTGCCCTTTATAGTTGCGACCTTTCCAACGATACTCGTTATATACGAAGTCGGTATATTCTTTCGCCGATGCTCCTGCATAGTCATTCTCATAACCTGAAGCATTAGCCGATACAGTTGTATCGTTCTTCCATATCTCGTGGAGCCGTTCAAACTCCACATTGATTTGTTGCATCACTTCGGTACTGCCACCTTTGTCGGGATGGTTCTCCAATGCCAATCGGCGATACTCCTTCTTGAGTTCCGCCAATGAGTGTATATTCTTAAAGTAAGCCATAGTTGTAGATTTAGTAGGTTAATACCATTGTAAAATACTCCATACATTCGTTCTCAATGCCGAGACCGCTGCAAGAGAGTTCAATATCGCTCTCTTGCAGATCGTTTACCTCTTGCAGTTCTCTGAGGTGGCGTATCTCGTCATTCAGATACTCCTTTGCAGTTGCTTCATCGCAGTTACAAGCACCACATATTCTTTCGATGATTTCATTCTCTGCCATAGTAGTAAGCATTATGATTGTGAATTGTTATAGAGTTCTCGCTGGGTGTCATAGTCCTGACCATTCCACCAATCATTGCAGGCATCCACAAAGGATTGTGAGCCATCTTCCGAAGAGTAATCGACCTCGTGCAAGCCTGTAATACTCTCCAATGTGATAAAGTCAAGATCTTTCCACCAGTCTTGCATACGCTGCTTGTAATCACTCAGGGAGCAGAAATTATGACTCTGTTCACAGTCTGCACACCATTTGCAGTCCGTATCATCGTCATCTACATCGCTTAGATATTCTGCGTTGTTAGCATCTACCCAAGCCTGAATCTCAATCAGCCTTGAGCCGCAAGCATCGCAAACATATACATCTTCATCGTGAGGCTCCTCTCTTAACGCCTTGCCATCATAGAGTGCCACAGCACGATTGACAAGCAGTTCACGATTGTTGTCCGAGAGTTCGGCATAGAATCTTTCTGCCGCTCCGAGTATTGATTTACTTGCGAGTGAGTTCCATTTCTCCCAGAAGTGCTTATACATACTTCCGAAAGTAATCTTGCACTCATCCTCGCCCCAAGCGTTCCACATATAGTAGTGGAAACTCGATACTGCATTTACAGGGTCTAATCTCATAGTCGTAATCTTATTTGAGGTTATACATTCTTGCAAAGTGATTATTTACATCTGCAATTTTCTTCTTGTAGTATGGTTGATTCTCCTTGCACCATTCGGAAAGTTCCTGCTTATTCTTGAATGGAGGTTTCCAACTCTGACCACTCATAATCATTTCTACTTGTGGAGCCAATTCCTCAATGAATCGTCCAACAGTCCATCCTTCCCATATATGCTTGTTCATATTAATTACTGTTGCCATAGCCGTAATCTTTATGCGTTATTATCTTTGTTCTCTTCCAACTGCTGCCATACGGCATCATATATCTCGTATAGCCAGTCGATGTTCTTTGCTCCGAGTTCAAAGGATGTAGAGCAAGTCACTTCATTGTCAGCAATCTTGTCGTGAGCAATCACAGTCATACTGTTGTCGGTTACTTTGATGCCCATTACTTTGCACTCGTATGGGTCTCCGTCCCAATTGAACCATATTACCCATACTGGATCATACTGCTCTTCGGGAAAGGTTATTTCAGTCAGCCCGTGCGAGTAGAGCAACTGCCGTATGGCATCTATGATGTCTTTACGGAGCGTCTCTATTCTGTCGGAGAAGTCCATCTTCAGACGCTTCGGCTTTTGCTTCTTCTCCAACTCCGTGTAGGAAAGAATCTGAATATCGGGGTGCACATCGAACACCCAATCCACATCGTCATCATTGAGTGTGGTGTGGATATTACCACCCAATACAAGTCCGCAATCTCTTGTTACCATTGTGCGTGCTTCATCGCGGTCATCTGCCGCTACGGTGTAAGTACCCTCGAAGAGGTATCTTACCTTTACTTCAATCTTCTTCATACATTGATATTTTTATTGTTGATACTGATTTTAGTTTGCTGAAACGATGCTTATCTGCTTGCCAAAGAAGGAGTCGCAAACGCCATAGACATGCTTGATGGAGCAGTCATACTCGGAGCGTTCATTGTCAAGTCGCAGACGGAAGCCGTAACCGTCCTTGCGAGCCTTATCCAGTCGTATTCTGACATCGCTCTTGAGTTCCATCTCTATCAGACTGCCACCACCATACATTGAGCTGAACAGCCCGCAGGTATTGCCTTTGGGGATAATGACCTCCTTGATTTTGAAGTCGGCATCGTAGAGGTCTCTGAGGTTTACAAGACCTATGTAGGTAAGCAGGTTGGCTCCGCAGCAGGAGTTCTCCAGTTCCTGGCAGAAGTCCTCGTAGGATACCTGTTCCTTGCCGTCTCGATACTTTCTGTTGGGGAATCTGCCATATACCGTATAGCCTTTCTCTGTCAATGCTTTCTTTACCTTTGCAGGGTTGAGGCGAAGAGTATCTATCATATCCCCGAAGTAACTCTCCTTGTATCGGAAGCCACCTTGTGACTCCAACCAGCAGGAGTTGATGCAGTCGTAGTTGGATAGCATCTCCACCCGTACAGGAATATCTCTGGTGTTCTTGATAAGGTCGTTTACCGTTGTGGAGTCGTCACGCTCGCGTATCTCGTCCCTTATCTCATCATCGTGTTCCTCGAAGAAGGCTTCTACTTCGTCCTCCTCAAAGTCGTGGAAGTCGATGCAGTGGCTCTTCAGTCCCTTGATTATCTCCTGTGTCGCCTGTTCCTCGGCATCCTTGTACCAATCTTCGACCTTTGACCAAAGATCTTCGCAGCCCTGCTTTTCAAGGCATTGTTGCAACAGGTCTCTGCTCTCATCGAAACTTTCCCGATAGTCCACCCATACAAGGGTGTAGTTCTCGTCCATTATACTTGTGATAAACTCCATTGTGAGTGTTTTCTTTGCTTCGTTCATTTGTCGTTACCTGTGTACGGCAGGATTCTGTTTCCCGTACATGATGTCTATAAATGCGAAGAGCGACCTTGTGGCCGCCCTTCGGTTATCTGTTATCGTTGAATATCTCTTCGTATCTCTCTTTCTCCATCTCGGTTTCAGCGTTGAAACTGAAATGTGCTGTGTATCGGTATCCTGTCCGTGGATTGCCGCCGAACTTCTGGATAGCCATATCTATCTCCCAATCCACTTCGCCTATGCCGAGAGATATGCGGTCATAGTGCAGCAGGTGATGAGCCAGTCGCAGTGCCGAGTCTGTTTTCTTCTCGTGCCTCAGATGGTCGAAGGCTCGTATCGCTATCTCTCTGTTGGGTACCTTGATTGTTGTTTCCATATTCCTTGATGGTTAGTTGAATACCGTGTTATCTCTCTCGTTGTCCTTTGCTGCAAGTATGCAGAACGGCACAT
>JAFYOF010000104.1 GCA_017560305.1 Alistipes sp.
AATGCTCTCATCTTATGAAAAATCACTACATTTGTCAAATAATATAAGTATAAACTTTACAAAAGATAATTAAATGGCACTACAATGTGGTATAGTCGGTTTGCCAAATGTCGGTAAATCAACTCTTTTCAACTGCCTCTCGAATGCAAAGGCACAGGCAGCAAACTTTCCTTTCTGTACAATCGAACCTAATGTGGGCGTTATTACAGTACCCGATGAGCGTCTGGTGAAGCTCGCCGAGATTGACAATCCAAAGAAGGTCATCCCTACAACCATCGAAATCGTGGATATCGCAGGTCTGGTGAAGGGTGCATCAAAGGGCGAGGGTCTTGGTAACAAGTTCCTCGGTAACATCCGTAACACAAATGCAATTATCCATGTATTGCGTTGCTTCGATAACGGCAACATCACCCATGTCGATGGCTCTATCGACCCAGTTCGTGACAAGGGCATCATTGACACCGAGCTTCAGTTGAAGGACTTGGAGACCGTTGAGAACAACATCGGCAAGTGCCAGAAGCAGGCAGCTGCTGGTGATAAGAACGCAAAGCGTCGTTACGACCTTCTCGTGCAGTTCAAGGAGGCGCTGGAGCAGGGTCGTTCGGCTCGTACTGTCGAGACCGATAAGGAGGAGCGCAAGTTGGTTGCCGACCTCAATCTTTTGACCGACAAGCCTGTGTTGTATGTCTGCAATGTTGACGAGGCAAGCGCCGTGTCGGGCAATGCTCACACCGAGGCTGTGAAGGCTGCTATCGCCGAGGAGAATGCCGAGATGCTTATCGTGGCAGCGGCTACCGAGGCTGATATTGCTGAGTTGGAGGATTACGAGGAGCGCCAGATGTTCCTTCAGGATATGGGTCTTGAGGAGTCGGGTGTGGCTCGTCTTATCAAGGCGGCATACAAGTTGCTCAACCTCCAGACATTCTTCACTACTGGTGCTGACGAGAGCCGTGCGTGGACATTCGTCAAGGGTATGAAGGCTCCACAAACTGCGGGTGTCATCCACACCGACTTCGAGCGTGGTTTCATCCGTGCCGAGGTTATCAAGTACGACGACTATGTTGTCCTTGGCTCCGAGAAGGCTTGCCGCGATGTAGGTAAGATTGGTATCGAGGGTAAGGAGTATATTGTGCAGGATGGTGACATTATGCACTTCCTCTTCAATGTTTAAAACATTTGCCTTGCGGGTTGTTTCGGCATCTTGCTCGCGTTGAGAATGCTCACATACCTCAAGTATGCTCCGCTTCTCAACACTTCGGCAATCTTCAAAACAACCTCACAAAACAAAAGTTTTTGGTTGGGGGATTTTAGCAAGCTTGAAAATAACCTCACAATCAAGTTGTTAAAAGACAATCTTCAAAACAACCTCGCAAACAAAAGTTTTAGTTGGGCGTGTTGCTTTGACCGAGGATAGTAGTATTTGAAAGGAACTTGAATTTTGAATTTTGAATTTTGAATTCCCCTTGCTTATGAAACAGAACTTGAAATATCTCATTATCGCGGTGGCGATAGTCATTAGTGCGTGGCTCTTGGGTCGCGCCTACACCTACAAGTACCGTTCGCAGGATACCATCGTTGTGACGGGCTTGGGGGAGAGCGAGTTTGCTTCTGACCTCATTGTGTGGAATGGCGAGATTGTCTACGAGACACACGATGTTGCGTCGGGCTATGCTCAACTTGAGCGCAACAAGCAGAAGGTGTTGGAGTTCATCACCTCGCGCGGTGTTGCTGCCGAGCAGATTGTATTCAAGTTCGTGAATGTCTACAAGCAGACCGAGCCGGTATATGGCGCTAACGGCAACTATGCTGGTCAGCGTTTTGTGGGTTATCGCCTGAGTCAGCAGTTCTCGGTGGAGTCGTCGGAGGTCGATAAGGTGGAGAATATCTCACGCGAAATCTCTGCTCTCATTGCGCAGGGCATCTCGATTGAGGCCTACTCGCCATCGTACTACTACACTAAGCTCGATGATGTGAAACTCTCGCTCATTGAGCAGGCGTCGGCTGATGCCCGTGCCCGTGCCGAGAAGATTGCCGACAATGCTGGCACCTCTATCGGTCGCGTAGCATCGGCTAAGATGGGCGTGTTCCAGATTACGGGTGCAAACTCCAACGAGGAGTTCTCGGCGGGTGGCTCATTCAATACCTCATCACGCCAGAAAAAGGCGCGCATCACGATGAAGGTGGAGTATAGGGTGAAGTAAAAGAGCCGAGAGCAAGTACAGAAGAGGAAAACAAAGGAAGCTAATGAGATTAAGGAGAATGGGGCGCAGCCCCCGCTAAACTCTCTAAACTCCCTAAATTTCCTGAAACCAAACCTCCCGACTGCTACTTAAGAAATTAAAGAATAAACTTAAAAAATAGAAGATTATGTCAAGAGAAGTTCGTGTGCGTTTTGCACCATCTCCTACGGGACCCCTTCATATGGGTGGTGTGCGTACAGCACTCTATAACTATTTGTTCGCTCGCCGTCACGGCGGCAAGATGATTCTCCGTATCGAGGATACCGACTCACAGCGTTTCGTGCCAGGTGCCGAGGAGTATATCATCGAGTCACTCAAGTGGTGCGGCATCGAGATTGACGAGGGTGTCGGCGTAGGCGGTCCTCACGCTCCATATCGCCAGAGCGAGCGCAAGGAGATTTACCTCAAGTTCGCAAAGCAACTCGTTGAGGCTGGCTGGGCATACTACGCTTTCGATACAGCCGAGGAGTTGGACGCCTTGCGTAAGGAGGCGGAGGCTGCGGGTCAGACCTTTGCCTACAACTACACCGTTCGCGAGAAGTTGCCAACATCGCTCTCCCTTCCAAAGGAGGAGGTTGAGGCTCGCATCGCTCGTGGCGACATCTGGGTTGTGCGCTTCAAGATGCCCGAGAACGAGATTGTCGAGATGGACGACCTTATCCGCGGCCATGTGAAGGTAAACACCTCTACTTTGGACGATAAGGTACTCTATAAGAGCGCCGATGAGTTGCCAACTTACCACTTGGCTAACATTGTGGATGACCACTTGATGGAGATTTCACATGTTATCCGTGGCGAGGAGTGGTTGCCATCATTGCCACTTCACTACCTCTTGTACCGCGCCTTCGACTGGCAGGATACACAACCACAGTTTGCCCACCTTCCACTTCTGTTGAAGCCTACGGGTGGCGGTAAACTCTCGAAGCGCGACGGCGACAAGATGGGCTTCCCAGTGTTCCCACTCTTCTGGACATCACCTACTGGCGAGACCGCTCACGGCTACCGCGAGGATGGCTACTTTGCCGAGGCATTCGTAAATATGTTGGCTCTGTTGGGTTGGAACCCAGGCACCGAGCAGGAGTTGTTCTCTATGCAGGAACTC
>JAFYOF010000105.1 GCA_017560305.1 Alistipes sp.
AATTCTCCACGTCAGAAATATGTATCAAAAATATGTGGAAATTTGGGAACCATCAAAAAGCAGCCTGAAAGTGTTAAATTTTAGAATGTATTGATAATTAAAGGTTTATGTTTGGTTATTTCTGAATAGTTTTGGTTGTTTGGGGCTTCTAAATACAGTCATAATAACCTTAAAAGTATGATTTGAACATATCAAGTACAATTATATTATGTGTATCCCGAAAAGATATCGGACAACATTTTCAGAATATATTGTCGGGGGACAAAGAATCTAACAAGAAAACATATATCAAATACAAATACATTCATCAAGCTGCATTAAATTTCATCTGTTATTTCTTTGTAGATTTTTGTATTCCTGTGTTTTACGCCTTAAAAATGGGCATTTTTGTCCCCCGAAGTGCCCGAGGGACATAAAAGGGACAAAAAATAAGCCCCTCGAATGTTTGGGGCACAAACGAGGGACAAAATTGATTTTTTACAGTTTTGTTAATTACAATGTAAATTTGTGTAATACGCTGATTCACAATGCAATACAAAGCGCTTTGTTGAAAGTTCCGGAAAATGCTTTGATTTTATCAAAACGTTGATAATCAATACATTATGATGCATCATTTGCCGATGCAGAAAGTGTAGATGATTATCAATCAGTCATTTAGCACTCTAAAAGGTACAACTACCCGTTTGACAAGTGGTTGAGAATGTGTAAGTTAGTGATTTTCAACACACTTTTCGCCTTGTACCTCCATTTTGGAATGTAAAAGTAAGTGTAATTTCTTGAATATCAAAACACGAGGTACAAAAACTTGCAAAAAATCGCATTTTTCACCATAAAAAGGTACAAAAACGGCTCTGAAACCGTAGTTGGAATCAGAGCCGTTCTGTTATTCGCTTTTGAATAGTTTTTGATTCTTTTACTGTAGGGCTACCGTGAGGTTACTATGGGGCGAAGAACTTGATGGGAGCTTAGGGGTAACATTGGGGTACTTGTCTTGTTATCCTATTACTTCTCCTCCTCTTTAAGGTTTAAATATCTATTTCAAAAGAGGGATTCACAAGAAAAAATCGTATCTTTGCAGTCGATTTAGAAACAATAAAAACGAAATGCAGCAAAATAGAATGAACATAACAGTTACAAATGTATGTCGAGGCTCAAAACGCTTTGAAGGTGTGCTGTGTGCTCCTGTCTCAAGCATTTCGACATTCGATAATATCAGGAATACTATCCAACATAAATATACGCAAACAAGGATATTATAGATGCAAATATCCGAGTTAGCAGAATAGATAAGAATCGTTGGAAAGTCCCTACCAAACTTTTCAACGATTTTTGTTTATGCCCATTGGTGAAGCTCTTCCTCTCCGTCATTTCCGTCCAATGGAAATCAACGAATCATTTATTAACCACGCAGTGATGTGTACTAAAGAAGAATTATTATGAGTGAATATACCACTGTTTATTTGAGAAACAAGAATACCCCTTTATTGGAGTATAGAGAATACCCATCCAATGCTGGGGCTGAAAACTTATCTAATGATGATATAATGAGAATCATACGAGAAACTGATGAGTATAACAGAACTGTTCGTAAGTCTTTCGGATGTGAGTTATTCCATCTATCTACAACTCCGAGCCGAGAATTAGATGTGCTTCGGTGGTGTTCATCTCCACAAACTTTGACAGTTGAAATGCTCGATATGGTATTAGCCTTTTATAATGAAGAAATAGAGGGTTATAAGAAAGCTATTGCAAGATACAAGGCGACTATTGCAAAATTGGAAACTCGCATACTCAAGGCAAATGTAGAGTTGTACGATATGATTAATAAGGATATTGATGATTACAATGATACTATTCACGACTTTGAAGAAGATCTTGAAGACAAGCAATATCTGTACAACAAGTTCTATTTCGCAAAGGGAATATTAGATAATAAGTCTAATGCGGAGGACTACGAATTGGTTTACACAAAATGTTAAAAGAGATAAGATTATGAGAATACAATACGCATCTGACATACATTTGGAGTTGTCAGATAATTCAAGATTTATAAAGAGTATGCCATTCGAGGTTACTGGCGATGTGTTAGTTTTCGCTGGTGATATAGCTTACTTGCGTGATAAGTCATTGCCAAATATGAAGTTTTGGAAATGGGCATCGGCAAATTATCGAGAAGTGTTGTTGGTGCCAGGTAACCACGAATTTTATGGCAATGGTGATGTATTGGCCTATGGCGATAGTTGGAGTCGTGAAATACTGCCTAATGTACACTACTATCACAACAAGGTGGTACGCATTGATGATACTGACTTCATTCTCTCAACTTTGTGGTCGCATATTACACCACAAGATGAGTATTTTGTTAGTCGAGGTATGAATAACTTTAGACAGATACAGTATGGAGGTCGTAGATTCACCACTGATGATTTTAATGCTGAGCATCATAAGTGTTTGTCGTTCATCAAACAGAGTGTTGCCGAGAGCACCGCAGAACATATTGTTGTCGTAACCCATCATTTGCCATCGTTGGCAGTCGTGGCTCCACAACATAAAGGCAGCCTGCTTAATAGTGCTTTTGCAACCGAGTTAGGTAACTTTATTGCAGATAGCCGTATCGATGCGTGGATATTCGGGCACTCGCACGCCAACGAAGAGGCAACCATCGGGAATACACGCATTGTTAGCAACCAACTCGGCTATGTATCCTATGGTGAGCATCTTGCAGGATTTGATGGAGGTAAATTTATTGAGATATAAATAATTTATTTGGTAACTAATGAATAAAACATTATGAGCAATCAACCAGATTTAACAAAATTTCGCGGTGCGATATTTTGGGATACAGCAATAGAGAATATTGACTTTACAGCGCATCGTCGTTATGTTATCAATCGTATTTTCGAGCGGGGTAACGAGGAGGAGATAATGGAGATAATTCGCTTTTATGGTATTGAGACGATTAAAAACGAAATACGACTCGATAGTAAATCTCCATTTGAAAGAAAGATTCGCGAGAACTTAGAAAAATACATTTACTAATAAAATATGCTCCACATATGATGGTTTCTCACTATCATTGTGGAGCATATTTTAAAAGATAGACTTAATGTAGTTTATAAGTTGTAGATTGTTACAGTTTGGAATTTCAAGACTTTTGCCACCTTTGAAACCGTGTTGCAGTAGAACGGCTTCTGCTAATTGTGAGTCGTTATATTCTTCGAGCAGTTCTAGCTTATATGTCTTATCGTTGGGCGCTTTCTCTACCCAATAGTCTTTATCTTGACGTTCTTGATGATCAGCCGTTACAACCATCTTGAAGCGAATACAACGCTCATCAGACATAAATAGATAAACTATATCGCCTATGGCAAAACGAGCTCTGCCCATCCTCCAACTGATAAAACCGAGGTTTAGTATTGCATCGGCGTGCCTGCATCTTTTTCTATTTGCAAAGGCAATCCAAGTACGGTTACACTTATTCATAGTCATTTATCATTTAGCAAAATATTCAGTTTTCAACCAGTAGGCATAAATCGGATCTTGGAATGAAATCTCACCAGCTTTGTTATCCAAAATATCATTCTTGATAAGAGCCGCCTTTGAGCGTGCTATTGAGGTGGTAGAAGATATTTTGTAGCGATGCATTACATCAGTAGAACTGATTGCCTTTTCGCCTGCAATAAGTGCTTTAAGGTAGTTCAGTTGCTGTGTGGTCAATGTTTCGGTAATAGTTACAAACAATAGGCTCAACTGCTCAACCAATGCAGCGTGCGCCTCGCGTACAATTTCAACCGTACATACATCCTTTGTTCTCAACCACGACTGCTGTGCCAACTGCTGTGCATAGTAAGGATGATTATCTACAAGCTTTACAATCAAGTTTGCAGCATCTTCATTAATTGTCTTACCTGTATCCGAGAATCGAGTATTGAAGAACTCCATAAGATAAGGCGTGTCAATCTTATTGAGGAACATCAGATTGCCGAACTTGTAAAACGGTTTAGACGAGTTAGTAAATACCTCCATCATCATATGGCGTTTGCTACCATACAAGCAGTAAGCAACATTCTGATGTTGCTGCCAATGCGAGCGTAACTTCTTCTGGAAATAATCAGGATCGGTAAACTCTGCTATATTCTGGAACTCATCAACGCAAATAACTATTTTTAGCCCCTTTTTCTTTGCAATCTTCTCCGCAAGGTCAAGCACCTCATCGGGATTCTGTTTCACAGTCTCCCAATCAAAATCGATTGATACTTCATTAGTAGGATCGCTGCCAATTGAAATCTTTGGCACAAGATGCGAAAAGAAACTCTTTGCACTATCTACTGCCTCTTCCCATTTGCTTGATGTTGCTGCAATAACCTTCTGGGCTAGTAATGAGTAGAAATGCTCCTCATTGCGTACATTGAATAAGTCAATATGACAGATACGCAACTTGCTGTCCTGCTCCATCGCCAACTTCGCAGCCTTGTTTACAAGCGAACTCTTACCCCAGCGACGAGGTGAGATGATAATTGTGTTTATTAGTGATGTGAAATTCTGAACCAAGTTAGCCGTTTCCAACTCTCGGTCTGTAAAATTCTTCTCTGTTGCAATCTTACCAAAGATGAAAGGAGTTTCCATAATCCATATTTTTATTATTCTACCACAAAGGGAATGCAAGCCGAGTGCAGATCAAATTGATTTTGATTATGCCGAGGTGTAGCTTCCCTTCGCTTTCGATGCAAATATAGTACAAAATATGTAATTACACAAATTGTTGCAACAAAAAGCGTATAAACATTTTATGTAATATGAGGAGTTTGTAAGGTTGGTGCTTCGGATTTTAGATAATTCAACTCGTGAGTGTGGCTCACGAGTTCAGTTGGTTAGTTCTCAGTTGGCTACATTTTGTAGTCAACTGAAATAATTGCTTCTAACTAACAAAAATTCCAGATAGTTGAATACTATTCATACATCTTTGGTCGTCGGAGTTTATTTTCCTCTTTAATCTGTTGGTACATTTCAGAGCCAGGAGGAATAATCTCATAAGTTGAACTATGAGATTTGTTATGCCCATAATGCTCATTGAGCCTTTGTGTAACCTCATCCATCGTAATCTTGCCCTCAATCTGTTGTCGAGCAAGTTGAATTAGAAACTCAGACACATTAAGCCCATCTACATCCTGTAAGCCTATTGCTGCACCCCAATTGTTAGCCCTTTGTCTAACATCCTTATCAGGATGGTTCTTATATTCCTCAAATAATCCCATTATTTTTCTTATAAAGTTACGAAAAATATGAGAAATAACCAAGATGAACTACAACTAATACTATAACTAATAGCTTATAAAGTACATTTTCTCACCTCTTTATACCTCCACTTGGCAAATTTTCCTTAATTTTGCACATTAGGGATATTAAATTCGCCTAAGAATATGCTGGCAGCAGATTTAAATCCCTAATTTTATGTAAATTATACTCGTATGACAACCCAGAGTGAAGCAGCATTAGAAGAGGGTTTAATAAAAACTCTTGTTGAGAATAGTTATGAGCGTGTAGTTATCAAGGAGGAGGATAACCTTCGAGAAAACTTCAAGCGACAATTAGAGAAGCACAACCGTAAAGAGTTGGAGCTTCATGGTCGCACATCGTTTACCGAGGCAGAATTCGACCGTATCCTGCTTCATTTGGAGGGCGGTACTCGCTTTGAAAAAGCGAAGAAGCTGCGTGATCTGTACACTTTGCAAACCGATGATGGGGAGAATATCTGGGTTGAATTTCTCAATACCAAAAAGTGGTGTCAGAACGAGTTCCAAGTTGCTAATCAGATAACTGTTGAAGGCCGTAAGAAATGTCGCTACGATGTTACAATCTTAATTAACGGACTTCCATTGGTTCAGATTGAATTGAAGAAGAGGGGTGTTGAGTTAAAGCAGGCTTATAACCAAGTTCAACGATATCATAAGACTTCGTTCCACGGCTTATTTGATTACATACAAATTTTCGTTATTTCAAATGGAGTAAATACTCGCTATTTTGCTAATAATCCGAATGGTGGATATAAATTTACTTTTAATTGGACGGACAAGAATAATAATCCGTTTAATGATTTAAATATGTTTGCTAACTTCTTCTTTGACAAGTGTACTCTTGGAAAGATTATTAGCAAATACATAGTCTTGCATGAAGGCGATAAGGCTTTGATGGTATTGAGGCCATATCAATATTATGCTGTTGAGGAGATTATTAACCGTGTGGAAAATACGAATAAGGACGGTTATATATGGCATACTACAGGTGCAGGTAAGACACTCACTTCATTTAAAGCAGCACAACTTGTTTCAGAAATTGATGGCATTGACAAGGTGATGTTTGTCGTTGACCGGCACGACCTCGATACACAAACTCAATCGGAGTACGAGGCTTTTGAACCAGGAGCTGTGGATAATACTGATAACACTTACGAGCTTATCAAGCGATTAAGTGGAAATTCTAAAATCATCATCACTACAATACAGAAACTCAATTGTGCTGTTACCCGTGATTATTACAATAAGCATTTGCAAGATGTCAAGAATAAAAAGGTTGTGATGATTTTTGACGAATGCCATCGAAGCCATTTTGGTGATTGTCATAAAAACATAGTTGGTTTCTTCAAAAATCTTCAAATATTTGGATTCACAGGAACACCAATCTTTGTAGAGAATGCAAAGCAAGAACATACAACAGCGGAAGTCTTTGGCGAGTGCTTGCATAAATATATGATTAAAGACGCTATTGCGGATGAGAATGTTCTCGGTTTCTTGGTTGAGTACTATGAAGGACAAAAGGATATTGATTTGGAGGCTGAAAGTAGAATGACAGAGATAGCTCAGTTTATTCTCAACAACTACAACAAATCAACATTTGATGGCGATTTTAATGCCCTATTTGCTATTCAGTCAGTACCAATGCTACTGAAATACTACAAGATTTTTAAGTCGCTGAATCCCAAGATCAAGATAGGTGCAGTATTTACTTATGCAGCAAACGGAAGTCAAGACGACGAGCAAACAGGAATGAATCAGGGCTTTGCAAATGAAAGTGTTGCTTCAGATGAGCTGCAAATGATAATGGACGACTACAATACCAATTTTGGAACAGCCTTTACAACTGACAATTTCAGTGCATATTACGACGATGTAAACGAGCGTATGAAGAAGCGCAAGAAGGATATGGAACCTCTTGACCTTTTGTTGGTTGTTGGTATGTTCCTTACAGGTTTTGATGCAAAAAAGCTCAATACGCTCTATGTTGATAAGAATCTAGAATACCACGGTTTGTTGCAGGCGTTCAGTCGTACCAACCGAGTTTTGAACGAGAAGAAACGATTTGGTAAAGTCGTTTGTTTTCGCGATTTGAAGAATAAGGTTGATGCCTCAATTAAGCTATTTAGCAATAATGAACCGAACGAATTTATTATTCGAGAGCCATATGAAAAGGTGAGAAAGGAACTTAACATTAAGATGATTGATTTTCTTGAGAAGTTCCCTAATCCTGCTTACATTGACTCATTACAGAGTGAATATGATAAAAGAAAGTTCATATTAGCTTTCAGAGAAATTATCAGAGGAAAGATTGAAGTTCAAATATACGAGGATTATAATGCAGACGATCCATATTTCATTATGTCCGAGCAAGAGTATATGGACTTCCGTAGTAAATATCTTGATATTACAATAGGTGTTATTGATGACAAATCAGATTCTTCTGTAAACACAGTTGGTGAGCCTCCAATCGAATATGGTGATGCTAAGATTGAAGATATTGACTTCTGCTTGGAGCTTCTCCATAGCGATGTTATCAATGTGGCTTACATTCTCGCATTGATTGAGGACTTGAATCCAGATAGTGAGGACTACGACCAAAAACGTCAGCACATCCTTGATACGATGATTAAGGACGCAGGAATGCGTAGCAAGACTAAGTTGATCGACGGCTTCATCAAGCGTAATGTCGATAATGACAAGGCTGGCTTCCAGCGTGCCAAAGCCGATGGCTCTGTTGATTTGGAGGGTCGCTTGCGTGAGTATATTACTGAGGCAAAGAATCAAGCCATTGCAGACCTCGCAGAGTCTGAAGGTTTGAGCGCAGATGCTCTTGCAGAGTTCTTCCGAGAGTTCGACTACTTGCAGCGTGAGAAGGTCGAAATTGTGCAGGAGGCTATTAAACAGAAGAAGGTAGGCCTCGTTGAGAGACGCAACATATTAAAGCGTGTGATGGGTAAGCTCCGCGCGATTATCGAAACATTTAATTGGGACTAAAAAAGTAAACAAATATGAGCGAAGAATTGCAGCAAAAACTCCGTACCCAGCTGTGGACGGTAGCCAACACCTTGCGTGGTAACATGTCGGCAGGTGACTTTATGTACTATACACTCGGATTCATCTTCTACAAATACTTGTCGGAGAAAATTGAGAAGAGTGCCGATGATATTCTCAAAGATGATGGTGTGTCGTTCAAGCAGGCTTGGGCCAGCAACGACGACGAGTTGAAGGAAGCTCTCAAAGAGGAGTGTATCCAGGATCTTGGCTATTTCGTTGAGCCAGAGTATTTGTACTCGACTATTATTTCGATGATTGAGCACAAGGAGAATATTCTCCCAGCATTGGAGCGTTCGTTGAAGAAGATTGAAGATAGCACTATCGGTCAGGATAGTGAGGATGACTTTGGAGGTTTGTTCTCTGATATCGACCTTGCCTCTCCAAAACTCGGAAAAACTGCCGATGACAAGAATCGTCTTATTAGCGATGTACTTGTAAACCTGCAGGGCATTGACTTCGGTTTGAACGAGGCTGAGGATATTGACATCCTCGGTGATGCCTACGAGTATATGATTGGTCAGTTTGCTGCGGGTGCTGGTAAGAAGGCAGGCGAATTCTACACTCCGCAGGAGGTTAGTGAAATTCTCTCAGAGATTGTTATCACAGGCAAGACTCGCTTGAAATCTGTTTATGACCCTACTTGTGGTAGTGGCTCATTGTTGTTGCGTACTGCTCGTGGAGGCAACGCTGATGCTATTTTTGGACAGGAGAAGAATCCTACAACCTTCAACCTCTGCCGAATGAATATGTTGTTGCACGGTATTAAGTACAAGGACTTTGAAATCCACAATGGCGACACTCTCGAGAACGATGAGCTTGGCGAACAGCAGTTCGATGCTGTTGTTGCTAACCCTCCATTCTCGGCGGAGTGGACAGCAGCCGACAAGTTCAACAATGACGACCGTTTCAGCAAGGCTGGCGTTCTCGCTCCAAAGTCAAAGGCTGACTACGCATTTATCCTCCATATGCTCTACCACCTTAACGATGGTGGTACTATGGCTTGCGTTGCTCCTCACGGTGTGTTGTTCCGCGGAGCTGCCGAGGGTAAGATTCGCAAATTCCTTATCGAGAAGAAGAACTATATCGATGCAATCATCGGTTTGCCTGCAAACATCTTCTATGGCACAAGTATCCCAACTTGTATCCTCGTAATGAAGAAGTGCCGCCAGGAGGACGACAACATTCTCTTTATCGATGCCAGCAAGGAGTTTGAGAAGGTTAAGACACAAAACAAGCTCCGTCCAGAGCATATTCAGAAGATTATCGATACCTATCGTAATCGTACAGAAATCGAGAAGTATAGCCACTGCGCAACCTTGAAGGAGATTGCGGAGAATGACTACAACCTCAATATCCCTCGCTATGTAGACACTTTCGAGGAAGAGGAAGAGATCGATATCCAGGCTGTAATGGCAGAGATTAAGGAGCTTGAAGCTAAGCGCACAGAACTCGACGCACAGATCGAGGTATATTTGAAGGAATTGGGTATTGTTGAATAATGCATACAACTATGGCAACAGAAAACAACAATAAAAACCTCAATGTTCCAAATTTGAGATTCCCAGAGTTTAGCGGGGAATGGGAACGATGTGCTCTGGGTGACATTACTGAAAACTTTAGCAGAAGGAACAAGGAAGAGATTCTCTACCCAATGTTCTCCGTTACCAATAATAAAGGTTTTATCCCACAGTCTGAGCAATTTGAAGATCGTGAGATGGTCGGAGAGGATATTAAGGCATACAAGATTATCCATAAAGATGATTTTGCATACAATCCAGCTCGTATAAATGTTGGATCAATTGCTAAATACAACGGAGAAAATCCTTGTATGATTAGTTCTTTGTATGTATGCTTTAAAACTACTCCCAAGATTGACAATGATTGGATGATGCAATTATTAAAAACTCCAAAGATGAACTTTTACTACAACATCAATGGAGAAGGTGGTGTTCGTGTATACTTGTTCTATCCTAATTTTGCTCGTATTAAAACTTCATATCCAACATTGCAAGAGCAACAAAAGATATCTTCATTTTTGTCTTTACTGGATGAGCGCATAGCTACCCAAATTAAAATCATTGAGAAGCTTGAATCCTTAAT
>JAFYOF010000106.1 GCA_017560305.1 Alistipes sp.
AGGCGGGATATGATGTCTATATGGTGACCCCCGACAAGGACTACGGCCAGCTGGTGGGTGAGCACCGCCACCTCTACAAGCAGAAGGGCGACGAGGTGGAGATTGTGCGTGCCGCCGACATCTGCGCCAAGTATGGCATCAACGACCCCGTGCTGGTGCGCGACATCCTCGCCATCTGGGGCGACTCGTCGGATAACATCCCCGGTGTGCCTGGCATCGGCGAGAAGGGCGCCTGCAAACTTGTGGGCGAGTGGGGCGCGGTGGAGAACATCCTCGCAAACATAGAAAACATAAAGGGCAAGCAGGGCGAGAAGCTCGCTGCGTGGGGCGACAAACTGCTTCTGGCGAAGCAACTCACCACCATCTGCACCGATGTGCCCGTAGAACTCATAGAGAAGGATTTGGAGATCTGCGAGCCAAACCTTGACGAGCTGCGTGCTCTGTATCAGGAACTTGACTTCACATCGTTCCTGCGTGACCTGCATAACCTGACGCCTCTGGAGGAGAGCGACGCACCACGCCAGGAGCCACAGCGACAACTCACCGAAATGGCGCAGGCGAAGTCGGCAGAGAAGAAGCGTCAGGCGCTGGCGGGTCAGGGCGACCTCTTTGCGGCGCTGATGCCCGACCCAACGCCACAGCCCGTGGTGAGCGAGGAGGCGGCAACCGAGCCTGAGGCTCTGCCCGAGGCACTCAAGACTGCGCAGACCACGCCACACACCTATCATCTTGTGCGCACGCGCGAGGAGCTGGAGGCGTTGGTGGAGCGTCTGAAGGGGGTCGAGGAGTTCTGCTTCGACACCGAGACCACAGGATTTGATATGTACCGCGACCGCATCGTGGGTATGTCGTTTGCCGTAGAGCCACACGAGGCGTGGTATGTGGAGTTCACCGTGGAGAACACCCCCGCATTTGCCGAAATTGTACGCCCACTCTTTGAGAATGAGTCTATTGCGAAGGTGGCGCAGAACATAAAATTTGATTTGATGGTGCTCTCGCGCCTGGGCATAGAGGTGAAGGGACGCAAGATTGACACGATGATTTTGCACTACCTGCTCGATGCCGAGTCGCGCCACAATATGAACTACCTCGCCGAGCGCTACCTGCGCTACACCCCTATCGCCATTGAGACACTCATCGGCAAGGGCGCACGCCAGCTGACGATGGATCAGGTGAACATCGAGGCGGTGAAGGAGTATGCTGCCGAGGATGCCGACATCACGCTGCAACTCAAGCACATACTCTGGAAGGAGGTTGTCGAGCAGGGGCTGACGGGGCTCTACGAGAAGGTCGAGGAGCCGATGATTGATGTGCTGGCGGCAATGGAGTTGGCGGGCGTGAAGATTGATGTGCAGATGCTTGCCGACTACTCGGTGGAGCTCAACGAGGAGCTGCGCAAACTCGAGGAGGAGATTCGCTCCGAGGCCGACGAGCCCACGCTGAACATCAACTCGGCACGACAGCTGGGCGAGGTGCTCTTCGCCAAGATGCGCATCGCCGAGAAGCCCAAGATGACCAAGACCAAGCAGTTCTGCACCGAGGAGGAGTATCTGCAAGGCTTCGCGGGCAAGTTCCCTATCGTAGACAAGATATTGAAATACAGAGGAGTAAAGAAACTCATCTCGACCTATGTCGAGGCTCTGCCCCAACTGGTGAACCCCGCAACGGGTCACATACACACCTCCTACAATCAGGCGGTGACCGCTACGGGCAGACTCTCCTCAACAAACCCCAACCTGCAGAATATCCCCGTGCGCGAGGAGATGGGTCGCCGCATCCGTCAGGCGTTTGTCCCCTCGGATGAGGAGCATCTGCTGCTCTCGGCGGACTACAGTCAGGTGGAGTTGCGACTGATGGCGCACCTGAGTGGCGATTCATCGCTGATTGAGGCGTTCAATCAGGGTGAGGATATCCACGCCGCTACTGCTGCAAAGCTGTTCCACAAGAGCATCGAGGAGGTGACCTCCGACGAGCGCCGCAAGGCAAAGACCGCCAACTTCGGCATCATATACGGCATCTCGGCATTCGGTCTGAGCCAGCGTCTGGACATCCCACGCGGCGAGGCAAAAGAGATTATCGAGGGCTACTTTGCTACCTATCCGCAGGTGAAGGAGTATATGGACCGCGCCATTGCCGACGCCAAGGAGCGAGGATATGTCGAGACTGCGTTCCAGCGCCGCCGCTATCTGCACGACATCTCGTCACGCAACGCCGTGGCGCGAGGTGTGGCGGAGCGAAACGCCATCAACGCCCCTATTCAGGGTAGCGCCGCCGACATTATGAAGCTGGCGATGATTGAGATACACCGCCGATTCAAGGCTGAGGACATCCGCTCGAAGATGATTCTTCAGGTGCACGATGAGGTCGTGGTGGACACTCTGCGCAGCGAGCTGGAGCAGGTGAAGCGCATCGTTCAGGAGTCGATGGAGCAGGCTGCCGCCCTGCGTGTGCCGCTCATCTCTGACGCAGGCATCGGCGAGAACTGGCTTCAGGCGCATTAGGAAATTCAGAATTCAGTATTCAAAATTCAAAATTAGGGTTGCTAAATTTAGCAACCTTTTTTTGTGTGTTTGCGCCTTGCGTGCAAGGCGTATCTTTGGAGGCGTAACGCGCTTTGCGCGTCACCCCCGCCGCCCCCAAAGATAAATATTGTGCCAAAGTAGAATTCCCACACATCTATAAAATAGTAAAGGCTGCCCATCAGGACAGCCTTTTTCGTTATACTTTCCGAAATTAGAACTTTAACTTAATTACTGGGTGTTTTGCCTCCTTACCCTCGCCAGGAATCCAGAGATTCTCAACTGTGAATGACAACTCGGCGTCCTTCGCCACGCTCACATTGCGTGATGTGAATGGGCGCAACTCGACTGGGTTGCCACCGAAGCGCAAAACGAAGTTCATAGATGTGTTGTTAATCATTCGCATTGTGCGCTTGCCGTTGGCGTCTACCTTGAAGGTCTCGAACTTGACGCAAGCCATAAAGAAGTCCTTGATGAGCTGCTCCTCACCCGCCAGTGTACCAAACGAGTAGGCCAATGTGCGGCGAGCCTTCAGCGCCTCCTTGATTGACTCCAGCGAGTTATCCTTCGCCAGAATGAAGGTCATATTGCGGCGGTGACCCTGTGCAACATAGTCCATTGTGGTTGTGCCGTGGATGTCGGTGTTGGCAGCCATAAAGAAGTTCTTCTCCGAAGCGCGTGTCACGATTGGAGGGTAGAACTCCGAGCCGTTCATAATCTCGATACCATCAATCAAGCCCTCGCCATAGACCTTCGCCTCGAACTCGATGATGTCGACATTCTTGCGAATCCAGCCCGGGTGGTTGTGCATAATGATTGCACCCTGCTCGCGCGCCTTCTTCATCGACACGGCTGGGTCGGGGTCGTACATAGTGTTTACATCCTTAATAAACAACGCGTTATAGTGACCAATCTTATTCTGGTCGCGGGTAATCTCTGCACCTGGGATAATGGTGATGCCGTAGCCCGCAGCCGCTGCGATAGCGAGTTTGTTTGAGACATTGAGGTCACAGAGGATGTTGCCGTCAGGCTTGTTTGGCTCGCCGGGGAAGAAGCCCTTGAGGTAGGAGATCATCTTGCCCTCCGATGGGCGGTACTCGATATGCTCGGTGATAGCCAGCACATCCAAGCCATCCACCCACGCCTCGCGCACACGATACTCGGGCGTAACATTACCATCGGAATAGACTGTGTGGGCGTGGAGGTCGCTCTTGAGCACCTTGTAGCCGTTCACATTTGGCAGAACGAACTCATTGCGCAGCACCTCGTGAGATGCCGTTGGGCGCAACATATCGACATTGTTCTTGTCTTGTGTGTAGATTGATTGAGCAGATGCAGAGGCTGCCACCAAGCACGCCGCCGCAAGAATAAGAAATCGTTTCATATTGTTTAGGTTTTTAGGTTAATATTTTCTAATCTCCAAGAAACTCTGCAATAGATTTTTTTAGTTCTCTCTTTGTGTAGGGGCGCATATAGTAGCCATCAAAGCCCCAATCTGTTTCTCCCCATTCGTAGGTTATAATCACGCCATTCGCGTCATATGTCATAAGCACTATTCTACTCATATCCAACTCCATAGTGTAGTAGTGCTTTGGGAGTTCTAACCCATCTGGTCCAAAATCAAAAATATGTGCAATGCAAATATTGGAGTTGTTTTTGAATTCAAAACATTCTATCGCGCGCCCTTCGCCGAGGCCGCTCCCTTCGTAGTAGGCGATAAACTTCCCCCCATTTTCGTCTGTCTCGACAACATAAGATCCATCCAAAGCAAAAACCTCCCAATAGCGAGTCTTAAAAAACTGCTCCTTCATCTTCTTCTTTGCATCTTCATCCAAATCTGCCACATCAAAAACCTCACCCTGCTTGACAAAGTAATTAACCTTGGTCAAACAATCTTTTGATAATGGGAGAGGATGGGTTTCTATTTTCCCAATAATCTCTTGTAGAGATGGCCTCTTCTGCGTCGCCTTTCCCTGCGCCATCGCCCCACCTACCGAGAGTATCAGCAGGCAGAGAAATAGAGTTAACCTATGATGAACTGTTTTCATCGGTTTCGGTCGTAGGTTATTGTTCCTAATTCTATGTTATAATATGCATTTTTTGTAATTGCGAAATCACCAATTGAGTCATTGACGAAAATTTCATCTATTGGGGTTCTTAAATCAATAGCTCCCAATAAATAATATCCATCACAATCACCGCCCCAACCCAAATTATAATGGGCATAAAATTTATCCTCTGAAAAATATAGACTATTTAAAATTGTTATATGATTATACTGATATATTCTATAGCCATCCGCAAGCCAAATATGACCTATTTTAGAGCCATCCCCGTTACGCCTAGAACCTGTCATAAACACACAACATCTCTCATCTAATTTCTGTCTGATTGCGTTTACCGACATCGACAAACTTTGTATAACATTTTGGTACCCAATACGAAACATCGAATTTTTAACTTGCCAAAATTTTACTGAGGTGATTGTATCGTGTGCAAAATTAAGAATTTCACGAGTCGCATACGCAAGATCTGCCCCTGCATTTTCTGCGTATTCGGAAACACCTATCCTTGGATACGGGAAATGTAAATAAGGTAAAAGGTTCCAATCAAAAATAGTTTCATTATATGAGTTAGGGTATTTATGATAGTTTATTACTTGAGCAAGCGCTATAGGTCCACATCCCGCAGGAATGGGGTTACCTGTTCTTGGATGGAGACCTTGACGCATATTAAATGGATATCCCTGATGCCATTTAGTGTTTAATAATTGTTCTACGGTATCTGTTGCAACTATTTCCAATCTCGTTGGAATTTCTATCACTCCCGTTGGAAGTGAATCTTCTGGAGGAAATTGTATATCGCCTGAAATAGAATTTGCAATCAACCCCGCAGCAAACTCTTTAATATCATCAATCTGCTCAAATTCCCCATCTGTACCCTCATTATCGGTGGCATTACTAGAACGAGTTGTTTGTTGCTGCTGGAATGCGCGTGCAATATCATCTGGCGTTAGTGTAGTGCTTTCCAATGCGGCGTATAATCTCTCTTGGCGAACATCTGCGCCCATAATGGCGCAACCATTATTCGCCAATGGAATAATATAGGCAATAGGTGCTTGAGGGTCAGCGTCATCGGCGCGGGTTGCCATTCCAAGGTCGCTTCTACGCAATGTTTTAACTTCAGATGCGCCAACACGAGTTGTTCGCATCATCTCTGGGAACATCGTTTCAAGAGTTTGCATTGCAGACTCAATAGAAATCTCATACGGATTTTCCTTAACGGCATTTGTCTCGTTTACCAACAAATCATCCGACTCCGCACATGCTACCAAGCACGCCGCCGCAAGAATAAAAATTCGTTTCATATTGTTTAGGTTTTTAGGTTAATATTTTCTAATCTTCCTTGGTTTCACCGCCAGCAACCCTGCTCGTCCGATAGGTTGGAGCGTGATGGGGCGAGTGTTTGCAATATTAATATTTACGCTAAATGTTAAATCTTTCTTTATTAAATCAGGCAAAGCATAATCTTTAATGCGTTTGTTAGATGTGTATCTCAATATTCCCATATTGAGGTTTTCTTCATCCGTAGGATAGATATACCAGCCCGTACCGTTATGTTCGTTCCATTCGTATGTAATAAAAAAACTGGTGCCATCATACGACAAGACTACAATCTTATCCAATTCAACATTCTTGGTGTAATACCATTTTCGATGGGAAGTTCCATCTTGAAAAATATGTATAACACAAATTGCATTATCCTTGTCAAACTCAAACGATAGATAATAAGGATTCTCTGTCCACGCTCCTCCGTTTGTGTTGTCAATAACTTTTCTTTCGTTATTGTCTTTTTTACAAAAGAACGCCCCGTGCGCCAATATGCTACCCCAATAGCGAGTATCAAAAAGAACTCTCTTCACAACTGAATGGTCAGTTTTATTTATAATATCCTCTCCATATGGATGTAATTTTAATCTCTCCAAAATCTCATTGGGAGGAAGTGGGTTTGCATTTTCTATACATTCAGCAGCCAATGGATATTTGCGTATTTGTACCTTGTCAATAATTTCCTGTGAAGGAATAGGCGTTTCTTCTTGGTTTTGCGCCGATATGTTATTTGCGAAACCAAGAACTGTTAATAGTACAAATACATTAAAAATATATCTCATTACCTCTGTTGATAAATAATAGACTCAATAGAAATTTCATACAGTTTTTTTCAACAGCATTTGTTTCATTTTCAAACAAATCATCCGACTAGGCACACGCCACCAAGCACGCCGCCGCAAGAATAAAAAATCGTTTCATTGTGTTTATGTTTTAGGTTAATATTTTCTAATCTTTCTCTTTTTCACTGCCAACATCTCCGCTCGCCCGATGGGGTGCGGCGCGAAGTGGGCGGTTGGGGGCGGTGTATAGTCATCACGATAAGTGTAATAGGCAATTTCCGCCAAAACATCTGTTATCGCAAGGGGTGAAAGCCACAAAATATCCCTTGTCTCCGCCCAACTAATTTTGTCACCAAAGCAAGCCAACATACTCTCTCCATTGCTTGCCAAAAGTTTCAGCGCGGCGAGATTGCGTGTCGAGAAGTCGTGACTGAGCATATCCTCAAGGCCATCACCAGGCCAATGGAGTGTATGCGTCTCTATCTTCTTGAAATCTCGTTTGAATGCGAAAATATAGAAATCTACGCCTCCGTCATATACGCCGATGTCTACAATCTCGTCCGACTTGATATAAACATAAAAAGGATGAGCATACCAATAACACCTTTCAAATAAATCTTCAATTACAATCTGCTTCTCCTCTTTATTTTCACTTCTCAAACTCCACACCTTCTCATTCACACGCATTGCGTCTATCTCCTGCGCCACCGCGCTACACGCCAACAAGGCAAGTGCGAAGAAAAGATATTTTTTCATAGGTGTTTAGTTTATATTTTTTCTTTTAATTCTTTTTACTTTCATCAATTCTGCTTTACCTATCTTTCCACTCTCTAACGGCAACGCAAGTTTGACTAGCAAACTCTTATAAATATTTTCGTCCCCGAAAATCGGGTAACAACATTGGTTTATTTGGGTGTAAAATTGCCCCTCAGTGAGTGGAGTGAGGATGTATGCTTTTACCACATTAGGGAGATTCTCTCTATCAATTCTCTCCTCTGTCACAACCACCTTGTGTCCATCATAAAATATCACAGTTAGCGGTTTTGTGAAACTTGCAGTATAATGGTAATCCTCTCTATCTGGCATCGTGATATGGAGAGTGCAATCCTTTATTGTAGATGAAAACTGCAACGCATACTGCGGAGAGTCACCAAACATCACAAACTCAAAATATAGTTTACCATCTCTTATCGGCAGGAGGTACTCATCAAGACTCCAAAACTCCCGTTCCAACAAAATATCCTCAAGATTATCGGGAATGGCTTGTGGAGGTCTTAACCCCCAGTCTTTCCACATCTCACACAAAAAGACCTCCCCCTCAGGGATGGGTAACGGATATCTATTTAGTTTTCTCTCATATATGTTGAACTGTGTTTGTCTTTGGTATGTCTGAGCTACAACACAGTTTCCGTCTATCAGCAATACAAAACAAAAAAAAGATAACCAAATATTTATTTTAATTTCTTGGAGGAACATAATATGTTATAGCCCTAAAATTTTGATATAGTTTAAGGTTATTACTTCTTCTCCACCACGATATTGTCTATGGCGAAATATTTTGGGGTGGTCATACCCCACTCGTCGGTGTTGCCGCCCTTGATGTTGAACTTCACGCTAACAACCTCGCCCAACGAGGTCAGGTCCCACGCGGTCCACTTCTGGATGATGTTATCCTTGCGCGCGATGGTCATCTCGGCGGTCTTGCCCTCACGACCAGCGGCGTCGTAGCCAGTTGCGTAAATCTTCACCTCCTCGCCATCCTTGAGCGCGGGCGAGTAGGGGTTGCCATACTTGGCGATGTTGATAAAGTAGGTCGTGCAGTTCACCTGACACCCCTTCACCATACGCGCCTTGCCATCGGTGAAGGTGATTGTGGGGCGCATATCGAGCTCGGCATCAACCGCTGGCTCGTAGTTGCCGTAGGAGATAAGGAAGTGGTCGCTACCCTCGGCGCCGCCGCCCTTTGTGGAGTCAGCATTGCGGCCATTGTAGACATAAAGGTCTGATTCATAGGTGCCAAAGTGCGTCACCTCGTTGGAATTATAGCCCGACACCACAAGTCCGCCCGCGAACAACTCGTAGCCATAATCGTTGGTAAATATTGCCTCGTGGTAGAGCGATGTCGTGGGGTCAATCCAGGCATAGCCCCCCTTCACATAGTCCCAAGTGGAGGGTGATGTGGCAGACAACTGCTGGAAGTTTTCAGTCTCAAAATCGATGGTCACCCACTCGCGCTGGGGCTCATCCTTATCGTTATTACACGCTACCGCCAACAAGGCGAGGGCGAAGAAAAGATATTTTTTCATAGGTTGAAATTGTATTGGTTTGTGTTGTAAAATTAACACTTTTTGGCGGGCAATCAAAAAAATATCACACCCGAGAGGTGATTTTTCTTCATATTTTTGTAATTTTATGAGTCCATTTTGCGACTAATATAATGAAAGGATATTAAAGACTTCAGATTATGGATATACTGAAAATTGAAAATGTGACCAAACGATATTCGGGTCACACCGCTCTGGACGATGTGTCGCTCGCCGTTCCCGAGGGCTCAATCTACGGATTGCTGGGTCCCAACGGCGCGGGAAAGAGTACGCTCATCAAGGTGGTGAACCGCATAACCCTGCCCGACGCAGGTCGTGTGCTCTTCCAGGGCAAGCCCATCACCGACGAGGATATCTACCGCATCGGCTACCTGCCCGAGGAGCGTGGTCTGTACAAGAAGATGAAGGTGGGCGAGCAGGCTATCTTCTTCGCGCGACTGAAGGGTCTCTCGCGTCGTGAGGCGGTGGAGAGGCTCAAGCGCTGGTTCATACGCTTCGGCATAGAGGATTGGTGGAACCGCAAGGTGGAGGACCTCTCGAAGGGTATGGCGCAGAAGGTGCAGTTTATCACTACCGTGCTGCACGAGCCCAAACTGCTGATTTTCGACGAGCCCTTCTCGGGCTTCGACCCTATAAACGCCAACATCCTCAAGCAGGAGATTCTCCGCCTGAGGGAGGAGGGCGCAACCGTAATCTTCTCGACCCACAATATGGCGAGCGTGGAGGAGATTTGCGACCACATCACGCTGATTGACAAGTCGCACAACATCCTCTCGGGCTCGACCGACGAGGTGCGCCACCGCTATGGCAAGAACCTCTTTGAGCTGGTCTTTGAGGGCGACCCCGTGGCGTTGCTCAACGCCCTGTCGCCACTTGCCGAGGTGCTCGACGACTGGGGCGAGGTGGCTGGCACGCCTTACACTATGATGCGCATCCACATCGGCGATGGCGGCAATGTGCGCGAGTGCATATCGGTAGCAAACGAGAAGGTGCAGCTGCGCTCGTTCAGGGAGGAGGTCCCAAGTATGAACGACATATTCATCCGTGCCGTAGAGGGCAAACTGTAAAACTTACACAAAATGAACAAGATAGGAATAATCATCGCTCGTGAGTTCAACGAGCGAGTACGCAAGAAGTCGTTTATCATCTCGACGCTGCTGATGCCCATACTGATGTTGGGAATGATGGCGGCACCCACGCTGATGATGCTCTTCGCCAAGGGCGAGCACAAGCAGATTATCGTGCTGGACGACAGCCACCGCATAGCCGAGCGCCTCACCGGCGACGAGGAGCTTGAGTTCCTCATCGGCGACACTCCGCTGGAGCAGGCAAGAGCCGACAGCGAGATTTTCGGCGTGCTGTGGATTGGCGAGGATATCGTGGAAAACCCCTCGAATGTGAAACTCTACACCAACTCCTCATCGTCGATGTCGCTCGAGAGCAACATATCGTCGCAGATGGAGCGCATCATCGAGCAGGAGCGTCTGAAGCGCTATGGCATTGAGAATCTGGAGCAGATTATCGAGGATGTGAAGGCAAATGTGACCATCACCACCTACCGCAACGACCTTGCTGAGGAGGGCAAAGAGGAGGAGGCTACATCGTCGGGCGTGGCCTATATCCTCGGTCTGGTGCTGGGTATGATGCTCTATATGTTCCTGCTGATTTACGGCTCGATGGTGATGACCTCGGTCATCGAGGAGAAGGGCAGCCGCGTGCTGGATGTGCTGGTGTCGAGCGTGAAGCCTTTTGAGTTGATGATGGGTAAGATTTTGGGCGTGGCGTCGGTTGCCGTTACGCAGGTTGCCATCTGGGGAGTGCTGGTGTGCGGCTTGAGCGCGGCGGTGCTGCCATCGCTGATGCCCGAGGATATGATGCAGACGGTGCAGGCCGTGGAGGCGGGCACGATGACCTCGGTGGAGGCGGGCATTGACGCCGATATGCTCTCGGCGGTGTCACTCGCAACTGACCCAGCGCGATTGGTGATGATGTTCGTGTGGTTGCTACTGTTCCTCGTCGGTGGCTTCCTTTTCTACTCGGCGATGTTCGCGGCGGTGGGCTCGGCGGTGGACTCGATGCAGGATGCGAGCCAGTTGCAAACGCCTATCACTGTGCCGATTATCCTTGCGCTGATACTCGCAATGTCGGTATTTAACGACCCAGGCTCGTCGCTGGCGTTCTGGGGCTCGGTGGTGCCATTCACATCGCCCGTAGTGATGATGGCGCGCATACCATTCGGCATCCCAACCTGGGAGATTATCCTCTCGCTCGTGATACTCTACATCTCGGTGGCGGGTATGGCCTGGGTGGCTGGCAAGATTTACCGCGTGGGTGTCTTTATGCACGGCAAGAAACCTACGCTCAAGGAGTTGCTGTCGTGGATCAGGCAGTAGGAAAAAATAACAAAAATTTCTCGTTATGTTAAGGTGGTTATCCATATTGATTTTGTCTATTTTGTGGTACTCTGCACCCGCAATGGCGCAGACAAAAAAGTCTGCAAAAAAAGAGGTCGCACCGACAATCAGCACAAGTGATTTACTCAAGGAGAACCCTTATTGGATAAATGTAGAGAAGTACGACATATGCCGCATCAAGGATGGTGAGGTGGAAAATGTTTCCAATTCAAGAATTCCATCTTCACAATTCCTTTATCACATTGAGCAAACCCTCATAACAACATACCGCAAAAAAACAGATGTTGAGTTTGCTCGCAGTGAGTTCAACAAGGGAATTTTTATCAAGGAGAGTTTTGATGCCAGAAATACAAAATCATTCATACCCCTCAACAATGGAAACATTGCGATGATAAAATCCCCTCTTACGAACAAAGGGTTTAAACTCCAAAGTGACACATATTCAAATGTTACCATACTCGCGCCCGTTACCAAGTTGAAATTTATAACAATGACTAATTCCGACCCATCCCGTCCAACTTTGAAGGAATATTTCTCGGATGCGAAGCGAGTTCCCTTAAATCTGAAGAAGGTGCTGCGCTCGACCAATTGGAAAGAACAGCGAGAGATGTGCAAGGTGGAGGATGGAGTTGTGAAGGTACTGGGCTTGGAGAAAAGCCCGTTTGACATAATCACCTTCCGAACATTTACAAATGAGTATAGTGGCGAATATTTTTCTTATAATTTCAAGAAGAGAAAAATATTCGAAGAGGGCGAGTTTAATCTCGATAGAAAAGATTTTCTCTACTCGGTAAATAATGACATTATCTATTTACCTCAAGAGAGTCTTTCAAGTAGCGATACAATCTACTATTACAGGCTCTCACCCCAAAGCATACCTTATGCTCAAGCGAAACGAAATCTTCAGACGCCAACCTCCGCGTCACAAAGGATTTCTAGCGTGCCAGAAATCTACAAAAGTAAAAAAAAGAGAAGTTCTGGTCGTTCCCATTAGTTTTAGAATACAACAAAAGAGGCTGACAACCATTGGTTATCAGCCTCTTTCTATTTGAGGTATTGCCTACTCTTCCTCCAGACAATCTACATGAATCTCACGGCGGAACGACTCGTTAAGCGACATATAGGTCTGGGTGCTCGACACACCCTGAACCTGCAGAATCTTATCGAAAATCGTGCGCATAAGATGCTCGTTGTCAAGACAGTAGATTTTCACCATCAAGTTATAAGAGCCTGTGATATAGTGGCACTCAACAATCTCGGGAATCTCCTTGAGGCGCTCAACAGTGTCCTGCTGACGGGTAATATCCGACACTCGAATCGAGATAAAGGCGCACACATCGAAGCCCAACGACTTGGGGATAACAACCATACGGCTGCCCTGAATCACACCCATATCCTCCAGCTTTTTGATGCGCTGGTGGATGGCTGCGCCCGAGATACCGCACTCGCGTGCAATCTCGAGGAATGGCGTGCGGGCATTCTTTATCAAGAAGCGGAGTATCTTCTTATCTATCGAATCCAAATTTGTCTTTGCCATAAATCACTACTTGAGTACGCCCAACTCCTTACCTACCTTTGTAAATGCAGCTACGCAACGGTCAAGCTGCTCGGTAGTGTGACCTGCCGACACCTGAACACGGATACGAGCCTGACCCTTTGGAACAACTGGGTAGTAGAAGCCTGTCACGAATACACCCTCCTCCTGCAACTTCGCAGCGAAATCCTGTGAGAGCTTTGCATCGTACAACATAACAGCGCAGATAGCCGACTGAGTAGGCTTGATGTCGAAGCCAGCTGCAATCATCTTTGTGCGGAAGTGCTCAACATTTGCTACCAGGCGGTCGTGAATCTCGTTGCTCTCCTCCAACATCTTGAACATCTCGATGCTTGCGCCAACTACTGCTGGTGGCAATGAGTTAGAGAACAAGTATGGGCGTGAACGCTGACGCAACATATCGATAATCTCCTTGCGACCTGTTGTGAAACCACCCACAGCACCACCAAATGCCTTACCGAGTGTACCTGTGAGGATATCCACCTGACCACGGAGGTTATAGAGCTCGGTGATACCGCGACCAGTTGCACCCAACACACCTGCAGAGTGGCACTCGTCAACCATTACCAATGCGTCGTACTTCTCAGCCAACTCGCAAATCTTGTCGAGTGGAGCGGCGTTACCATCCATTGAGAATACACCGTCGGTCACGATGATGCGGAAACGCTGTGCCTGAGCGCGCTTCAAGCAATCCTCCAACTCCTCCATATCGGCGTTGGCGAAGCGGTAGCGAACAGCCTTGCAAAGACGAACACCGTCGATGATTGATGCGTGGTTCAAAGCGTCAGAGATGATAGCATCCTGCTCTGTAAGGAGTGGCTCGAACACACCACCGTTAGCGTCGAAGCAGGCAGCGTAGAGGATAGTGTCCTCGGTACCGAAGTAGTCGGCGATAGCCTTCTCCAACTCCTTGTGCATATCCTGGCAACCGCAGATGAAGCGAACTGATGACATACCGAAACCGCGCTCATCCATAGCCTTCTTTGCAGCGTCAATCAAACGCTGGTTGTCTGAAAGACCCAAATAGTTGTTTGCGCAGAAGTTCAACACTGGCTTGCCTGCAACCTGAATCTCGGCACGCTGTGGAGACTCAATAATGCGCTCGGTCTTGTAGAGTCCAGCAGCCTTGATCTCTGCCAACTCGTTCTGAAGATGTTCTTTAATCTTTCCGTACATAGTGGTTTTATTTTAATTAATGATTTAGAATTTTCTGTTCTGCTGCGGTTGTTCTGCTGCGGTCGGGCGGAGTCACCTCGCCCACTCTTTATCAGTTGTTGTGGGTGGGTGCTTATGCTGTTGCGTTTGCCCCCACCGCTAATCATCTGTTGCGTTTGTTACACCTGTTGCGCCCTCACACAACCCTCCCCGAAGGGGGTTCTCACCGAAATACAAGTCGTAAAACGACAAAATGCAACACAAAGATAGTAAAAACCTCGCTTTATCCTCAAAAAAAAGTTACTTTTTTTGAGCGAAAAATTACGATTTGTTATTTTTTGCCCGCCGTGGAGCGAAAATGTAAGCAGTCGAGGCGCAAATCGGGCACAAAATCGACCATTTTCGGGGCCGTGGGGCGAAATTCCCCTATACGGGGTGGAAGTTTTTGGGGCGGCGAGCGTGAGCGGCTTTCTAAAAATGGGGATGGGGTGCGGCGCGGTGGCGGGCGGGGTTGACGAGGCGGGGTGAGGCGGGGTGAGGGCGCGGAAGGGCGCGGAAGGGCGCGGAAGGGTGTGGAAGGGTGTGGTGCCCCAGATAACGGGGACGGCGAGGGGTAGCAGAGGAAGAGGGGCGGAGGAGGGGCTCGCGGGGTTGGTGGGGCTGAAGGGGTTGGTGGGGCTGAAGGGGTTGAAGGGGTTGGAAAGGGGCGGTATTTATTTTTTAATGAGAGGACGGAAT
>JAFYOF010000011.1 GCA_017560305.1 Alistipes sp.
CCACCAGTCGTCCGCCCGGGCGCAGCACCTTGAGTGCCTGCTCAAGAGCCATCTTCAGAGCCTCCATCTCGCCATTTACCTCGATGCGGAGCGCCTGGAAGAGTTTTGTGAGGAACTTTGACTCGTCACGCTTGGGGGTGCGGGGCTTCAGCGCCTCGACCAACTGCGCCGTGGTGGTGATGGGCTGCTGCTCGCGAGCACGCACGATGCACGAAGCAATCTTCCAGGTGGTGTCCAGCTCGCCGTACTCCTTCAGGATGCGACCCAACTCCTCTGCCGAGTAGGTGTTCACGATGTCGGCTGCGGTGCGACCGCCTCGCTGGTTCATACGCATATCCAGCGGCGCCTCGCCACGGAACGAGAAGCCTCGCTCAACGGCATCGAAGTGGTGTGACGAAACACCCAAGTCGGCAAGGATAGCATCCACCTGCTCCACGCCACGCAGGCGCAAAGCACCACGCAGAAAGCGGAAGTTGCTCTCCACATAGTTGAAGCGCTCGTCGTCGGGAGCGTTCTTGAGTGTATCGCGGTCCTGGTCAAACGAGTACAAGCGTCCGCCCTCGCCCAGCTGGGCAAGGATGTGGCGCGAGTGTCCGCCACCACCGAAGGTGAGGTCGCAATAAGTCCCCTCTGGGGTGATATTCATCAGTGAAACCGACTCCTCCAAAAGCACGGGGATGTGGTATGTTGTAGCGTCTAAAGCCATATTTCCATCAAATAAGCATATTTGGGTGTAAAGTTACTGATTTTGTCAAGAAGTTGGGCGGTTTTTGAGCAGAAAAATTCCCGAAAAGTGGAATATTCTCCGACTCGATTGTATAGAGGGGAAAAGGAGGGTGATTCTATCAGGAAATTGAGCGAAAATTTCCGCAAAAGCAAAGATTATCTTCGGTGGCAGGGGGCGGGAGCGCACCCGTTACGGGTGTTTTGCATTTAGTTTGTCGCGTGGGATTTATCTTCGGGGCGGTGGCGGGTGACGCGCTAAAGCGCGTTACGCCCCGAAGATACGCCTCGAAACGAGGCGCATTTATACTTTCCAAAACAAAATAAGGTTGCCCGAAAGCAACCTTATTCTCTATTTGTTTTCTAATATAACTCAATGTACTCAAATGAGTTACCTACACTCTCGAGGTATTTGGCAAACATCTCCTGCGAGATGACCACCGTGGCGGTGTTGTCGTTGGGGTGGAACGAGAGCGAGGGGTAGTTCAACAGGTTTTTATCGAGGAAGAGGTGGGTGTGGTTCTCCTCGTCGTTAATCAAGCCGAAGGGCGATACCGAGCCTGGGCGCAAGCCGAGATACTTCTCCATTCGCTGCTCCGAGGCAAACGAGAGCTTACCCTGACGCAGGCGCTGCTCAAGGTCGCGGATTGCCAGCGACTGGTCGCAGTCGAAGCAGACCAGATAGTGGCGGTTGCCCTTGTGGTTGCGGAAAAAGAGGTTCTTGCAGTGCTTCGAGCCGTCGTTGTGCCAGTACTGCTGGGCTA
Source organism: Alistipes sp. (assembly GCA_017560305.1). The sequence goes on from JAFYOF010000011.1 coordinate 1,488, forward strand.
TCTCGATGGTGGGCGCCTCGGGGTGCGAGTAGGTGGTGTATTCGATGCCGTGAGAGGCGAAGTAGTCGAACACCTTTTGCTGTCTTGACTTATCCTCTGCCATAGCCTATCGTGATGCTACACTCAATACTCCAATGCGATCCTTCGCCCACTCATCCTGCGCGCGGAGGGTCTGCTCGACGATGTCACGCACCGCACCACAACCACCACAAAACTCTGATACATAGCGTGATGCCTCCTGCACCTCGCTGCACGCATCGGCAGGGCACACGGGGATGCCGACCATCTCCATACACTCCAGATCGGGGATGTCGTCGCCCATATAAATCGTGTAGGCGGGGTCGATATCGTAGTCACGGAAGAACTCCTCCATAGCCTCAATCTTGTTCATACAACCAAGGTAGATGCGGGTCACGCCCAGCTTCTCCAGTCGGGCGCGGAGCAGCGTGCCGTAGCCGCCCGAGATGACACACACCTTATAGCCACGGCGCACGGCGTAGGCAATGGCGTAGCCATCCTTGGCGTTGTACTTGCGAATGAAATCGGTGCCACCCTCGATAGGCATAATGCCGCCATCGGTCATCACGCCATCGACATCGAAGATGAAGGCACGGGTCTTTGCTATATCTTCTTTGAAGTTTGCCATATATAGTCGGTTAATAGTTTGTAAATCTCTGGTTTATTGTGCTCTGCGTCAAGCATAGCCTCGTGGCGCTGAGCTACGCTGCGGTCGCCTCTGACGGCAGGTCCTGTCTGCACATTGCGGGGGTGCTGCGACTCCGCAGCCTTGCGGGCGGTCTCCATAATCAGGGGGCGCAACACATCAAACGGAAGCCCCTCGCGCGAGCCGATGTGGTCGGCCGCCATCGAGTAGAGGGCATTCACGAAGTTACACGCCAGCACGCCCGAGAGGTGAATCTCGCGGCGGCGTGAGGATGAGGCGTGATAGACACGGCTGCTCAGCGCCTGCGCAAGCATCTCGATGCGCTCGGTCACCTCCGCAGAGCAACCCTCAACAAAGAGGGGCACATCGGTAAACTCCACCCTGCGACCCACAGTGAAGGTCTGGAACGGATAGAGCACGCCACGCAAGCCCTCGCCCAGCGCATCCATCTCGACGCTGCCCGCCGTATGCACGACGATAGAGTCCTTGGGGCGGTTGAGTTGCGAGGCAACCTCCTCAACGGCACGGTCGCTCACGGCGATGATGTAGAAGTCGGCAGACTCCACATCCGAGAAGTCTGTTGAATAGTCTGTGTTGGTCAGGGCGGCTATCGCTGCCGCACGCTCGGCATTGCGCGCCACCACCTGCTTGAGCTCCAGTGCCCAGCTCTCGGCAACGCCACGCGCCACCGCCTCGGCAACATTTCCGCTACCGACAACGACAACGCTTATAGGTTGATTCTTATTCATTATCAATGAGTTCTGCTATTGTTTTATTCTCCTGGGCAGAGGTCGCCACCCCCTTGATAGCGTCAATCACCTCATCGGCAAGAGTGCCTTCGAGCAGGCGCTCAAGGTTGTCAGCACCCTCCGACTCGCTATGACGCTCGACCGCCTCCAGCACATCGCACACCTTCAAGCGAGTGACATCCCTGGCGGGGGCATAGGCAATCTCGTAGTCCGCCTCGTCGCACTTCACCTCGTTGATGATGCCTGCCGCAACAAGACCCGAGATGAGCTTGCTCACGATTCGTGTAGGCACACCCACCGCCTCACGCACCGCCGAGAGCGGCACAGCGCCCCTGCCCTGAAGGAATGAGCGGGCAACGGTGCAGACAATGGCGAGCATAAGCTTCTGCGAGTGGTCGTGGCTGATGACGGGCAACTCGCGCTCCTCGTCATAGCGCTTCTCGTTCTGCAGGGCAAACGATATCTCGCAGCCCATCAGCAAGATACGCCACGAGTTCTGCATCCACAAAAGGAACAGAGGCAAGGCGGCGAAACTACCATAGATGGCGCTGTAGGAGGTCATCCACTTCATCAGGAATACGAACAGAGCCTGAAACAGGAAAAAGCCCGTACCCGCAAAGACACCCGCCATCATAGCCGAGCGCAGGCGCACCTTGGTGTTCGGCAGAACGATGTAGATGAGCGTGAACATAGCCCACACAAGCACCAGCGAGAAGAGTTTCGACAACACCTTGAGCCACACTCCGCTGCCCACGCCGATAATCTCACGGGCGTAGGTTCCCGCCGAGGTGGCTACAATCCAAAGCAGAGGGGCGATGAAGAGGATGGTGATGTAGTCGCTGTACTTACGCACAAGGTTGCGCGAGGACTTCACCTCCCATATCTTGTTGAAATTGGCCTCGATAGACTCGAACAGGCTCAACACAGCCCACAACAGAGTGACCAGCGAGATAGCCGCCACCACGCCTCCGCTTGTGCGGGCGAGGGTGTTGTTGGCGAACTCCACAACATAGTCAATCACCTCGGGCATCTGCGGCAGCAGCGAGTAGAGATTCTGGATGAGGCTCTCGGCCAGACCGAAGCCCTTCACCACCGCAAAGACCAGCGCCAAAACGGGAACGATGGAGATGAGGGTGTAGAAGGTGAGCGCCGCACCCATATCCATAGTGCCGTGGGTGAGCAGACCCTGCAGGGTGTAGATGATGAGTTTCAGCGGGCGCGCTGTCCACCTCAAGCCCGGGATGCGCGAGATGGGCATCACCAGGTCGTAGAGAAAGTTGAGTGGTTTGTGTTGCATACCTTGTAATTCAAAATTCTAAATTCAAAATTCAAAATTGGGAATTTTTCGCTCCTTTATTTGAATTAGGAATAGTGAAAGTATGTGTGTATTTTCTTTGCTTCTAATATTTATCTTTGGGGGCAGGCGTAAGCCTGTTTTACATTTCCTTGCTACCAAAGATACGCCTCGAAACGAGGCGCATTCTTATTGCTTTAATTCTTCATTCTATATGCCCTCTGAACACCTTTCACGCGGGTGATGGCGTGGATGAGCATATCAACAACGGCTGCGCTGGGCACCTCGACGCTAACTGTACCAGAGGCTGTGCCGTCGCCACGCGATGAGAAGTTCAAGCCACGGATGTTGAGCTTGAGCTCGCGGGTGATGACCTCGGTAATCTGGTTAGCCACGCCAGGGATGTCGTGCGCCACAATGGAGATATTGGCACGGAACGAGCCATCGGCATTGCTGCGCCACTGCGCCTCCATAATGCGGTAGGGGTAGTTCTCCTTCAGGCGGGCGGCGTTGGGGCAGTCGGTGCGGTGGATGGTGATGCCCGACGAGATGGTGACAAAGCCGAAGATGGCGTCGCCCTTGATTGGGTTACAGCACTTCGCCAGCTTGTACTCGATGTTGTTAATCTTGTCGTCGATGACCAGCGCATCGCTTGAGCGGCGTGCGGGGGCGTCGTTGAACTTGCTCTCCTCCTTCTTCTTGTCCGCCTCGGCGGCTGCCGCGCGGCGCTCCTCGTCAGCCTGACCCGAGAGCCAGCGGTTGAGAATCTCCTTGATGGAGATGAAGTCGAGCTTCTGGAGGGCTATCATCGAGTGCAGCTCACGACCTGTGCGCACCTTGAGTGTGCGGCAGAGGTATGCCACAACCTCATCTATCGGGGTATTTATCTTCCAGTTCTTGAGCTTGCGCTCCAGCTCCTCACGACCCATACGGGCATACTTCAGCTGCTCCTCACGGAGGTAGGACTTGATGCGTGTGCGAGCCTTCGAGGTGACGCAGAACGAGAGCCAGTCGGCCTTGGGGGTCTGGTTCTTCTGGGTCATAACCTCCACGATGTCGCCATTGCGCAACACCTCGCGGATGGGGACAGCGCGGTTGTTCACCTTACCGCCCGTGCAGGTTGAGCCGAGGTTGGTGTGGATGTCGAAGGCGAAGTCGAGCACCGTAGCGCCCTCGGGCAATTTGCGGATGTCGCCATTGGGGGTAAAGACAAATATCTCGCCCATAGATGGCTTGGCGTCGAAACGCTTCGAGAGGGAGTGGGTGGTCTCCTCCAAAGCCTCACGCAGGCGGCTGAGCCACTGCTCGGAGGTCTGTGCGCCCTGATTGACACCCTTGTAGCGCCAGTGCGCCGCGATACCTCGCTCGGCAACGGCATCCATTCGCTCGGTGCGGATTTGAATCTCCACCCAGCGTCCACCTCCCGCCGAAACGGTGGTGTGGAGCGACTCGTAGCCGTTCTTCTTGGGGATGGTCACCCAGTCGCGCATACGCTTGGGGTTGGGCGTATAGCAGTCGGAAACAACCGAGTAGACAGTCCAGCAGAGCTGCTTCTCAAGCTCGGGCGGACAGTCGATGATGATGCGCAGGGCGAAGATGTCGTAGACACCCTCGAAGCCTACATTCTGCTTGCGCATCTTGCTGAAGATTGAGTAGACCGACTTGGTGCGGCTCTTGATGTGGTAGTTGAGGTTGGCTACGCCCTTGAGCTTCTCCTCGATGGGGACAAGGAAGCGCGCGATGAAGGTCTGTCGCTCGCTCTCGGTCTCCTCCAGGCGGCGGCAGATGTATTCGTACTCCTTGTTCTCAAGCCACTTCAGCGCCAAATCCTCCAGCTCGCTCTTCAAGGCGTAAAGACCCAGCTTATGGGCAATCTGGGCGTAGAGGTTGAGGCTCTCCCAGCTCTTCTTGCTGCGCTTCTCGGCAGGGAAAATCTCCAGATTGCGCATAACCTCCAGTCTGTCGGCGAGTTTGATGAGGATGACACGAGGGTCCTCGGAGTAGCTGACAATCATATCGCGGAAGTCATCGGCCTGCTCCTTCGATATCTTGAGTTTGATGTTCGATATCTTGCACAAGCCCACGATGATACCCAGCACGGGCTCACCGAACTGCTCGCGTATAAGGCGTGAGAGCGACTCCACCTGCTCGGGATGCTCCTTGCTTGTGATGCGCATCACATCGTGCAGAATGGCGGCAACGGTAGAGTTACGACCCAAACCAATCTCCTTGGCGACAATCTCAGCCACAGCCACATCGTGGTCGAGCAGCGGCTTGCCATCGTAACGGAGATACTCTCTCATTCGCTCCTCGGCGAATATCAACGCCTTGTCCACATACTCCTGGGTAGTGGGCGAAAAGGTGGATGCGACATAAGTGCGCAACGCACCGTATCTTTGGAATACATCACTCATAACAAACTCTAATATAGCGGTTTATGAACAATATACAGTTTCTCGTCGGGCAGGGCATACAAAGCCTGCTCCTTTGGGGTAAATGCTTGTTTGTAATCAATCACGGCGACCTCGAAGCCAGCCTCCTCCAGCCTTGCGGCGTAGTCACGACCGTAGATGCGGCGGTGGTCATACTGACCGAAGATGCGGGTGCGCTCGGCAGGGTCGGTGATGGAGTCATCCTCGAAGGTGGTCGCGCGGCTCTCATCCACGGGCGAGAGAATCACGCCCCAGCCATTGGGCTTCAGGATGCGGTAGAGTTCACGCATAGCCAGTCTGTCGTCCTCGATGTGCTCCATAATGTGGTTGCAGATGATGGTGTCAAACGAGCCATCAGCCAGCGGTATCTGCTGGACATCGAAGTGGATATCAGCCAAGGGGCTCTCCAAATCGGCGGTCACATAGCGCTCCGCCTCACGGGCGTACATCTTCTTGAGCTTACGCATCAGCGCCACCTCGGGGGCGATGTGCAGCAGTCTCGGCAGAGCCATAGCGCCACGACCCAAATCGCTCTCGCGCAGCAGCCACAGCCACAGCAGGCGGTGACGCTCCAGCGCCAGACAGTTGGGACAGAGGGCATTCTCACGCTGGCTCACATAGCCGTAGGGGAGAAACTTTCTGCGCTTGCATCCGCACACGGGGCACTCCTTGCCCTTGCCCAGATAGAACAAGCCCACGATGGGCACAGCCCACCCCGCAATGCGTTGCAGCAGGGGTCGGGGGATGGTGTTGAGTATGAGTCTGATAAGTCGTTTCATACTACTCCTCCATCTGCTTTTTCACCGTAGCCTCAACATCGTGCAACTGCGCCTTACAGCGCTCGATGAGCTCTGTCGCACGCTTCAGTTCTGCGGCGAGGGTATCCACGCCGGTCTGCTCACCACGCAGGCGAGAGATGATGCGCTCAATCTCGGCAATAGCCTCGCTGTATGTAAGTTCCTTGTTCTCCATATCTTAACTATTCTACTCTTGCATTTATTGTTCCGTCGGCGAGTTCAATCTCCACCACCTCGCCCTTCTCTGCCGAAGCAACGCTCTTGAGTGCCTTGCCGCCACTGCGCACCACCGCAAAGCCGAGTTGCATAATGCGCTTGGGTGAGAGTGCCTCGATGCTGCGCTCGGCAACCTCAAGGCGATTCTGCTCGCGCTCAAGCCTGCGCTCAACAAGCGAGAACAACTGCTCACGCATAACATCCAGACGGCTCGCCGCACGCTGGCAATATGTCGTTGCCTGAAGTTTTATCTCCGCCGAGAGGCGCTCCAGACGAAGCTCCTCGCGCTTGGTGGACTCCACCGCAAGGCGTGCCAGCTGGGTGGACATCTCCTCAAGCCAACCCTCGATGCGCTCCATCCTGTCCACCAGCCACGCCGCAACGGCTGTGGGGGTCTTCAGGGGTGTGTGAGCCACCATATCCGCCACACTGGTGTCCTTGTCGTGACCGATACCTGTCAGCACGGGCAGAGGGAATTGCGCCACATAGGAGCAGAGCCTGTAGGAATTGAAGCAACTCAAATCGCTTGCCGAGCCGCCACCACGGATGAGCACCACGGCGTCGTAGCACTCCTGCCTGAGCGCCACCTCATCGAGTGCCGCACAGATGGACTCCTCGGCACTTGCGCCCTGCACCACCGCATCGTAGAGGTCGCAACGGAAGGCATAGCCGCCCGCCGATAGTTCGTTCACAAAGTCACGGTAGCCTGCCGCCGCCGCACTTGAGACCACGGCGATGCGCTGGACAAGGTAAGGGAGTTGCTGCTGGTGGTTCATATCCCACACGCCATCGCTCTTGAGCTGGGCAATGGTCATCTGCTTCTGACGCTCCACCTCACCCAGAGTGTACGCAGGGTCGATGTCGGAAATCTGCAGCGAGAGACCATAGAGTTCGTGGTACGACACCAGCACCTTCGCCAGAATCTTCATACCCACCGCAAGGTCAGAGCCAGTCTGCGCACGGAAATAGGGGGCAATCATAGCCCACTGACTGCGCCAGATGACAGCCCTCGACTGCGCCGTAGGGGTCGGTGAGCCGCCACGCTTGGGCTCGCTCTTCTCGACAAGTTCCAGATAGCAGTGACCCGTGTAATTGACCTTCAGCTCCGACACCTCCGCAACAACCCACACGGGCAGCGGCAACGACTGCTCGACAGCAGACTTAATCTGCTGCTGCAACTCCCGAAGGGTGATATGTGCTCTTTGCGATGGCATAATAGTAGTTCTAATTTACAAATATACGATTTATAAATTCAAAATTCAATTTTTAAGAATTAAAAATTCTTATTCATCCTTTCGCCTCCAACTGACACTGCGGAGCCGAGGTAGTGAAAAAAGAAAGGTAAATAAAGAATTCGAAATTCTTTTTACCACCTTTTGCCAACAAAAGGTGGTGCCAAAATTGCACGGTGATAAATTTTCGGGGTCAAAAGAATAAATTTCCTAAAACGAATGCGTGCGCACTTTTGAGGATCAAAAGGTCTCCGTTTTTTAACGGAAATTTATCCTTTCGCCCTTCTTCCGAAAATTCATCTGCCGTATTCGGCTACGCAATACAAATGCGCCTCCGTTTTTATTGGTAGCAAGGTAAAAGTAAAACACCCGTTACGGGTGCGGGCGTAATGCCCGTATCTTCGGGGGCGTAACGCGCAGAGCGCGTCACCCCCACCCGCCCCCGAAGATAAATTTTCTCATCGCTATTCTATTTTGCCGCTGAACTATTCAACAAAGGTAGATTCCATTCATTTTCACTTACACCCTAATTCTCTTTTGCGAATGTTACAAGATGTGAAAATGTGGAATGACGATATATATAATTTTGAATTATGAATTTTGAATAATAAAAATAGGTTGCTACCGTGGGGTAACAACCTATCTATCAGTGATGTATAGCACTACACTATGCCAACTCGCTCTCCTTCAGACGCTCGGCGTTCTCGGCTACGATCAAGTGGTCGATGCAGTCCTGAATGTCGCCATCCATAAATGCCGAAAGGTTGTAGATGGTGTAGTTGATACGGTGGTCGGTGATGCGTCCCTGTGGGTAGTTGTAGGTACGAATCTTTGCCGAACGGTCACCCGTAGATACCATTGTCTTACGCTTTGATGCAATCTCGTCGAGGTACTTCGAGTACTCGAGGTTGAAGACACGCGTACGCAACTCCTCCAACGCCTTGTCGAAGTTCTTGAGCTGCGACTTCTGGTCCTGACACTGAACGACGATACCCGTTGGGATGTGGGTCAAGCGGATAGCCGAGTAGGTTGTGTTAACCGACTGACCACCAGGACCTGACGCACAGAAGATATCCTTACGGATGTCGTTCATAGAGATCTCAACATCGAACTCCTCAGCCTCTGGCAACACAGCCACCGAAGCAGCCGAGGTGTGTACACGACCCTGAGTCTCGGTCTGTGGCACACGCTGAACACGGTGAACGCCCGACTCGTACTTCAATGTACCGTAGACGCTCTGACCTGTAACCTTCAGCACGACCTCCTTGTAGCCGCCCGCAGCACCATCAGAGAATGATGTAATCTCATAACGCCAGCCCTTCGACTCGATATACTTGGTGTACATACGCAAAAGGTCGCCAGCGAAGATAGCCGCCTCGTCGCCACCGGTACCACCACGAATCTCGAGGATTGCGTTCTTGTCGTCCTGTGGGTCCTTTGGGATGAGCAGGAGCTTGATCTCCTCCTCCATCTTCTCGAGTGCAGGCTCCAGCTCGGCAATCTCCATACGAGCCATCTCGCGCATCTCCTCGTCCTTGTCGTTGGCGAGGATATCCTTCGCCTCGGCGAGGTTGGCGATAGCGGTGCGGTAACGCTCCGAGGTCTCGATGATAGGCTCCAACTCCTTGTACTCCTTTGTGAGTTGAACAAACTGCTTCACATCGGCGATTACTTCAGGGTCGGTGAGTTTCTGACCTGTCTCCTCATACTTGAGTTTCAAACCGTCAAGACGGATTAGTATTGAATTGTCTGCCATAATATCTGTTCTGTTTGATTTTCAGTTGTTTGGGCTGATTAGTAACTTCTCGCAAAGAGTACGCGGCGAGCCGATGGCTTGCCAGTGAAGATACACTTGCCCTCCTCGTCCACAGCATCCAAAGGAATACAGCGGATGGTCGCCTTGGTAGCCTCCTTGATAGCAACCTCGGTCTCTGG
>JAFYOF010000107.1 GCA_017560305.1 Alistipes sp.
ATTCTTTGCTCATTGTAGTATTTTTTAGGTTTTTGTTTGCTAAATGATGAAGTATCGCGCATTTGGGTTGGCTATATATAGTCCGCAGACCGATGATTGCGGATACATCGCGCCATTCTCGGTGAGGCGGATACCAATCTTCTCGACCTCAAGCAACCTCGCTACGGGGAATATCGTGCGCTGGTCGGGCAGCGACGGATAGCCGATTGCGGGGCGGATGCCCTCATACCTCGCCTGGAACAACTCCTTCACCGAAAGCGCCTCGTCGGGTGCATAGCCCCACAACTCGCGGCGCACCTTCAGGTGTAGCCACTCGCTCGCCGCCTCGATGAGTCGGTCGCAAAGGCTCTGCAAGAGCAACGACTCCTCAAGGTCGCATAACTTTGTGTGCTCCAACTCCTCGCAGAGTGATTGTGAGATGGTTACGGCAAACGCACCTGCGTAGTCGCCCTCGGGCGCAATAAAGTCGCAGAGCGAGAGCGTCAGTCCATCGGCATTTGGCGTGCTCTGTCGAGGTGTCGCAATCTCCGTCGTGCGCTCCACGCCTCCGCAGCAAGGGCAACCCTCGCTGTGGCGCAGATGTATGCTGTGGTCGGTCGCATAGGCGTCGTAGAGTCCCACGCGAGCCACAAGGTAGTGCTTCGTAGCCAGTGCATCGAGCATCTCGTTTGCCTTGGCAAGCAGGGTGGTCGCCTCCTCGCTCTCGGGCTTTACGCGCCAGAGGTTGAAGAAGTGAGTCCAGTTTATATATGGTCTAATATCCTCTATTGCAATATGTTCCAAAGTCCGTGCGCCCGTAAACGAAGGCTTTGTGATGCGCTGCGCCGCCCAGTCAATCGCAGGGCGTACGGGAGTTGCGGCGGGCGCTGCGGCTGTGTGCTCGTCGCGCAGACGCTGCTGCTCGGCCTTAAGGTTTCGGATAACCTCCTCGCGCTCTTGACCCAAAAGTTGCATTGCAAGCAGTGGGTTCTGTGCCGCATCCTTGGTGTGGAACACCGCGCCGTCATACAGAGGCGCAATCTTCAATGCCGTATGGAGTGCCGATGTTGTCGCGCCACCCACAAAGAGCGGAACGCTGATGCCCGCCTCTTTGAGTTCGTGCGCCACGCGGCACATCTCGTCGAGAGATGGGGTGATAAGACCGCTCAAGCCGATGAAATCGACCTTCTGCTTCTTTGCCGCGCGCACAATCTGCTCCGCCTCGACCATCACACCCAGGTCGATGACCTCGAAGTTGTTGCACGCCAGCACTACGCCGACGATATTCTTGCCGATGTCGTGCACATCGCCCTTTACGGTAGCCAGCAGATAGCGTGCCACCTTGCTTGCGCTGACCGACTGCGCCGCCTCGATGTGCGGTTGCAGAATATCCACCGCGCGCTTCATCGTGCGGGCACTCTTGACCACCTGCGGCAGGAACATCTTGCCCTCGCCAAAGAGTTTTCCCACGACGGCCATACCCTGCATCAGCGGCTCCTCGATGATAGCGGCAGGGGTGGGGTAGGTGGCAAGCGCCTCCTCAATATCTTGTTGCAGGAACTCCTCGTCACCGCGTTGCAGAGCCTGTGCAAGTCGCTCGGCAAGTGGCGTCAAGAGGCGCTCCTCGGCCGTTGCAGTTACCTTTGTCGGTTGCTCGCGATAACTCTCGGCAAGCGAGATAAGGCGGTCGGTGGCATCCTCTTTTCGGCAGAGAATGACATCCTCCAACACCTCCAGCAACTCCTTTGGTATATCCTCATACATCACCGCCGTCGATGGGTTCACAATCGCCATATCCATACCCGCGCAGATGGCGTGATAGAGGAATACGGCGTGCATCGCCTCGCGTAAAAAGTTGTTGCCACGCAACGAGAATGATAGGTTGCTGACGCCGCCGCTCACCTTGGCGTGTGGGAGGTTATGGTGTATCCACTCGGTCGCACGGATGAAGTCCAGCGCATAGCGGTCGTGCTCGCGCATACCCGTTGCGATGGTGAGGATGTTGGGGTCGAAAATTATATCTTCTGCGGGGAAGCAGATGCGCTCGGTGAGCAGTCGGTATGCCCTCGCGCAAATCTCGATGCGGCGCTCGTAGGATGTCGCCTGACCCTGCTCGTCAAATGCCATCACCACCAATGCAGCGCCCGCGCGCTTAATCTTCTCGGCGCGCTCAAGGAACAACTCCTCACCCTCCTTCAGCGAGAGCGAGTTTACAATCGCCTTGCCCTGGATGCACTTCAGTGCCGCCTCAATCACCTCGAATCGTGACGAGTCAATCATCCACGGGATGCGTGCCACATCGGGGTCGGAGGCCATCAGGTTGAGGAAATGGCACATCTCCTTTGCGGTGTCGAGCATCGCATCGTCCATATTTATATCGAGAATCATCGCGCCATCACGCACCTGCTTGCGCGCAATGGTGAGAGCCTCGTCGTAGTTGCCCTCGTTAATCAGACGCAGGAATTTGCGGCTGCCCGCCACATTACATCTCTCGCCCACATTTATAAAACTGCCGTTTGGCGTGAAGCCATCCAGGCCCGCCAACCACGGAATCTGCCCCTCGTCAGGGGTGCGTGGTGAAGCATTTTCTACCGCCTTGGCAATGGCTGCGATATGGCTCGGTGTAGAGCCGCAGCAACCGCCCACTATGTTCACCAAACCGAGTTCTGCGAAGTGCGCGATGTGGTGTGCCATAATCTCTGGCGTCTGGTCATATTGCCCCATCTGGTCGGGGATGCCCGCATTGGGGTAGGCGCTGATGTAGCAGGGTGCGATGTGCGCCATCTGCTTCAAAAGTGGCAACATCTGCTCCGCTCCAAACGAGCAGTTCAGTCCCACGCTGAATGGCTTGTGGTGTGCCACCGAAGCAAGGAACGCCTCCAGAGTCTGACCCGCCAGCATTCTGCCCGCAGCATCGGCAACCGTAGCCGAGAGCATCACGGGAAGCGAACGACCCACGCGGGAAAAGACCTCCTCGGCAGCCGCCAAGGCCGCCTTGGCGTTGAGCGTATCGAACAGAGTCTCAATCAAAAGCATATCCACGCCACCCTCCACCAAAGCCTCAATCTGCTCGGTGTAAGCCTCTTTCAACGAGTCAAAATCTATGGCGCGGAGGGCAGGGTTGTCCACATCGGGCGACATCGAAGCGGTCTTACCCGTAGGACCTACCGAGCCCGCCACAAAGCGGGGCTTGTCGGGCGTGAGCGCACTCATTCTGTCCGCCTCGGCGCGTGCGATGCGTGCGGCGGCGAGGTTGAGTCGGCTCACAAGGTGAGATGTCTGATACTCCGCCTGCGAGATGCGCTGCGAGTTGAACGAGCAGCTCTCGATGATGTCCGCACCTGCCTCGAGATACTCGCGGTGGATGGCGGCTATGATGTCGGGACGCGTGAGCGTCAGTATGTCGTTGTTACCCTCAAGGTTGATGGGGTGTGCGGCGAACTCCTCGCCGCGAAAATTATGCTCGGAGAGGTGGTAACGCTGAATCATTGTGCCCATAGCGCCATCCAGTATGAGGATGCGCTTTTGTGCTATATCTTTGATAGTCATATTAATATACGGCTTTTGCGATTGCTTCGATGCTGGCTGATGCGTTCATCGAGTAGAAGTGTATGCTTGGCACATTTGCCGCCTTCAGCTCTCTTGCCTGTGCGATGCCCCACTCGACGCCCAATGCCTTCACATCTTCGTTTGACTTGCAGAGGCGGAACTCCTTGGCGAGCGCCTCGGGCAGGTCAATGTGGAATGTCTTTGGCAGAAGCGACTGCTGGGTGAGTGAAGTCAAAGGCTTGATGCCTGGGATGATAGGCACGGTGATGCCCGCCTCGCGGCAACGCTTCACGAAGTCGAAGTAACGGCTGTTGTCGAAGAACATCTGCGTCACCACATATTTCGCGCCAGCCTCCACCTTCGCCTTGAGGTTTGCGATGTCCTGATCGATGTTCATCGCCTCCTCGTGCTTCTCGGGGTAGCCCGCCACGCCAAATGTGAAACGCTTGCCGATGGGCTCGTGCTCCTTGCCGTTGAGCATCTTGCCGCTGTTGAAATCCTCCACCTGACGGCACAGCTCCACCGCGTGGGTGTGTCCGCCCTCGGCTGGGATGAAACGGTTGTCGCCTCGTGCGCGGTCACCACGCAACACTAAAAGGTCGGTAATGCCCAGATACTCAAGGTCGATAAGCTCGTTCTCAAGCTCCGTGCGCGAGAAGCCGCTGCAGATGATGTGGGGAACGGTAGGTATGCCGTAACGCTCCTTCAGGGTCGCTGCGATAGCCACCGTGCCGGGGCGTGTGTGCTCCGTTACGCGCACAAAGGTGCCGTTGCCCATATCGAGGTAGTTCACCTCGGTGCGGTGTGTGGTGATGTTGATATATGCCGGGTCGAAGGGCATCAGGCGGTCGATGGTCTTGAAGACCTGCTCGATGCTCTTGCCTCTGATGGGAGGTAACACCTCGATTGAAAAAGCGGTTTTATGTTCTGTCGAAAGAAATTCTGCTACACTCATAACTTGTGAAGTAATGTTTATTCTGCAAATTTACAATTTTTTTTGCAATGCCGCCACTTTGAAAAAAATATTACCGCCACAAGGGAATATTCTAACCCGTTTTGCTGTATATTTGCAGTAGAGAATCTAAAACGCAATGACGCAGACGATGACAAAAGAGCAGAAGGAGAGGTTGTGGAACTCAAACTATACAAAGGCTTGGGTCTCCAACTTTATGATTTTCTTCTCGTTTATGCTGCTCACGCCGCTGCTGCCGCTCTATATGTCGGAGGTGTTTCACGCCGACAAGGATTTGATAGGTATGGTCCTCTCGGGCTATACGCTCACGGCGCTTATCGTGCGACCCTTCAGCGGTTATTTTGTCGATAGTTTTCCCCGTAAGGCGGTTTTGCTGGTCAGCTATTTCTTCTTTATGAGTCTCTTTGCGGGTTATCTGGTGGCTGGCACGGTGCTGCTGTTTGCTATTGTGCGCACGCTGCACGGCTTCCCGTTTGGGGCGGTTACGGTGGCAAACAGTACGGTGGCGATTGATGTTCTGCACCCCACACGCCGAGCCGAGGGCATAGGCTACTACGGCCTGAGCAACAACATCGCAACGGCGATAGGCCCTACGGTGGCGCTGGCGATTTATCAGGCGTGGGAGAGTTACGATTTGCTCTTTGCGCTGGCGTTTGTCTGCGCGATGACTGGAATGATTATCAGTTCAACGCTCAAACTCCCTAAAAAAGAGATTGTCGCCAACAAGGAGAAACTCTCGCTCGACCGCTTTTTGTTGCTGAAGGGCTGGTCGCTGGGTGTGGCAATGTGTTGCTACTCATTCTCTTACGGAGTGCTTGCGACCTACATTGCCATCTACGGCAAGGAGGAGCTGGGCATCACGGGCGGCACGGGTTTGTTCTTTATGATTCTCTCCATCGGACTGATATGTTCGCGCCTGATTGGCAGCCGCACTCTGCGCAAGGGTAAGGTGGTGGAGAACGCCTCGTTTGGCGTGTCGGTGTCGGTCTTTGGATACCTGCTCTTTGCGGCGGTGCATAACCTGTGGGGATACTACGGCGCGGCGCTGATTATAGGCTTGGGAAATGGTCATATGTTCCCCGCTTTCCAGACTATGTTCATCAACCTCGCCTCGCACGAGCAGCGCGGCACGGCGAACTCTACCTTGCTGGTTTCGTGGGATATAGGCGTTGGTCTTGGTATCCTGCTCGGCGGTGCGCTTGCCGA
>JAFYOF010000108.1 GCA_017560305.1 Alistipes sp.
CGTTTGCTATTGAGATTGCCCGCAAGATTGGTCTGCCCGAGGATATCATCCGCACGGCAAGTGACAAGGCGGGTAGCGACCATATCAACCTTGAGCGTCAGTTGCGTGAGATTGCGCGTGACCGCCGCTACTGGTCGCAGAAGCGTGACCGCATCCGTCAGACCGACCGCAAGGTGGAGGAGCTGGAGTCGAGCTACGAGCAGCAGCTCTCTCGCATCAAGGAGGAGCGCAAGGAGATTATCGGCAAGGCAAAGGAGGAGGCGCAGCGCCTCATAGCCGATGCCAACCGCCAGATTGAGAACACCATCCGCACAATCAAGGAGGCGCAGGCGGAGAAGGAGCTCACACGCCTTGCACGCCGCGAACTGGATGAGTTCAAGGAGTCGGTCGAGAAGACCTCTTCGTCATTCGACAGCCACAAGGTGGAGCAGGAGATGGAGAAACTTCTGCGTCGCAAGCAGCGCCGCGAGGAGAATAAGAAGCGCAAGGGCGAGGTTGTGGCAGAGCCCGAGTTGGCAGTTCCCGCACCAAAGCCTATCGAGGTGGGCTCAAAGGTGAAGATTGAGGGTCAGGAGGTGCTTGGCGTGGTGCAGAGCATCAAGGGCAAGAGGGCACAGGTGGCCTTCGGTCAAATCCTCACGATGGTTGAGAAGGATAAACTCATCCTCGTGTCGAATGCCGAATACAAGAAATCCATCCGACCTACGCAGGCGCGAACTGTGTTGTCGGTTGATATATCAACGCGCAAACTCAACTTCCGTGATAGCGTCGATGTGCGCGGTATGCGTGCCGTGGAGGCGCTGGAGGTGGTGCAGGACCTGGTTGATGATGCCCTGATGGTGGGCGTTGGTGGCGTAACAATCCTTCACGGTAAGGGTACGGGTGCGCTACAGCAGGAGATCCGCCGCTACTTGCGTTCTGTCCCCGAGGTGGAGTCTGCAAAGGATGAGCACGCCGACCGAGGTGGCGCAGGTATCACTGTGGTGAGATTCAAAACTACTTAAAAGATGAGATATAGACTATCGGAAATAGCGCAGATGTGCCAGGGTGTGCACTACGGCGAAGATGTGGTGGTGTGTGATGTTGTGACCGACTCACGCAACTGTGCCTTCGGCGATGGTGCTATGTTTGTCGCTATGAAGGGCGTGAATCACGATTCGCATAACTTCCTTGCCGATATGTATCAGAGCGGTGTGCGTGCCTTTATGGTCGAGCGCGACCGAGAGGTGGGCGCATTGCAGGGTACGGGTTACATCGTGGTGGATAACTCCATCGAGGCTCTGCAACGCCTGGCGGCGGAGCATCGCGCACGCTTTCAGGGTGTTGTGGTGGGTATCACGGGCTCCAACGGTAAGACCGTAGTCAAGGAATGGACAGCCCGCGCTTTGCCGCAGGATGTGAAGTTCTTCGCCTCGCCGATGAGCTATAACTCGCAGTTGGGCGTGGCCTTGTCGCTTTTGATGATTGAGGGCGACGAGGATGTGGCACTCATCGAGGCGGGTATCTCCGAGCCAAACGAGATGGCTCGTCTGGAGCGTATGATTCGCCCCAATATTGCAGTCATCACCTCTATAGGTGACGCCCATCAGGCAAATTTCGAGAGCGTGGAGCAGAAGGTGCGTGAGAAACTGGTGCTGGCGCAGAGGGCAAAGACTCTGATTTTCCACACCGACTATTACGAGTTGTCGGCGGTGCTGGGTCTTGAGAAGTTCGATTTTTGTCAGGTCGATGCAGCATATTACGAAGTTCCCGAGGTTGTCTCGCCCAGCGAGGCGACGATGGCAAATGCGCAGATTGTCAAGTGCCTGTGTCATTGGCTCGGCTATGAGGATTTGACCCTTCCAGCCTCCGATGTGGCTATGCGCCTTGAGGTGAAGGAGGGCGAGGCTGGCTCGACGCTGATTAACGACAGTTACAATTCAGATATAAACTCCCTTGCTCTGGCGCTTGATACGCTGCGCAGCGTGGCGTTGGGTGCTGACACGGTGGCAATTGTGTCTGATATCCTGCAGAGCGGAATGAGCGACGAGGAGTTGTATTCGCGCGTGGCGAAACTGGTGAAGAAGGCGCGCGTGAAGAAGTTTATAGGTGTGGGCGAGAGGATTGCGGCCTGTGCCGACAAGTTCGCTTCGGGTAGCGAGTTTTATCCTACCACCGAGGCTTTGATGCAGGGACTCAAGCACGAGGATATCGAGGGTCGCACAATCCTTCTGAAGGGCAACCGCCGACACCACTTCGAGCGTATCTGCCACCACCTTGAGCGCAAGAGTCACACTACGGTGCTGGAGGTAAACCTCGACGCTATGACCCACAATGTGGGCTACTTCCGTAAGTTCCTGCCGATGAATCACCGCCTTGTTGCGATGGTCAAGGCGCATAGTTACGGCACGGGCGATGTCGAGGTGGCGCAGTTGATGCAGCGTCTGGGCGTTAGTTACCTCGCCGTGGCATTTGCCGACGAGGGCGTGGTGTTGCGTCAGAAGGGTATCACGATGCCTATCGTGGTGCTCAATGCCGATGCCGGCAGTTTCGACAAGATGATAAATTACAGGCTTGAGCCTGAGATATATAGTTTCCACTCGCTGGAGGATTTTGAGCGCAGCGTGGAGCGTTATGGTGCGCACGGCTATCCAGTGCATATCAAACTCGATACGGGTATGCACCGACTGGGCTTCGTTGAGGCCGAGGTTGAGGCGCTGAAGGAGCGTCTGGTGGCAAACCGCAATGTGAGGGTGGCGAGCATCTTTGCCCACCTATCGTGTGCCGACGACCCAACGCAGGATGACTTCACGCGCGAGCAGATTGCACGATTTGATGCGATGAGCAGCAGGGTAGCGGAGGCTCTCCCTTATGAGGTTATCCGCCACACTGCCAACTCGGCAGCCATCGAGCGATTCCCCGAGGCGCAGTTTGATATGTGTCGCCTGGGCTTGGGTCTTTATGGCTACGGCTACAAGCACAACGATGAGTTGCAACCCGTGGCGGCGCTCAAGACACGCATCGTGCAGATTCGTGAGCGCAAGGCGGGCGAGGCGATTGGATATGGCCGCAGCGAGGTGCTTGGGCGCGACAGCCTGATTGCCACTATCCCGATAGGTTATGCCGATGGTCTGGACAGACACCTCGGCGGCGGAGAGTGGAAGATGCTGGTGGCGGGTCACGCAGTGCCTACCGTAGGCAGAATATGTATGGATAGTTGTATGATTGATGTGACTGATGTTCCATCGGTGGTTGAGGGCGACTCGGTGAGTGTCTTCTCGGCGGTGGCGGGCAATACGCCCGAGGATATGGCTCAGGTGCTGGGTACTATCCCCTATGAGATTATCACCTCAATCTCGGCTCGTGTAAAACGCATATATGTAAGAGAGTAATGGCAGGAGTTTTATATATGATACCTTGTCCGATTTCGGACTTGACTGAGGTCTACGATGTGACCCCCGAGGCTAATCGCAAGATAATCGACAGCCTCGACTACTTCATTGTGGAGAATGTGCGTTCGGCGCGCCGTTTTCTGTCGAAGGCAAAGATTGCGCGTCGCATCGACGATCTGGAGTTTGTGGAGCTCAACGAGCATACGCTGGCGGGTGCAGCCATCGAGCAGATGGTGAAGCCTATCCTTGAGGGACGCTCGGCGGGTGTAATCTCCGAGGCGGGTGTGCCAGGCGTTGCCGACCCAGGTGCGCTGGTCGTGGAGGCGTGCCACCGCAAGGGCATCAGGGTAGTGCCTTTGGTTGGTCCTTCATCAATTCTGCTGGCTATGATGGCGTCGGGACTGAATGGTCAGTCATTCGCCTTCAACGGCTACTTGCCCGTGAAACCACCCGAGCGTGCTAAGGCACTCAAGGGCTTTGAGCGCAGGGTAGTGAGCGAGCACCAGTCGCAGGTCTTCATCGAAGCGCCTTACCGCAATGTGAAACTTATGGAGCAGATGCTTCAGGTCTGCGCTGCCGAGATTCGTCTCACCGTGGCGTGCGACATCACCTCGCCCGATGAGTTCATCATAACGCGTCCCATTGCGCAGTGGCGCAAGTGCGGTGTGCCAGATATTGCAAAACGCCCTACGATATTCATTTTAGGTTAGGCTTGGGCATATAATTTGCGCTATTAGTATTAGGAAATATGATTAAACACACAGATATGACAGAGGAAAAGATTAAGAATCAGGAAGTTAATGATCAGGAGGCAACATCGGCAGCAGAGGCTAACACCTCAGCCGAGGGCTCAGCAAGTGCCAATGTGGCAGACGATGAGCAGAGCGCTTCTGCCAATGTGGCAGAGGATGGCGCAGAGCAGGGTGAGCCTGTAGCAGAGCCTTCACAGGAGGAGATTATTGCCGTTTGGCGAGATAAATATATGCGCCTTCAGGCGGAGTTTGACAACTATCGCAAGCGTACCTTGCGCGAGAAGATGGACTTGGTGGCGAGCGGTGGCTCGGATGTGATTAAGTCGATGCTCTCGGTGCTGGATGATATGTACCGCGCGGTGGCTGCATCCGAGAAGAGCGAGGATATCAACGCTTTGCGCGAGGGCGAGAAGCTCGTGTTGCAGAAGTTTGAGGAGGCGTTGCGTCAGAAGAATGTCACAGAGATTGAGGCTGTGGGCAAGGAGTTTGACCCCGATTTCCACGAGGCTGTGGCTCGTTTCGCAGCAGGCGAGGAGATGAAGGGCAAGGTGATTGATGTCGTTCAGCGTGGCTATATGCTCTCTGACAAGGTATTGCGCTATGCAAAGGTAGTAGTGGGCGAGTAGTTAGATAAAACTCATTAGAGATGGCAGAGAAAAGGGATTATTACGAGGTGTTGGGCGTCGAGAAGAACGCCAATGCCGATGAGATAAAGAAGGCCTACCGTAAGGCGGCTATCAAGTTCCACCCCGACAAGAATCCAGGCGACAAGGAGGCCGAGGAGAAGTTCAAGGAGGCGGCGGAGGCTTATGATGTGCTCTCCAACCCCGACAAGCGTGCGCGCTACGACCAGTTCGGTCACGCGGGTATGAGCGGTGCTGCGGGCGGCGGCTTCAGCGGTGGTGGCTTCGGAGGATTCTCTATGGAGGATATCTTCTCGCAGTTTGGTGATATTTTCGGTGGTCACTTCGGTGGCTTCTCTTCGCGTGGCGGTGGCGGCAGACGAGTAAATCGTGGTAGCGACATCCGTGTGAAGGTGAAACTCACTCTTGCCGAGATTGCCAACGGCACAACCAAGAAACTCAAGATCAGCAAGTCCGTAGCGTGCGACAAGTGCGGTGGCACAGGCGCAAAGGACTCATCTTCATACTCAACCTGCTCGACTTGTAATGGTGCGGGCTATGTGACTCGTGTCGAGAACACATTCTTCGGCCGTATGCAGACTCAGGGCGTATGTCCTACTTGTAACGGCGAGGGTAAGACCATTTCAGCAAAGTGCTCGGCTTGCAACGGCGAGGGCGCTGTGCGTGGCGACGAGGTTGTCGAGATTAAGATTCCTGCCGGCGTAGGAGAGGGTATGGCTGTGACCGTATCGGGCAAGGGTAACGCAGCACGCCGTGGTGGCGTGAATGGCGACCTGCTGGTGGTTATCGAGGAGGAGCACAACCCAGAGTTGGTGCGTGATGGTAACGACTTGATTCACAACCTGAATCTGCCTGTTACAACCTGTATCCTCGGTGGCGAGGTGGAGGTTCCTACCATCGACGGTCGTGCCAAGATCAAGATTGCTGCGGGTACTCACGCGGGTAAGGTGTTGCGTTTGCGCGGCAAGGGTCTGCCCGATGTGAACGGCTACGGCAGAGGCGATATCCTCATCGTGGTGGATATCACCATCCCTGACTCGCTCAACAGCGAGGAGCGTAAACTGGTAGAGAAGCTCGCCGAGCAGCCTCACTTCAAGCACGCCGAGAGCGTCGAGAGTCAGAATATCTTCGAGCGAATGAAGAACTTTTTCAGATAATAAACTTTAGCACTATGGGTTGGTTTTCACCTTATAAGCGTCACGCCAATAGTTTCAACTACACACCTCGCTACTTCGACCCCGCCAAGGAGGAGCGTGAGCAGCGTCGTGCCGAGTTGCGTGGCGAGCGTCTGGACGACCAGGGCGAGTACACGCCTGGCAAATACATCAAGGCAAAGCGCGCAGCGCGCGACCTGCGCAAGGAGCAGGAGGCCAAGAAGGGCAAGTCGGACAAGCAGATGAAGATGTGGACGATGGGCGTTGCCCTGATGCTGCTCTTTGTGCTTATCTACCTGCTCATACCTCGTCTGGGTGCTATCTTCGAGATGGCGACTACCGACTCAACGCAGAAGAAGTTTGAGCAGCAACAGCAGGAGGTCGAGGAGTTTAACCCCTACGCTCCGCTGATTATCGTGCCCAACGACTATGAGGAGGGCGACGAGATAGAAATCATTGAAGAGTAAGACCCATCAACCCGACTAAAGATGGAGAAAGAGAACAAGATACGACTTTTACCCGAGATTGTAGCCAATCAGATTGCTGCGGGCGAGGTGGTGGACAACCCCTCGTCGGTGGTCAAGGAGATGATGGAGAATGCCATCGACGCAGGCTCAAGGTCGGTGACCGTGAACTTCCGCAACGCAGGTCTGGAACTTATCCAGATTGTGGATGATGGATGTGGTATGTCACCCATCGACGCCCGTATGGCCTTTGACCGCCACGCTACCAGCAAGATTCGCGACTTCGACGATGTCTACCGCCTGCAGACCTTTGGTTTCCGTGGCGAGGCGCTGGCGTCGATTGCTGCGGTGGCACAGGTGGAGTTGCGCACCCGTCAGAAGGATGACGAGGTGGGCACGGTCACTATTGTCAACGGTGGCGAGTTTGTCTCGCAAACCCCGACGATGTGTCCCGTGGGCTCGCAGTTCTTTGTTCGTAATCTCTTCTACACCGCACCCGCACGCCGTAAGTTCAACGGTGACCGCACCAAGATGGTGACCGAGATTAAGAAGGTCTTTCGTCAGGTGGCGCTCTGCAATCCGCAGGTGAGGTGCGAGTTGATGTCAAACGATATGCCTATCATCACGCTCGGCTCAGGGTCGCTGATGGAGCGCATCATCGATGTTGTGGGTCGCCATATCAAGACCAACCTCTTGGAGGTGGATGTCGACACATCCATCGTCAAGGTGAAGGGCTATGTGGGTCGTCCTGCGGCAGCGAAGCAGAAGAATAACGAGCAGTATCTCTTTGTTAATGGTCGTTATTTCCGCTCTCCGCAGATTTATCGCGCCATTATGAAGGCGTATGAAAAACTCATTCCCGACAACTGCTCGCCATCCTATTTCCTCTACCTTACGGTGGAGCCCGACCGTGTGGATGTGAATGTCTCGCCTCATAAGACCGAGGTGCGCTTCGCCGACGCCGAGGATGTTAACCAGATTGTCAGCGCCGCCGTGCGCTCGACACTTGCCAAGAGCGGTAGCGTGGGTATGATGGAGTTTGAGCAGAGTGCGCTGGATATCCCCGTGATGAGCGACGACACGATGATTTACGCCGAACCGAAGGTTACCGATAATATGGACTACAACCCATTCAGAGAGGATTATGTCAGCGATGTGGAGCCTGCAGAGCCTCGCATCGACGACTACACTGCGGCTATGTTGCGAGCCTCGCAGAGTGGTGGTTCAAGGAGCAGTTCTTCTTCGGCGCGTGCAGCGCTTAGCGTGACACCACAGGTGGATATGCCAGGCTTGCGTGATGTGGCGTGGGGCAGCCTCTCCGATCTCGATGATTTCGAGATGGAGCCAGAGCCTGTAAAGCCCGTAACGCCAACTATGCCGTTTGAGCCAAAACATTCGTTTGAGCCAATCACCTCATTTGGGCAGGAGAGTGCCGAAGCCGATGATTATCGTGATGTTTCCAGCACGCTGCTTTCGGGCGGTATCGACCTGAGTGATTTGGTGGATGATGAGGAGAGTAATCTGGAGTTCGTTCCTGCCGCTGGTCTTCAGCAGCAGTTGAGCGTAGAGCAGGGTCTCTGCTTTTCGGATGTGATGCCTCTTGTGGGCGGTCTGGCGATGGCTGTGAGTGGCGGTCGCACGATGGTTGTCGACCTGCGCAGAGTGAAGGAGCGTCTGTTGTTTGATGGCTATCTCGCTATGCTCAAGGGTGGCAGTTGCGCTTCGCAGAAGTTGCTCTTTCCCGAGGAGTTGGTGCTCTCGGAGGATGATTACGCCCTGCTGAAGGAGCACGAGGTAGAGTTCGCTGCGCTGGGCTTCGATATGGAACTTGAGGGTGAGGGTCGTGTTGCGCTGGGCGGTGTGCCCGCCAATGTGGCTGTCGAGCAGGCTGATGCCTTGTTGTATGAGTTGTTGCGCGAGGTTGAGTCCAATGCAAATGCGCAGGAGCGTATGAAGGAGGACTTGGCTCGTGTGATGGCGGTCAAGGGCTCGCACTCGCTTCCAAGAATGGGTCGCGCGGAGGCACAGGAGTTGCTCTCAAGATTGTGTGAATGTGAAAATTACAGTTTCTCGCCATCGGGTAAGCCCATTATGGCGGAGGTTGCGATAGATGAATTGAAATCAAAATTAAGTTAGAAAGATGTATTTACGCCGAAATATGACTCCACCAGTGGTCAAGAACTTGATTATCGCCAACTGCGTTGCGTTGTTGGCTACCGAGTTGTTGCCCTTTGGTAATGCGATAGTCTCGCGTTTTGCGTTGTTTAATATCGAGAGTCCGTTGTTCCACTCTTATCAGGTCTTCACCTATATGTTCCTGCACGGCGGAGTGTCGCACCTCTTCTTCAATATGTTTGCCTTGTGGATGTTTGGCCGACAGCTTGAGTATGAGTTGGGCTCGCAGCGCTTCTTCACCTACTATATGGTCTGCGGTATCGGTGCTGCTCTGTTGCAGCTGGGCGTAGGCTATGCCGAGTATATCCACGCCGTGGCGGCAAATGGCTTCTATGGCTCGCTGGACTTGTTGCGCATACCTACCGTGGGCGCTTCGGGAGCGGTGTTCGGTCTGCTGCTGGCGTTTGGCGTGTTGCATCCCAATAATGTCATTATGCTGGTCTTCCCACCCGTGGCGATGAAGGCCAAGTGGTTTGTTGTAATCTACGGTTTGCTGGAACTCTTCTTCGGTCTGTCGGGATTTCAGTCGGGCGTGGCCCACTTTGCTCATCTGGGCGGTATGTTGTGGGGTCTTGCTCTGCTCCACTGGTGGCGAAAGAAGGGTAAAATATATTTCTAAAGTATGGCTGAATACTATCGTACGACATACTCCTCGCAGTCGCAGCGCTCGTCGCGCTCGGTTGTGGGTGTCTTGCTCGATTTGCTGATGGGTGTTGTGACTCTGGCTGTCGTGGTGCTCTTTGTGCTCACGCTGCTGGTGCCTCGCCTCGACCCTCGCAATTGGGATACGGTGACCACTCTGGGCATCGTTGCGCCCTTTGTCTATGGTGCGCAGGCGGTGATGGTGCTCTACTGGATTATCCGCTGGCGTCTGTGGGTGGCTGTGCCTTTGATTCTGGTCTCGTTGTTTGGCCTTTTCAGCATCTCGTCGTTCTATCGTATGGAGGTGCGTCGCACCTATGCCGAGCCCAAGTACGACCGCAAGGCGATGAAGGTGATGACCTATAATGTGCGCAGTTTCATCGGCGACGACCGCGAGCGCAATATTGACTCGATGGCGGCGATGATCAAGAGCATCAACCCTGACATCCTCTGCTTTCAGGAGTTTGGTTTCAAGGAGGCTATGGATACGCTTCTGAAGCCTATGTACGCCCTGCCCAAGGATTTGAAACGCTCAAACCTGAGCCCCGCCATATACAGCCGTTATCCTATTGTGAGGGCGGAGCGCATCGATTCGATGAAGAACTTTGTGTGGGCTGATATCGCAATAAAGGATGACACGCTGCGTGTGTTCAACCTCCATCTGCACACTACGGCGATACGCAAGGCCGATAGGAAATATGTTGAGAATCACGAATATATGGACGATGAGTCATCGGAGGGGCAGTTCCAGAGCATTCTCTCACGCCTGACGGAGAACAATCGTCTGCGTGCTACGCAGGTAGACACCATCAAGCAGATTATCTCTTCTTCGCCCTATCCCGTGATTGTCTGCGGTGACTTCAATGACACTCCTGTGTCCTATACCTACCGCAAACTCTCGCGCCGCCTGCGTGACACCTACCGCGAGCAGGGTCGTGGTTATGCGCACACCTATCGAGGCTTCTTCGATATGTTGCGTATCGACTATATCCTTTGCTCCAGGAATTTCAATGTCCTCTCCTATGAGGTCATCGATTCGTGGGGCTATGTGACCCAGCCTCAGCGTGGCGATACCATCGTGGTGCGTCGCTTTGGCGATAATAAGCCTCTGGTGGGCGAGGGCGTCAAGGAGTATGCCGACGAACAGACTCTCGCTCTGCTTGAGCAGGATACCATCATCGATAACGAGGTCAACTACTCCGACCACTATCCCGTGATGGTGCGCCTATTGTACAATAAGACAACTAATTAACACAAACGATTATGATACTTGATTCATTGAAAAACGCTGCGCAGTATTACGCGCTTCACCCTCGTTTTCAGGAGGTGTTTGATTACATTGCAAGCCACGACCTGGCAGCAATGGAGTGTGGTCGTCACGACATCGACGGCGATAATATCTTCGTGATGGTGCAGGAGTTGGACCTTCGTGATAAGTCAGAGGCGCGCCTTGAGTTGCACCGCAAGTATATCGACATCCAGTTGGTTTTGGATGGCGCGGAGGAGTATTTCGGCTGGAGCGAGAAGGCTGACTGCCTGAAGCCAGAGGCTGACTTCGACGAGGCTAAGGATGTGCAGTTTTTCACCGACACCCCACAGTGCTTCTACACCGTTCGCAAGGGTCAGTTCTCAATCCTCTATCCCGAGGATGGCCACGCCCCAATGCTCGGCGAGGGCTGCGTCAAGAAGTGCATCTTCAAGATTGCGTTGTAGCAATTGCGTAGAAAGGGGCGGAGTTACGCTCACCCTTGAAGCGATGTCACAAATAACAAAAGAAAGGCTGCTTGATAGCAGCCTTTCTTCTTTATTGACATTCCTTTAATCCACGGGTCCATCCAGTAGTAGATTGTGCTCCTTGGTGGAGTTCTTTTTGCTGGCGGAGGTGGGGTCGGCGTGTATGCTCATCACCCTAAAAAGCGACTCCCAAAAGCGGGTTGTCTCCTTGGTGTTGATGGTGTAGTCGATAACCGACATCACAACCTCATTATCCCCAACCTTGCTCTTCACAACGGCCGCTCCTGCGGGTTTGTTCAGCGCCTCGTAGAGCACCACTTGTGCGCATTTCCAGTGCTCCGCAACATTGTTAAATAGACTCCAGTCGGTCTGCGATGCACTAAAAACGGTATTCTCGGCGGTCACCCCTGTGCCCGCAATGCCCGCCTTGAGAATCATCTTATCACCTTGTGACTCCGCAAAATAGAGGTCTGGTAACTCAAAATATGCTCCCCATTCATCGCACTTGTTGCTCTCCAATGCGGTAGCCTTGTGTGCGGTAAGTTCAATAGGTGCTGGTAGCCAATTCGCAAACTCCTCGCTGATGGTAGAGCCCTTGCCTAATGCCAGAACAAACGCCTCGTGCTCACCATCCAAAACGGTGAGTTCCTCGGCGGTTGCATTCTCCATATCAACGATAAACAGTTTTGCTGCGGCGGCATTCTCTGTCGTTGCAATGCCCATTCTGCCGACGAACTCCAGCAACTCGCGCAGAGGCTTGCCCACCACATACGCCTCGTTGTAAATAGCCTCCTTCAGCGCAGGCTTTGCGGGGTGCTTTACCTCCTTATATGGCTGCCAAGTGCCGCCATTAAGCGCCTCCTTCAGCGCATTGAACATCGCCAGCGGCTTGTAAAGTGGCAACTCGGGGTCGACGCCTGGGTTGAATGTGGTCACATAGGGCGGTATGCGCTCATACTGATAACCAAACTTTCCCTCCTCGTAAGGCTTGCCCGCAAAGACGCCATCCTCGCGCGTAGGCAGGCGGTTGAAATCGTTGTAACCAAGTGGCAGGTGCTCCAGTCCAAACCAGCATACTTCCGATGGCGAGTAGTAGTCCAGCAGCGGCTGCGCCATATAGCGTGCATTCTGGAAAACATCAATCGCCAGCGCCTCGTTACGACCCTCATAGCACTCAAATGCGCGCTCGCCCACAAACGGGTAGAGCTGTATAGGGCGGCCGTAGTAAGTCGCACCCGACTCACCTACGATAAGCGGTTTTTTCATATCCTTCGGGAGGTTGAAAATCTCAAGATTGTGGCCGAAATGCTTGCTCCATACGGGCAGACGACCATCCATATCTCGGTCGCCATCCAGCGTTACAAAGTCGCGCGTAGGGTCGTGCTCCAAAGCCGTGAGAGCCATCTCCACCAACTTATCATCCCACTTCGCAGCCACCTCCTTGGGCGGTTTGTTCAGCAGTGCGATTGCAAATGTCTCATTTCCTGGGCTCCAACCGATAACCGATGGGTGGTTTCTGTCACGCAGAATAAGTCGGCGCAGATGCTCCTTGCTGCGCTCCCAGGTAATCTCTTCCTCGAAGTTCATACGGATTGAACTGCCGAATACGCCAGTCTCGTCCAGCACCATCAGACCCATCTCGTCAGCGAGGTCGTAATACACTCTCGGCCACGGCTGGGCGTGTGGGCGCACAGCATTACCGCCGAAATCCTTAATCATCTGATACCACGCATAGGCAAATCGGCGCGAGCAGATGTAGGCGCTGAAGGGGTGCTGGATGTCGCCGAAGCACTGAATGCGCTCGCCGTTGAGGTGGAAATCCTCGCCCACAATCTTGAACTGACGCCAACCGAAACGCTCCGCCTTGCAGTCAATTTGCTGGTGCTTGTCGTTGAGCGTGAGCAACAGGGTGTAAAGGTTTGGCTCTGCTGGTGACCAGAATTTCAGCTCGCCATTGACACTCTGCGTGAGCGTGATTTTGCGTGCTTCGCCCGCCTTGAGAGTGACCTTCTGCCTGGGGATGGTGAGAGCGCTCTCGCCTAACTTCCAACTGATTTCGGGCGCAGAGAGCACATCCTTGCCTGCAAGGTTTATCCACTCGCGGATGTCGCCGCCAATCTCGAGCGACTGGCGCTTCGTGGTGGTATTCTCAATAGTCAGTTCCACACGCAACTCGCCACGATCCACCCACGGCTGAACGAAGACATCATTGATGCGAACCTGCGGCTCTGCCCACAGCATAACATCCTGCCAGATGCCAATCAAATCGTCGGTGTTTGAGCCCGTTGGGTAGGTCGCGCCCATATATTTATAGTCGGGGTGCGACTTGTCGAAAAGGCGTGTGTGGCGCAAACCCACCATCAACTCATTCTCGCCTGCAGGGTCTATGTGGTCGGTGATGTCAATGTCAATAGGCAGATGTGACTCAAAGTTGCGGAGCACTTCCGTGCCGTTAATGACGATGCGGCTCTCGCCCGCAATAGCCTCAAAATGAAGCACTATGCGCTTGTCTTTCCAATCCTCGGGGATTGCAAATGAGCAACGCAGCCACGCCAATCGGGCGTGATTCCAATGCTCGGGGTATGAAGGGAAGTAGACCGAGCTCGGCGCGTAGGGGTGTCGTGTGCCCTCGCCGACATTGTAGCCCTGCCCCCAGTTGTTGACATTGATTGGAGAGGGTATCTTTATCTTCACCTTGTCCCAGCGGTCAGGCTGAGGCTCGGCAAGTTCGGGAGCTTCGCCCGTGCCAGCGCGCCACGACGAGGGGATGCCCAGGCACTGCACCTCCCAGAGTCCGTTGAGGCAGATTTCGTCACGATAAGGGCGCTCGTGCGGTGTAATCAGACCCTCGGCGGGTGAAAAATCGCGTGAAAAGATTGTTTTTCGGATGGGCTGCTCAGCAAAGCATATTGCCGCCACAGCGACAAAAAGTGTTAAAAGAGTAAATCTTTTCATCGTGATAGAGTTTTAGGTTCTACGCAAATTTAATAAAAATGCAGGGAATATGCAAAACAATCCTTTGATTTTATATCTTCTTTGATAACCGCCAAAACAACTGTGTTTTCGGCTGACAATCGTGCTTTACAACCAATAAAATAGCATCTGCAAATTAGAACTTTCGGAAATGTTTGTTAACTTTGTTAGAAATTATGCAAATAAAAACAATCAAGATATGAAAAGAATTTTTCTCTATTTGTTGATGGTAGCAACAATCGTTGCTTGCTCTGGGGGTGAAGATGGTGGAACTACGCCTCAAGATCCAACGCCCGAAAAACCAAAGGCAGAGATTAAGCTCGAAACAGCATCCGTCGATTTCCCTGTTGAGGGTGGCAAGGATGAGATTTCATTCTCGACCACAGAGGCGTGGACAGCCGAGGTTATTAACTCTCGTGCCGATGGTTGGTGCGCGATTAATCCCACCAGTGGCGAGGCTGGTGATGCAAAGATTACCGTAACAACCGAGGCTAATGATACCCCCGATGATCGTTCAGCGTCGATTGTTATCAAGGCTGGCTCGGCATCAAAAACCGTGAAGGTGTCACAAAAGCAGAAAGATGCGCTCACTATTACGGCTTCTAAATTTGAAGTTGAGGCCGAGGGCGGCGAAATCAAGATAGAAGTTAAAGCAAATATCGACTTCGACTATACCATTGAAGAGTCTGCCGAAGATTGGGTAAAGTATAAGGGCACTCGTGCATTGAAGACCTCTACTCTTACCTTCTCCGTTGCGGAGAACGACGACACAAAGAAGCGTGAGGCGAAGATTTACATTACAAGCGGCGAGTTCAACGAGGAGATAACCATCTATCAGGCGGGCTCGATGCCGTCGCTTGTCATCTCAAAGAGTGAGTATGTAGTCTCATCTGAAGGCGGAACCATTGCTGTTGAGGTCAAGAGTAATGTTGATGTTGCGGTAGAGCTTCCAACTGATGTAGATTGGCTGCACGAAAATACCACTCGTGGCGTATCGACAAGCACATATTATTTCGATATTGCGCCAAGCGAGGAACTCGACCAGCGCACAGCAGAGATTGTGTTTTTCAACAAGGAAAACGGTCTTTCTGAGGTTGTGACGATTACCCAAACCCAAAAAGATGCATTGGTTCTTGCTAAGGAAAGCTACACCGTGGAGAGTGATGGCGGAGAACTTTCCATTGAAGTTGGTCACAATGTAGATTTCAAAATTTCGATTTCTGCAGAATGGATTACGCGTGCAGAGAATACTCGCGCCTTCCATACCGAAAACCTCATTTTCAACATTGCGCCCAACGAGGCGAAGCAGGAGCGCACGGGAACTATAATTCTGACATCTGCTGATCGCAAAATAAAGCAAACTATCACCATCCTTCAGGATCGTTACAAGTCGTTCGACCCGACAATTGGCGGCTGGGGCGATGGCGGTGAGAATGGCGGCACGGCTGAATAAAACCAGAATAGATGCAGAACAAAACAGAATAAAACCGACAACTAAAAACATAAACAAATAAATTCAAAACTATGAAACGCAAACTATTTTTACTGCTTGGTATGGCGACCCTGTTGGCGGGTTGTCATTCCGATGTTGATGAGATGAACATCAACCATCAGTCGCGTCTTGCCATCAGGCTTGACGGTGAGGTCAGCCCGAGCACCCGTGTCGATGACAACGGCTTCTGCGATGGCGACCAGATTGGTCTTTACGGCGTGAACTACACCGACAAAAACGCTACGCAGGGCGTTTTGCTCGATGAGGGCAATCAGGTGGACAACGCCCGCTACACCTATAATGGCGAGTCGGGCGAGTGGCAATCTACGGGCTCGATTTACTACAAGGATGTCGAGACCAACATTGACCTCTACGCCTACTATCCTTACGGCGCGCCATCAAGCGTGAACGACTACCGCTTCACGGTTGCGCAGGACCAGTCGGCCAATGATGCAAGCGATGGCTTTGCGGCTTCTGATTTTCTGTGGGGCAAGACCGAGAACATCACCCCAAGTGAGAATCGTGTCAAGATTCGTTTCTCTCACCGCCTCTCTTGCGCCAATGTGGTTTTGACCGAGGGTGCGGGTTTTGCCGAGGGCGAGTGGGAGTCGCTGGAGAAGACTGTGCTGGTGAACAACACCATCCGCACAGCCTCTGTTGACCTTGCTACGGGCGAGGCTGTTGCCGAGGGCGAGCTGGATGCCGAGGGTATCGTGATGCGTGCCACCGAGGCGGGTTTCCGCGCTATCGTTGTGCCACAGAGTGTGGCTGCGAATGAAGCTCTCTACACTATTACAGTAAATGGTATCACCTATAAGTTCCGCAAGAACGAGGATTTCACCTTCGAGGCGGGCAAGCAGCATAAGTTTACCATAGAGGTGAAGAAGAAGGCGATGACGGGCACCTATGAGTTCACCCTCACCGACTGCGATATTGTTGATTGGACCACCGACCTTGAGGCTCACGGCGACGAGGCTCGCCAGTATTATGTTGTTCATCTTGACGAGGCTGGCACATTGGGCGCAAAGATTAGCGAGGCAAAGAAAAATCCTGATAAGATTAGGAATCTGAAGGTGTCGGGCAAAATTTGCGCATCGGATTTTTATTTTATGCGCGACTCAATGGAGCTTTTGCAGGCGATTAACCTTAAGGAGAGTGAGATTGTGGGAGAATGGCAATATGAGGTTAATTTAAATGATGGCAGAGGATATCACAATGAATATTTTGTTGGTGATATGCCAGAATCAGAAGAAGAAAGACAACAAGCAGTAAAAGACAGATACCCCAATGCCAAGATCTCTTTTTTATTTTATGAACAATACCATTTTGCCCACGAGATTCCTGATGATTCGTTCTCTTTTAGGTCAATTGTATACTTTGTTTTTCCTGAAAAAGTGTTAAGAATTGGCAGTTCTGCATTTCGTGCCACTCTACTCTCTGGTGCGTTGATTATCCCCGATGATGTTGTAGAAATTGGTGCTTCTGCATTTTCTTATACAAATATTTCTTCATTGCAGTTACCCGCAAAATTGGAAATATTGGGGGAGACAGTATTCTCCGGTTGTAAATTTCTTTCAGGTTCATTATCATTGCCTGAAACTCTTGTGCATATAGGAAGATCGTGTTTTAGCGGTTGCTCAATGCTTACTGGAACATTAACTATTCCATCTAAACTAAAAAAGATTTGTAACGGCTGTTTTGCCGGTTGTAACTTTTCTGGAGATTTAATTATCCCTGAAGGAGTTGTAGAAATAGAGGGCGCTGCCTTTGCTTCATCCGGGCAATATAAAAGTTTATCACTCCCTATTAGCTTGAAGAAATTGGGTGGTGGTGCGTTTTCAGAATGTAGCATACAAGGAGAATTGGTTATTCCAAATCAAATAATACAGATTTATGACAACTGTTTTGCCTACAACTTATTTACAAGCGTTATCTTTGCTGAAAATAGTGAGTGTGTACAAATCGGAAACAAAGCATTTTACAATAATACAAGATTGTCAGAACCTGTGGTTTTACCTGAAGGTGTGGTGACAATTGAAGCCGAGGCTTTTGGGCAATGCAGATCTCTTCCTGCAATTTCAATTCCTAAGAATGTGATAGCTATTGGTTCGGAAGCTTTTAGTTATTGTTATTACCTTACATCAATGCGGTGTGATGCAATAATTCCTCCTGTGGTTGGAAGCAGAGCATTTGATGGAGTGCCAAAAGATAATTTCACTTTGCAGGTGCCAGAAGATGCAGTGGCAAAATATCAGACACAAAATGGGTGGAAAGAGTTTAAGCGAATCAGTGCATATTATGATTTCTCAATCTCGCGCAAACATATTCGTGCTTTGAATGCCGAGTATTCAAAGAGTTATCTGTTGCGCGTGCCAAGCGGTGAGCCTTGGAGCATAGAGAGTTGTCCCGACTGGGTAACGGTAACCCCATCTTCGGGCGTAGGTCGCCAGGAGGTGACCGTTACAATCAGCGAGATGGCTCGCACTGATGATACCTTTACCCGAGAGGAGTGGAATGGATATGGATATACAAACGAAACACATAAGGGCCGTGCAGGAGATATTATCTTCAAATTAGACAACCGGACAACAGGTAACGATGAGCCTGCGACTGTGAAGATGGCAGTTGAGCAGTATGATTGTGAGTATGCTGATGGCGATGTGATTGTAAACCAGACCGCAAGCAAGGGCGAAGGTGTGAATGTCGTATTTATGGGCGACTGCTTCGATGCACGCGATATTGCAATGGGCAACTATTTGCCAGGAATAGATGAAGCGATAGGTTACTACTTCGGTATTGAGCCTTACAAGACATACAAGCCTTATTTCAATGTCTATACCGTATTTGGTATGTCGCCAGATAGCGGAATGGGAACTGTGAATACCATTCGCGAAGCCAAGTTTGGTTCGCAGTATTCGCTTGATGGTATTGCCCCTGATACGCAGGCAACCTATGAGTATGCAATGAAGACTCCGACAGTTGATGAGGGTAATATCAACAAGACTTTGGTTGTGATGGTTGAGAACACCACCGACTATGGCGGTATCTGCTATATGTGGGCGGATGGCTCTGCAATAGCAATCTGCCCAATGAGCCGCGATGCCTATCCATACGACTTCCGCGGTATCGTCCAGCACGAGGCGGGCGGCCACGGCTTTGCAAAGTTGGCGGAAGAGCACATCATTCTAAATGAGTGGTTCGGTCTTTTGGCAGCTTATTATAGTGGCAAAGCTTTAGGCTGGTATCGCAACCTCTCGATAAATGGCGATTACAAGACAGTAGAGTGGGCGCACCTCTTTGCAAACCCCGACTACTCCAACATCGTCGATATGTACGAGGGCGGATTCTTATACGCGCGCGGAATCTACCGTTCAGAGGCTACATCGTGTATGAACAACAACATCCCTTACTACTCGGCAATCTCGCGTCAGGAGATGGTGGAACGCATCAAGCGCTACGCAGGCGAGGAGTTCTCGCTCGCCGAGTTCTACGCAAACGATGTGCGCGACGCGTCGAACAACGACTTTGTAACTCGTGCCTCTCTCGAGGTTGAGGATACGCCAGCTGTACGCAATGCCGCTGCCAAGCAGCACGCACCAAAGTTTATGGGCGAGAAACCACAGTTGAAAAAGTAATAAAACGAGATGATTATGAAAAAATATATAGCATTGGCACTCATCGCGCTGGCTGCGGTGGGTTGCAACAACGACGAGGTGGAGGTAAACCCCAACGAGATTCGTGTCGAGGCGTCGTTAGGCGGCACACGAGCAACACTCACCTCATTTGAGGAGGGCGACAAGATGAGCCTCTACGCCGTGGAGTACGACGGCGACAATGTAGCCGAGGTGCAGACCGCAGGTAACTACATCAACAACGAGCCGATGACATACAACGGCACCAAGTGGGCAAGCAACCGCACGCTATACTGGAGTGAGAAGCCTTGCGACTTCTATGGCTTCTACCCATACCAGCCAACAACGGCAATGAGCAATGTCCTCTTCGACATCGACCCCGCCCAGGCAGACCTCGGCACAGAGGAGCAGCTCGGCGGATATGAGGCGTCAGACCTGATGTGGGCAAAGGCCGAGAAGGTGGCGCAGAGTGATGGCGCGGTGAAGCTCAATTTCCAGCATATGATGTCGCGCGTAGTGGTGGATATCGTGCGCGGACCAAGCTACGAGGGCGAGCTGCCAGAGGATATCGAGGTGCACATCTACAACACCCTCACAACGGCGCGTCTTGACTGGCGCATCGGCTCACTCGAGGCATATCAGATGGGAGCACGCAAGACTATCTCGATGCGACAGGTCGACGGCGACACATTCGACGCCATCGTCGTGCCACAGTTCATCGAGCGCAGCACACCGCTGGTTGAGATTACGATGGAGGGCATAGCCTACCTGCTCAACTACTCGATGTCGTTCCGCCCAGGCTATCAGCACACCATCACCGTGACACTCAACACCTCTCCTGACCAGGAGAAGATTGAAATCAACATCAGCGGCGAGGTGGATGGCTGGAATTAGTTGAATTTCTGCATTGAAAGCGACATTTGCTTGTCGCTGCGAAAATTACTTGCAACCTCTCGGCTTCGGTCGGGAGGTTGTTTTGTTGTTTTAGGTTGTATAAAATGCAAGAAAATATTATAGATGGATTTCTAAAGCGATCTCTTTATAATCTCCCAAAGCGCCCCTTTTAGCAGTATTAAGCTTTTTTTGCAGTTGATGAAAATATGCAAAAATACAATAAAATGTAATAATGCGATTTTAAAATTATCCTGTCAAAGATAAAAATCCCCGCAAGCGATTGCCTGCGGGGATTCATTATTTATGGTTGAGTGAATTACTCAGTCATAGCCTGCTGGATAGCAACGGCAACAGCAACTGTTGCACCTACCATTGGGTTGTTACCCATACCGAGGAAGCCCATCATCTCAACGTGTGCTGGAACTGATGAAGAACCTGCAAACTGAGCGTCTGAGTGCATACGACCCAAAGTATCGGTCATACCGTAAGAAGCTGGACCTGCGCCCATGTTATCTGGGTGCAAAGTACGGCCTGTACCACCACCTGATGCTACTGAGA
>JAFYOF010000109.1 GCA_017560305.1 Alistipes sp.
AAAGTTGCCACGCAACTCTAACCCAATCCGCCAGCACAACCGTTGCATGTTGACTGGTCGTCCTAAGGGTTATATGCGCCAGTTCGGTATCAGCCGTATTCAGTTCCGTGAGATGGCATCAAACGGTCTGATCCCAGGTGTAAAGAAGGCTAGCTGGTAGTAGACTTTCATATCGCAGGGGCGGGCAATCCGCCCCGAGCGATATTTTTATTATCTCCGATGTGTGGAAGGTTTCGGCCTAACCCCGTTGGAGTTGTTTGTGAGAGAAAAGCAGTGACGGAGCTTGTATGTGGGCTCTATGTGTGGGTCTTATTTGGACTCTATATGTAGGCTCAGGGTAAGCAAGGTCAATGCAGAAAATATCTCAACTTGAGAATCCTCTATTTGTAGGTGCCTGCGGGTGCCACGGCTATATACTATATATATAAATATAAGTATAGCAGCAAATGTGGGTTCTATACTGATGCAGAGTCCCAAGTAGGTCATTGCGCTCATCGGGGAAAGTGCCGTCTGGTGATGGTAACTTCTCGGCGGGCAGATGGCGGAACGGGTTAGGCATCGAGTTACACTTTCAAGGGTCGCAGGTGGCTGTGACGCAATGACGATGTGGTGTGTTCTTTGGTGGTGCCGAGAGGCGTTGCTGGGGGATGTTCTCACAGATGGGGTGTCCTCGTAATCGGGGTTGTCCTCGTAATTGGGGAGGCTCATAATCGGAGTTGTGGTCACGGGATTTATGCGATGCGAGAAGATGCGTGTGCCTTGGGTGCGCGATGTGGCAAGAGTTGTGGCGGTTAGACATTGGTCAATCGGTTGCATCTTTTGTTATGTCCATAGCTTCCCAAAGTGCTGATACAGAGAAAGTGCGCCAGGAAGGACACTGAATGTTATCTAAATGTTATTTTTTCGCATTTTGAGTCGTAAAATCCTAATAATAAGCAACAAGTTGCGATTTTTTGGAATTTTTTGCGTATATTTGCGCGCATTTTAAAGAGTGTAGTCTTTGGGGCGAGTCTATTGAGGATGAACCCTTTAGGCATTATAATTAACTAATTTTATTAATTTTTAACTTTTAATTCATTATGACAGATCCAATCGCGGATTTTCTAACTCGAATTAGAAACGCAGTGAAAGCCAACCACAAGGTGGTTGAAGCTCCTGGCTCAAAAATTAAGCGAGAGATCACAAAGATCCTCTACGAGCAGGGTTACATCTTGGCTTACAAGTTCGACACAGACGAGAAGGGCCACCCTTCAATCAAGATCGCTCTGAAGTGGGACGCAGCAACCAAGACAAACGCAATCAAGAACCTTAAGCGTGTTAGCCGTCCAGGTTTGCGCCAGTACGCATCGGTTGATACAATGCCACGCGTGTTGAACGGTTTGGGTATCGCTATCCTTTCAACATCAAAGGGTATCATGACTGACGCTAAGGCTCGCAAGGAGAATGTAGGTGGTGAGGTATTGTGCTACATCTACTAATCAGTGTCTCAAGCATTAATTAACTAAAAAACAAAGAAGAAATGTCAAGAATTGGTAAATTACCTGTAATCTTACCTGCAGGCGTAACCGTAGAGGTTGCGGCAGACAACACGGTAAGCGTGAAAGGGCCACTTGGTACACTGAGCCAGAAGGTTGACTCAGACATTAAGGTTGAGGTTGCAACTTACACCGACGCAAAGACTCAGAAGGAGTCTCCAGCAGTTCTCGTAACACGCCCAACTAACCAGCCCCGTCATCGTTCATTGCACGGCTTGTACCGCGCACTCATCAACAACATGGTCGTAGGCGTATCAAAGGGCTACGAGATCAAGCAGGAGCTTGTTGGTGTTGGTTTCAAGGCTGAGGTTAAGGATGGTTTGTTGATGTTGGGTCTCGGTTACTCACACGATATCGCTATCTTGCTTCCAGCAGAGGTTCAGGCAACAGCTGTAACAGAGAAGAAGGGTAACCCTATCCTCACACTCAAGTCTATCGACAAGCAGTTGGTAGGTCAGGTAGCAGCGAAGATTCGCTCATTGCGTAAGCCAGAGCCATACAAGGGTAAGGGTATTAAGTTTGTTGGTGAGGTTATCCGTCGTAAGGCTGGTAAGTCTGCATCTAAATAGTAAAATAAGTCAAGCATTATGTCATTAACTAAGATAGAAAGAAGAGAGAGGATCAAGATGCGTATCCGTAAGATCGTAAACGGTACGCCTGAGCAGCCTCGTATGACCGTATTCCGCTCAAACAAGCAGATTTACGTTCAGTTCATCGATGACCTTGCAGGTGTAACTTTGGCAACAGCTTCATCACTCGATAAGGAGGTTGCAGCAGAGGCAGCTGGCAAGAACAAGTGTGAGATTGCAGCCTTGGTAGGTAAGTTGGCCGCACAGCGCGCAATCGAGAAGGGTATCGAGACAGTTGCGTTCGATCGTAACGGTTATTTGTACCACGGTAGAGTAAAAATGTTGGCAGACGCCGCTCGTGAGGGTGGTCTTAAATTCTAAGCGATATGTCAAATACAAATGTAAAGAAAGTTCGTACAAGCGACCTTGAGCTTAAGGATAGATTGGTAGCTATCAACCGCGTTACAAAGGTAACGAAGGGAGGTCGTACATTTACCTTCTCAGCAATTGTCGTAGTAGGTAACGAGAACGGTGTTGTAGGCTACGGTCTTGGTAAGGCATCGGAGGTTACTTCAGCTATCGCGAAGGGTGTTGAGGATGCAAAGAAGAATTTGGTTAAGATCCCAGTGATTAACGGTA
>JAFYOF010000110.1 GCA_017560305.1 Alistipes sp.
ATGGCTTAACGATGAGAAAAATGTTTTGACAGAGTTTAACTGCTCGGAGGCAAAAGGTTTGGCAAGACCTTGTACGCATCTTATCTCGCTTAATCAATCAGCAGCTGAGCGCAAAGAAAATACGATGCGATTACATATTGCTAAAAGCCGTTTCTTTAAGAAGGGGGCAACAATTAAGATTGCAACGGACTATGATAATGAGGTATTCTACGATAGCCAACGAACAGATAGTTTGATGTCTGAATAATTTTTTTCTCACTTTATAAACTTTAGCTCCTGTACTACAGCTATTCCTAAGTATATGGATTTATCAGCGAAGGAATATCAGCATTTGGTGCAGGAGATAGCACGCGAGACGGGCGCAAAGCGTGACGGTACGGGTAAGAACCTTATCGTGCCGCGTTGCCCCTTCTGTGGCAAGTCGGGAGGTAAATTCGGTATCTACATAGGACCGGAGACTGCCCGCCGTGAGCCGTTTATGGCTCACTGTTTCTCGTGCGGTAAATCTACGCGCACCCTCGGGCAACTCTTGGAAGCCATAGGCCGTATGGACCTGATGGTTACTCCTACGGCAGATATTACCGCCCCCTTGCAGTTTGTTTTGGGTGTGGAGCCGGAGGAGATTGACGATATGTTAACCGTAACCGAGTTGCCGGACTTCTACAAGCGCATATTCAGCCACCCATATCTCAAAGAGCGTGGTTTCACCTATGATGACTACGACTATTTCCCTGTGGGCGTAACCAACCGCCTCAATCCTCGCTTTGAGGATTATATGATTTTTCCCATCATTGACAACGGGGAAAATGTGGGCTTCGTGGGTCGTCATACCTGGTCAAAGAGCGATATCGATGCCCATAACCGCAAAGTCAAGTACAATGGTGGCTTCAAGATATTGCGCTACCGCAACTCTGTCAATAACGACTTCTCCAAACTTCTATATAACTACGATGCTATTCACGAGGGTGAGACCGATACGGTTATCCTCGTGGAGGGCATCTTTGATGTTATAGCCCTGACCCGCAAGATGGAGCTATATGATAATCCCAGAGTGGCTGTTGTAGCAACCTTCGGGAAGAAGATCTCCGATGTCCAGGTCTATAAACTCCAATGCAAGCGAGTTCAGACAGTGATTGTCGGCTACGATGGAGATGCTGTCGAGCCGGTGAAGAAGGCCGCCAGCAGACTCGCCAAGTACTTCACTGTCTTTGTGGCCAACATCGCAGATGCCCATAAGGACTGGGACGAAATGAGCGTGGAGGAGATATTCGACATTTTTGTTCAACGCCTTCAATCTCCCTCAAACTTCAAACTACGAAAGGTTCAAGAGTTATGATGCAAGAACTTATTCAGTGGCTCGATGCCCAAAACATAGACTATATTACCATCGACAATGAGGTCGTTGAAATCCCGAACTTCGGCAAGATGTTTCTTGCTGATCTGTCGGGTGTGGAATCCATCTTCAAGAGCAAAGATGGCGAAGTGAGGTTCAACCTTATGGAAAACCCGCAAGAGTTGCAAGACGAGGGAATCTTCTATGTGGCGTTCCCATTTGGCCACAACTGGTATTACTATGATCTGCGAGAAGAGTTTCGCTTTAATATCCTAAGGCATATAGGCAAGCCAAAGCCACCGAAGCATAATATCGCGTTTGTCAATCTCGGTGTCCATACGCCATTTGAATTGCTTAACGCATCGGGCTCGATAGATGAACTATGCCGCAAAGCAAAGTGGCTTGGGCATACAGCCGTAGGAATTTGCGATAGCAATACAATGGCCGCTACGCTCAACCTGCAAAAGGAGAGTGCGAAGGCGGGGCTTAAACCCGTGTTTGGCTATACTCTTACAATGCTGCATAACGAAACAAAAATCGAGATAAAGATATACGCTCTCAGCAACAAAGGGCTGCATAACCTACTCAATATCCAACGAGAGGTAATGGTCAACTCCGAGGAAGGCGTCATCGAGTACTCGAGGCTATTTCTCTATGCCGAAAGGTGTGCCATAGTCTTCGCCACTCGCTCGGCGTATTGGATGACGGAGAATCCTCGCCATATTGAGCGGATGAAGGAGCGATTCGATGCCGTATACTATCAGGTCGATGGCAATGAGTACAAGGCCGACCGTATAGACCGTGAGAGGTTAGCCGCACTGAAACACTACTTCGATAATTGTTACGATGCAGTAAACGATTCGTTCAGCGTAGAACCTATTCTTATAGCAGATAGCTACTACATAGACCGTGATGATGCTAAGTCGAAGATCGCACTTAACAAGATTGCTACGGGTGCAGCCCACGAGCAGAGCGAGGAGCAATACTTCAAGAGCGTAGATGAGCATTACAACACTCTGCGACCTCTATTTTCTGATAGGTGGAACTTTGACGGACTCTTTGAGAGGATGTGCCGACATACG
>JAFYOF010000012.1 GCA_017560305.1 Alistipes sp.
CCCCAGTTGTCGTTCAAAACCTTAGCGATAGGAGCCAAGCAGTTTGTAGTACAAGAAGCGTTAGAAACGATAGTCTGACCAGCGTAAGTGTTAGTGTTAACACCGCAAACGAACATAGGAGTCTTATCCTTTGCAGGAGCTGACATAACTACATACTTTGCACCAGCCTTGATGTGAGCCTCAGCCTTCTCTGCTGTGAGGAACAAACCAGTTGACTCAACTACATACTCAGCCTCAACCTCGTTCCACTTCAAATCCTCTGGGTTACGCTCTGCAGTAACGCGGATAGCCTTACCGTTAACGATCAAAAGGTTCTTCTCAGCGTCGAAGTCGATAGTACCGTCGAACTGACCGTGCATTGTGTCATACTTAAGCATGTAAGCCAAGTACTCTACTGGGCAGAGGTCGTTAATACCTACTACATCATACTTCTCTGTCTGTGTGCAAGCTGCACGGAATACCATACGGCCGATACGACCGAAACCGTTGATACCAATCTTAATCTGTGCCATAATACGATTTTGATTATTTTAAATAAAACATTTGTTACTTAATTAACAGCGCAAAATTATACATTTTTTCACGGGAAAACAAATTTTATAATAGTAAAAAATAGAGTTTTTTCGCAAACTTAACAATTTGCTAACCTCAAAGCACACTTTTTGCCCGATTTTGCAGCTTGCGAAGAGTCTCTAACCGTTTGCGCTCAAAAGGTTACGGCCGCAGCGCAGGAATTTCAAATTCAAAATTCAGAATTCAAAATTCAAGGTTGCATCGGTCTTTGATACGCAGCAAAGAGACTCAATAATAAATATCTGTCATTCCCCATTTCCGAATCCTGTAATGGTCGTTAGAGTGATCAGGGACCAATCGGAAATGATGGGAATCAACCATTGTGGCAGGGCGATCGGGGAGGAGAATTGCGACTGCGGAGAATGGGTTAAATGGGATTGCTGGGCTCATTACATTCGCTCGCAATGACGAAATTTCTTTTGTTTTAGAATATTTATTGTATCTTTGCGCAAATTTTTTGCGTATGCTGAACTATAAAGTGATTGGTAATAACCCCGACAACAGATGGGTTGTGATGGTGCACGGAGCGGGCGGAAGCATCGAGGTGTGGTTTCGTCAGGTGCCCGATTTTGCACGCCATTTCAATCTGCTGCTGGTCGACCTGGCGGGTCACGGCGGCTCGGTGGGCGATGTGTTTCGTGGCGGACTCAACTTCGAGAAGGTTGCCGACCAGGTGATGGAGGTTGTGGATGCTGTGGGTATCGAGAAGTCGCACTTTATGGGTTTGTCGCTGGGTAGCATCATCGTGCGTGTGATTGCCGAGCGCTATGCCGAGCGAGTGGAGAGTATGGTGCTGGCGGGCGCTGTGACCAAACTCAATGCGCGCACACGAATGCTCATCCGTATGGTCGATATGTTCAAGAATATCATCCCTTACCGCCTGATGAAGTGGCTCATTGCCAGAGTGATAATTCCTCAGCGCAAGTACGCCAAGTCGAAGTATCTGTTCCTGAAGAATGCCCAGAAGCTGAGCTTCGAGAGTTTCCTTGAGTGGATGCAGTTGGGCGATAACATCAGCCGCAAGATGGCTGACCTGTTCAGCAAGCGAGTGCTTATCCCTACGCTCTACCTGATGGGTGAGAACGACCACCTCTTCCTTGCGCAGGCATCTGCCGCAGCACGCGATGGAGGCGACCTTGTTTCTATGGTTGTAGTGCCCAATGCGGGTCACATCTGCAATGTGGATAACAAGAGTTTCTTCAATAGAATGGCGATTGACTTCTTCTCAAAATTTTAGGAATTGCCTGAAAAGGTGTTTTCTGCGTTAGACTTGCCCTCGAAATTCTCATTTACGCCCAGGTAAACTGCGGTTTCTCGGGCATCGAGAGCCTTGAAAACACTCTTTTTATACAATTCCGAGTCCAATGAAGAATATAGTATCAAAACAAAAAGACCACCCTGCAAGGTGGTCTTTCTTATTATAATGTAACTGATTACTTCGTTGCCAACTTGGCGCGTTTTGCCATTGCCGAGGCGAAGACGAAGTCGTTGAGCTCGCGGTTGTCGGCCTGCAGGATGTCGTCCTTTGAGCCTTCCCACCACTTCTCGCCCTCATAGATGAAGACAATCTTCTCGCCAATCTCCATCACCGAGTTCATATCGTGGGTATTGATGATGGTGGTGATGTTATACTCCTTGGTGATGTCGCTGATGAGGTTGTCGATGACGATGGATGTCTGCGGGTCAAGACCCGAGTTTGGCTCGTCACAGAAGAGGTAGCGTGGGTTCATCACGATAGCACGCGCAATGGCGGCGCGCTTGACCATACCTCCACTCAACTCCGAGGGGTACAACTTATGTGCGTGCTCGAGGTTTACTCGCTTCAGACAGAGGTTTACACGCTCCATCTTCTCCTCCTCCGACTGGTCGGTGAAGAGGTCGAGCGGTAGTTTCACATTTTCCGCCACGGTAGAGGCGTCGAGCAGTGCTCCGCCCTGGAAAATCATTCCCACATCCTTGCGGATGGCCTTGCGTGCGCGGAAGTCCAGCTTCGAGAAGCATATATCATCATAGTAGATGGCACCCTTGTCCACCTCGTGCAGACCCACCAATGACTTGAGCAGCACAGTCTTTCCCGAGCCGCTTCGACCGATGATGAGGTTTGTCT
Source organism: Alistipes sp. (assembly GCA_017560305.1). The sequence continues at coordinate 2,681 of JAFYOF010000012.1, forward strand.
GTCCTGTGCCGAACTCTGTCGAGATGTTCTTCAGGATGTCGCGACCCTCGAATGACTTTATAACATTTTCTACTTTGATCATGTGCGGATGAGTTGAGTTAATACAAGGTTGCAAATCATAATTGCGATGGAGCTGATTACCACCGCGCGTGTCGATGCCTTACCCACCTCCAGCGAGTTGCCCTTGGCGTAGTAGCCGCAGTAGGCTGAGATGCTGGTGATGCAGAAGGCGAAGAATACCATCTTGACGAGCGAGTAGGTAATCTCGCTGGTGTAGAAGTAGTAACGCAGACCCTCTACATAATCCACGGGGTTCATAATGCCTGTGATGTCGGCGATGCCGTAACCACCTGCGATGCCGACGAGCATCGAGAAAATCGCCAAAAATGGGAAGAATACTACGGTTGCCACAATCTTTGGCAGGATGAGGTATGAGGCAGAGTTCACGCCCATAATCTCCAGAGCATCAATCTGCTCGGTGATACGCATCGTACCAATCTCCGAAGCGATGTTTGAGCCCACCTTACCCGCCAGGATAAGAGCCAAAACGGTAGATGAGAACTCGAGAATCATCACCTCACGGGTGGCGTAACCAATCATAAACTGCGGAATGAAGGGCGACTCCAGCGTGATGGCCATCTGCAGTGTCACCGCCGAACCGATGAATACCGAGATGATGGCGGTCAGACCGATGGAGTTGATACCCAGCGTCTCCATCTCGTGCATAATGCGCGTGTAGTAGATAGACCTCTTCTCGGGGCGAGAAAAGACCTTCTGCATCAGGAGCGTATATTTGCCTATCGTCTCAAAAAATTTAAACATCTGATAGTTTTTTATTTGTCTTTAACCTCTTCAAAATCAATGTAGTCGCCTACCTTGTCGCTCACGCGTTTTTCCTTGGACTCCTCGGTGGTGTAGACCTTCACCTCACCCTCGCTCTGCGAGTGCTGCTGCGAGCGTTGTTGCGTGTTCTGCTGGCCGAAGCCGCCGAAGCCTCCAAAGCCTCCGAAACCTTGCTGTTGCTGGCGACCCTGCTCCTCCATCCTTTTGCTCATACGGCGCAGCTTCACAATGCCGAAGATTGAGATTCCCACAAGCACCAGCACAACGATGCCGATGCCAATGAATATGGCACCAAAGAGCGATGGGGCAAACACCGCCAGCATCACCAGCAGAATGCAGGTGAGCGGGTTGCGCTTAATCCACTCGACTATGGCATCAATTATTGCGAATAACAAGTTCATACCTTTACAAATTCAAAATTAAGAATTCAAAATTCAAAATTATGGGACTTATGTCCAATTCCCCCTTTTCATTGAATTTATCTTTGGAGGCGGCGGGGGTGACGCGCAGGGCGCGTTACGCCTCCAAAGATACAGCCTGAAGGCTGCATTTATTTTTTTATTACTTCTTTTTTCTCGTCAAAGAAATCTAAATCACCCGTAAAGGATATCTCATTTCTCGTCAAGGTCATCGTAAATCACCCGTTACGGGTGTCTCATTTCTCGTCAAGGTCATCGTAAAACACCCGTTACGGGTGTCTCATTCCTCGTCAAGGTCATCATAAATCACCCGTTTACGGGTGCGTTACGGGTGCAAAATTAGAAAAAAAACGATAGAAACCGAAATATATCTTTCGAGTGTGGATAAAAAGTGTTAATTTAGCACCCAAATAAACATTTTTACAGTTATGTCACATCAACTTTTATCTATCTCGCCCGTCGATGGTCGTTATAATAAGGTAACGGCTTCGTTGTCGGATTATTTTTCAGAGTACGCACTTATTCGTTATCGTGTTCGTGTGGAAGTGGAGTATTTCATCGCTTTGTGCGAGTTGCCTTTGCCACAGTTGGCAGGTGTTCCCCAGTCGGCTTTCGAGGAGTTGCGTAAGCTCTACACCGAGTTTACTATGGAGGATGCTCTGCATGTGAAGGAGATTGAGAGCGTAACAAACCACGATGTGAAGGCTGTCGAGTACCTCTTGAAGGAGAAGTTGGAGCAGTTGGGCTTGAACGACTACCGCGAGTTCGTACACTTCGGTCTTACA
>JAFYOF010000111.1 GCA_017560305.1 Alistipes sp.
CTCACCGAGGCACAGCAGGACCTTATGCGCCCAGTATTTGAGAGCCAGATGCCAAAGGAGGATGACATCAAGTACGACATCTCGTTTGAGCCAATGGCGGCAACCGAGGCACCTGTGGTGATTACCCAGAACGAGTTTATGCGCCGTATGAAAGAGATGGCGAAGATGGGCGGTGGCGGAATGAGCCAGTTCTATGGTCAGATGCCTGATAACTTCACAATCACAGTGAACGGCAACCACCCAATCGTAATCGACATCCTGGGCGATGTGGAGCGCGAGTATGGCGACAAGCTCAAGTCAATCACCAAGAAGATTGATGCAGCCGTGGCGGAGGAACAGCGCTTCGACGAGACTGTGAAGGGCAAGAAGCACGAGGATTTCACACCAGAGGAGAAGCAGATGAGCGAGGAACTCTCGAAGAAGATTATCACTCTGCGTGACGAGCGCAACGAGCGTCTGCGTGAGATTGGCAAGCAGAACAAGTTGGTGCGCCAGATTATCGACCTTGCGCTGCTTTCAAATGGTATGCTCAAGGGCAAGAACCTTTCGGACTTCATCCAACGCAGCATTACGCTGATTGAGAAGTAGGGGGAGGAGATTATACAAAAGGTAAGGAGTTGGTTTTCGCCAACTCCTTATTTCATTTTACCTATTCAAACACAAAATTTGCCTCTTCATTTTGAAGGTCGGCGGCGCGGCGTTGCCACGCTGCGGGTGGGGTGTCAAGGGGCTGTGGCCACCAGAATCCTTTTGATGAGTATTCAAATTTTGCACCCTCGGGCGAGGTAGTCATAACGGCAAAACCTATATCTCCATAGAATGTCGCCGGGATGTTGACCATAGGCACCATACGCAGAGGCGTGCGCGAGCGGATGATGCGCGCAATCTTATCCCACGAATGGGTGTGACCATAGACAAAGCCCGCAACCGATGGAGTGTCACTCACAAACTTTTCCAAATTGGGCATCTCGCCAAGTGGGTGGTGGATGCAGAGGATTACGGGACGGCTACACTCTGCGGTAAACGCCTTGAGCCACTCAATCTGCTCGGCGTTAATCTCGCCGCCAACCTTTGTCGCCTGACGAGGCTTAAGGTCGGGCAGTTCGCAGAGCGAGTCGAGCATCACCACATCAACATCTGGCAGCGCAAGGTGAGTCACAATACGCCCCTTGACTGTGGTCTGCTCGGCATATTGAGGAAAGACCTTGAGGAACGCCTCGCGGCGGTCGTGGTTACCCATACCCAGTATCACACGGATGCCAGCCCTCTCGAGCGGAGCAAGCAACTCGGCGGCATAGCGGTAGTCCTCCTCCAGGCCGTAGTCCCACGCCACATCGCCAGTAACAATCACATTGGCAGGCAAGCGACGCATCGCAAGTATATCATTCACACACAATTGCAGAGAGGTAGGGTTGTAGGGATAGACGCGAGGTTTGCCATCCACCATCTCGCCACAGATGTGGATATCCGACAGAAAAACCACCTTGCGAGGGTCTATCTTCTTCGATGGAGCCTCCGCCAAGAGGTCATCCATACGCTTCACCACCGACGCCTTGACCTCGGGCAGAAAAGCACTTCCGCCCAGCGCCATCACCGTTGCTAAAAACTCTTTTCTATCCATATTTCGCCTTTTTAATATTCACGCGCGCCGAAGATTGTTGAGCCGATGCGCACCTCGGTTGAGCCATATTCGATAGCGATGGGGTAGTCGTCGCTCATTCCCATCGAGAGGGTGTCGAACTCATCGCCAAAGTACTGCGCAAGTTCCGCCTTGCACGCCGCCAGACGCTGGAAATCGGCACGCACCACAGACTCATCGTCGGTAAAGGTCGCCATACCCATCACACCACGCACACGGATATTGAGCAGGCGCTGAAAGCCACCCTCACGAACAAAGGCAAGCAGTTCTGCGTAGTCCCAGCCCGACTTGCTCTCCTCGGCGGTGATGTGAATCTCCAGCAGACAGTCAATCGTGCGACCACACTTTGCCGCCTCCTTGTCAATGGACTCGGCAAGGCGCTCGCTATCAAGCGACTCGATAAGGTGGACATAGGGGGCAATGTACTTTATCTTGTTGGTCTGCAGATGGCCAATCATATGCCACTCGATATCTTTAGGCAGCACCGCCTGCTTCTGCTTCAACTCCTGCGGGCGACTCTCGCCAAAGGCTCGCTGACCCGCATCGTACGCCTCCTGCAACGCCTCGATGGGGTGAAACTTCGACACCGCCAACAACTTCACGCCCTCGGGCAACTCGCCACACAGGCGCTCAATTTCGCTCTTTATAGACATATATTTTCGTTTTATTTTGCTTTATAAAGGTAGTTAAATCGACCGAGTGGAGCAGCATCGCCACTCAGATAAAAATCGTAAATATCGCCATCGGTCTGCGAGTTATCAACCCACTTGAACTCAATCTCGAAAGGCTCGCCATCGGCTATACCCAACGCCGCGCGAGGGATTGCAACCTCCATCTTTGTTCCCTCCAGCGCAAACTTTGCCTCGCCCGAAGCGCTCCAGTTCCAACCTTGAGCGGAGTGCTCAACAACACCAGCCGAGAGGCGGTTTACAACATAATCGTAGCCCTCCCAGCCCGACTTTTCGCTGCGGTCGGTATTGATATAAAGGCGCATCCACGCCTTATCCGCGGGTGAGGTAATTAGCTCGGCGCACTCGACATAGAAGTAGATGTTTTTCTTATCGTGCGCCACGCGCGTCTCGATGATATCGTTGCGGCCGCTGGTATTCACATAATGGAGTTTGCCCCAGCCCTTACTGTCGCGGTGGATTGTATTGCCCTTCGTAGCGTCATACTTCGCAGTCTTCGCCCAATCGGCAAAGTTGCCATCAATGCGCACCTTGCGGTTGGTTTGAGGCTTCTGTTCATTCTCCGCCATACCCTTAAAACGGCGAATGTTAGCCACCATCTGATAGTAGTAGTTGTCGCCGTGACCGCCTCGCATAGGCTCGATATCACGGCTATGCTCCTGATCAAACTGGTCGGGAAAGGCATTTGGCTGATTCTGCCAAACATCAAAGCGACCCATAATCCACTCGTTCCAGCCCGTGATGAAAATCAGGTCGGGGTCAATCTCAAGGGCGCGCTCCCACTGCTCCTGAAAGTTCAGTCCCCAATTCACTGCCACCACATCCTCCGAGTGACCTCCCTTGGCGGTGTAGCTACGACCAAATGCGCCAGGCATATTCATAGCACTCAAGCCGTTATGTGCGGTCCAGTTCTGCGACACGCCAACCGTAGCCTGCTCAAAACCGCCATCCTTGGGCGCAAAGCCGTGCTGCGGATAGATCTCCAGCCAACCCCAATGGTCGGGGCGGGCAGGACCTACATTATATACGGGCTGACCCGGGCGGAAGGTGAAGTAGTCACGCACCTCACGATGCAGCGCCGTGCGCTCGGCGTCGCCCTCTACATCAGCGAGCATCTCGGGGTATGCCATAATGAGCGGCTTGCCCTCCCACTTGAAGAACAACTCCTCATACTCAGCGGGCTTATACAAATCCTGATAGATATCAATTATTGCTTCACGGCTGCCCTCGGTGGGAGCAAATGCCAGCATAAAGGCGATTTGGGGAGTCTGCACACCATCCTTGCGAGCCTGCATAAAGACCTCACACAAAGCGCTATAGGACTCTCGCCAGGTGAAATTACCATTCGTACAGTCGAAAAACAACACATCGACACCCGCTGCAGACAACATCTCGGCGTGCTTGCGCAAGACCCATTTATCGGTGTCGCGGTAGAAGCCAAACAGAGGCTCGCCCCAGAAGTTTGAGGTGATATCCTTGCGCCAGATGGGGTGGTTGTAGTCGTAAGCCGCCTCGGGCGCTTTGGCTATAAACTCCGAAGGAACGCATACATCCATATGGGCAAAGTTGGTGTGCCAGGTCCAATAGAAAAGACCGACATACTTCTCGCGCTTGCCACCCACCTGCTCGGCATCGGGCAGACGACGCCCCAGAGCATCCGTAGCGGGCAGGGCATTGCCGTAGTTTTGAGCCAAAAGATTGCTCGCAGAGGCAAGCAGAAGAATAGCCAAAAGATGTTTTATGCGTTTCATAATTTAAGGTTTTGACAAATATACAAAAATTTTAGGGTTTTCCATCCTTTTTCCGTATCTTTGGCAAATTGATAACAATTAACTAAAACTAATCAATATGAAGAAAATCATTTTATCGGCAGCGCTGATGGTGGCAACGGCTATCGTGCCAGCACTCGCCTGCACAAACTTTATCATCACCAAGGGCGCATCAACCGATGGCTCGGTTATGGTGAGCTACTCGGCTGACTCACATCAGCTCTATGGTTGCGCCTACAAGCACAACGCAACAAAGTACAAACCAGGCACAATGCTTGCAGTGAATGAGTGGGACTCAGGCAAGTATCTGGGTGACATTCCTCAGGTAGCGCAGACCTACTCGACAGTGAGCAATATGAACGAGCACGGCTTGATTATCACCGAGACAACTTTCGGCGGCCGCTCGGAGCTCTACAACCCAGAGGGCATCATCGACTACGGCTCACTCATCTACATCACCCTGCAGCGTGCCAAGACTGCGCGTGAGGCTATCGAGACAATCGCATCACTCACCGACACCTACGGCTACGCATCGGATGGCGAGAGCTTCTCAATCGCTGACGAGAACGAGGCTTGGATTATGGAAATGACCGGCAAGGGTCCTGGCAAGAAGGGTATGGTATGGGTAGCACGCCGTGTGCCCGATGGCTACATCTGCGGTCACGCAAATCAGGCTCGTATCACTACATTCCCACTCAACGACCCAGAGAATTGCCTCTACTCAAAAGATGTAATCTCGTTGGCTCGCGAGAAGGGTTACTTTAACGGCAAGGACGAGGAGTTCTCATTCGCTGACGCTTACGCACCGCTGGATTTCAGCGCAATGCGTGGTTGCGACGCTCGTATCTGGAGCTTCTTTCGTATGTTTGCCGAGGGTATGGACCAGTATCTGGACTATGCTATGGGTCACAACCCTGCAAACCGCTTGCCTTTGTGGGTGAAGCCTACTCACAAGCTCTCACCAAAGCAGGTGTTTGACGCTATGCGCGACCACTATGAGGGTACTCCATTGGATATGACTACCGATATTGGTGCTGGCGGTCACGCTCTTCCTTACCGTTGGCGTCCTATGAACTTCGAGGTTGATGGCAAGACTTATGTAAACGAGCGCGCTATCGCAACTCAGCAGACTGGCTTCTGGATGGTAGGTCAGGCTCGCGAGGGCAAGACCGGCATTTTGTGGTTTGGTGTGGATGACGCTGCTACATCTTGCCTTACTCCAATCTACTGCAACACAACAGAGGTTCCTGCTTGTATGCAGGAGTACAACGGCTCGATGCTCGACTACGGCACAGACTCAACATTCTGGTTGTTCAACCGCGTTACAAACTTCGCTTACCTGCGTTACGATATGATGTCAGGCGACATCCGCAAGGTGGTTGACGAGTGGGAGAATGCAAAGCTCGAGGAGGTAGACCGCATTGACGCTGTGGTGGCAGAGATGTCGGCAAAGAAGCAGCAGAAGGCGCTTACAAAGTACAGCGTTGTGACTGCGCAGAATATGCACGATGCGTGGGTTAAGCTGGACCAGTATTTGCTCTTAAAGTATGTGGATGGCAATGTAAAGAGCGAGCACAAGAGCGTTGTGGATTATGTTCTCAAGGGCGGTGCTGACCACAGCCACTTTGTGGACAACGGCAACGGCAAGCAGATTCCTGGCAAGATTCAGTTCCCAGGCTACAGCGAGAAGTGGAAGAGAGCCGTAGCTGCTGATCACGGCAAGATTTTGGAGGTAAAATAATAACCAAGCATATACCTGAAATGAATTACGACATTATAGTAATAGGTAGCGGACCTGGCGGCTATGTTGCCGCCATCCGTGCCTCACAATTAGGCAAGAAGGTTGCCATCGTCGAGAAGTCGGAGTTGGGTGGCGTATGCCTCAACTGGGGCTGCATCCCAACAAAGGCACTCCTGAAGAGCGCACAGGTCTACTCTTACTGCAAGAACGCCGCACACTATGGCGTAGCGGTGGAGGGTGAGGTGAAGCCCGACTTTGAGAAGATTGTGGCTCGCTCACGCACCGTGGCAGAGACTATGAGCAAGGGCGTGGCTTTTTTGATGAAGAAGAACAACATCGACATCATCACTGGCTTCGGTCGCCTGGCGGGCGAGGGCAAGGTGGATGTGGAGGGCACAATCTACGAGGCGGAGAACATCATCCTCGCAACGGGTGCGCGCCCACGCGAGATGCCTTTTATGCCTATCGACGGCGAGCATATCATCTCATCGAAGCAGGCTCTCACATTGCCACAGTTGCCACAGTCGATGATTGTTGTGGGTACGGGCGCTATCGGTAGCGAGTTCGCCTGCCTGTATGCAACACTCGGCGTGAAGGTTACCTTGGTGGAGTATATGCCACAGATTATGCCTCTTGAAGATGAAGAGGTAGCAAAGGCTATGGAGCGTAGTTTCAGAAAGTTACGCGCGGCAGTGATGACCTCAACAACGGTGAAGAATGTAACCGTGAGCGAGGATGGTCAGTGTCAGGTCGAGATTGAGGGCAAGAAGGGCGCAGAGACCCTGACTGCGGATGTTGTTTTGTCGGCTGTGGGTATCAAGTCGAACATCGAGAATATCGGTCTGGAGGAGATGGGCATCGCAGTTGAGCGCGACAAGGTGGTCGTAGATGAGCACTACCAGACATCGGCAAAGGGTGTTTACGCCATCGGCGACATCATCGCAACTCCTGCGTTGGCGCATGTGGCTTCGGCGGAGGCTATCCACTGCGTGGAGCACATCTGCGGCTTGGCTCCCGACAAGGTTGATTACTCGACTATCCCTTCGTGCATCTTCACTTCGCCAGAGGTAGCATCGGTGGGTATGACCGAGCAGCAGGCACAGAAGGCTGGCATCGAGTACACCGTGGGTCGCTTCCCATTCACAGCATCGGGCAAGGCTACGGCGGCGGGTGACCGTGATGGATTCGTGAAACTTATCTTCGACAAGGAGGAGAAACTCATTGGCGCACATCTGGTGGGTGCAACCGTAACGGAGATGTTGGGCGAGCCTACACTCGCAAAGCATCTTGGCGCAACGGCACACACTCTGGCACGCACAATCCACTCACACCCAACAATGCACGAGGGTTTGATGGAGGCTGCCGAGGCGGCTATGGGTGCTGCGATACATTTGTAGCGGAGCGCTACACACAAAAAGAAAAGCGGGTCGTTTGACCCGCTTTTTCTTTTGTTATCTCGGTTGATTACTTGAACCAAGAAGTAAGGTGGTGGCGTGCCCAGAAGTAGTAGAGCAAAAGACCAAGCCAGTTAGTAGCCAATACGATAACTGCTACGATAACCTTACCTACGAGGCTAATAGGCTGCTTCAAGATGTCAAGAACGCACCAGATAGCCAAAATCAAACCTGCTACAAAAAGAATTGTTGCAATCATTGTTTCAATAAATTTAAGTTTTACAATTAGTTAATTTTCAATTTCATACACTTCTGCATCATACTGCACATCACTCAGAAACAAGCCTTGGGCCGGTGCGCCAGCGCTCGCAAGCGAGAGGTCGCAACTGTGCAATATGCGCTCAAACTCCTCAACCGAATAACGGCCACGACCCACATCCACCAGCGTACCGACAATGGCACGAATCATATTGCGCAGAAAGCGGTCGGCACGGATAGTGAAGATGAGCAAATCCTCATCATCGGCATCGCGACGCCACTCAGCCTTTACAACGCGACAGATGTTGGTCTTATTGTTTGAATTGAGCTTGGCAAAAGTAGTAAAATCATCCCACACAAGCAAACTCTCCGCCGCTTTATTCATCTTTTCCACATCCAAAGCGACATAATACTGCCACGCGGAGTATCGGCGGAATGGGTTTTTGCGCTGCGAGATGTAGTAGGTATACTCCCTCTCGCGGGCATCAAAACGGGCGTGGGCGTCATCCTTCACTCGCTTCACACACTTTACCGCTATATCGTGCGGGAGAATGAGATTCAACTTATAGGCCAGCTGCTTGGGGTCGGCTATAGGCTCAGCAACATCGAAGTGAGCCACATAGAATGAGGCATTGACACCCGTGTCGGTACGGCCTGCGCCCACAACCTCAATCTCGCTACGCAGTAGGGTAGAGAGAGCCTTCTCCAATGCCTGCTGGACAGTAGGAGCATCGGGCTGACGCTGCCAGCCGCAATAGGCGGCACCATCGTAAGAGAGTTCTATGAAATATCTCGCCATCGTTATCGCATATATTGGAAGTGAGTCTGCGTAGTGATGAAGTTCTCGTCACCCACATGGAGGTTGAAGAAGCGACCCTGACCGCCAGGTTGGGCAACCTCCAGAATTCTGTTCTCCTTGGTTGCGTTGTGTGCGCCAAAGCCGACATTCAGGTTCATCACATCAGAATTGAATGCGCCCGTAGAGAGGAATGCAGTATGCTTCTCGCCACGCTTTGAGTACCAGTAGGCGAAGCAGTTGCTGTAAAGGTTTCTACCGCCGGTAGACTTGAACGCAATAGAGAACTCGTCGCTATAGCAGAAGTCATACTGATTGTCGAAGCGCTCATCGAGGAAGCCGATGCTGGTATGGTAATTCTCGTTCTGACCGTAGTAGAGAGGGTGGATATTGCGCAATGAGTTAGCGCCCGAGCGGATGATAAAGCCGATGTGGCAGCCCGCAATACGCATATTGGTGAAGGTGTTGTCGTGACCCTCAACCAGCACACCCACACACTTTTCGTTGAATGCACCGACGATATTCACGCCCGAGATATCAGAGTCAGAAGAGCCGCTGTTTGCGCCGTGCTTGACATAGATTCCCATCACAACGCCCTTGATTGAGACATTGCGGATAACGGTCTCACGACCGCTGTCAATCGAGACGCCCTTTGCCACGCCGCTGCCATCGATAATACCGCCCGAGAGGTAGTAGTTGCTGCCAGGGATGCGGATGTCATTATAGGGGTCTTTACCGCCCAAGCGAACCATAGCCTCCTCGTCACTCCAGCCCTCCATCGCCTTGATTGTGGCATAGTTAGAGAGTTCCAGCGACACGCTCTTGCGAGGGTCGGCAGGGGTGCAGATAGGCTTTGAAATCATATAGACGCCATCGGGGAAGTAGATGGTGCGGTTGGGGTTCTCGTCGATAATTTTCTGGATGATGTCGCTCACATCCTTCTTGCCGTTAGCCTTCACATAGTCGGTCACCACGACATAACCCTTCTGCTTTGCGCTCTGCGCCACCGCTGGCAACACCATTGCCACAGCCATCAACAAGCATAAAAATCGTTTCATAGTAGTCTTGTATTTAGGTTTAATTACATACAAAGATAGCAATAATTTTGGATTTTGAATTTTGAATTTTGAATTATTTATTATCTTTGTGGGATATTAATCTGCGCTATCTTTGATAGCGTGCAAAACAGTAGAAAATTATGAAAGCAGCAATTATTGGATATGGAAAGATGGGTCGCGAGATTGAGAAAATCTTAATCGACCGCGGTCACGAAGTAGCACTGATTATAGACCTTAACAACGCAGCAGACCTCAACGCCGAGAACTTGGCGAACATTGATGTTGCGATTGAGTTCACAACGCCTTCAACGGCTTACAACAACATCCGCACCTGTCTGGAGTGTGGCGCAGCTGTGGTGAGCGGTACAACTGGCTGGACATCGCGTCTGGAGGAGTTGCAGACACTCTGCAAGGAGAAGGGTGGTGCTATGTTCTATGCATCGAACTACTCGCTCGGCGTAAACCTTATGTTCCGCCTCAACCGCGAGCTGGCACGACTCGTGAACAACTTCTCGGGTTATAAGCTCACAATGAGCGAGACTCACCACACCGAGAAGAAGGATTCACCAAGTGGCACAGCCGTGACTCTTGCCGAGGATGCTATCGCACGCCTTGACAACAAGAAGGGCTGGGTGAATGAGCCAACGGAGGATGACTCGCTTATCGGTATTGAGTCGTTCCGCATCGGTATGAACCCAGGCGAGCACAGCGTGGTCTATACATCAGAGGATGATGTACTGGAGATTCGCCACTCAATCAAGAACCGACGCACACTCGCTCTCGGCGCAGTGGTGGCGGCAGAGTTCCTGTGCGGCAAGAAGGGTGTTTACACAATGGATGATATGTTTTAATCGGTCGGCAAATTTCCGACAGAGCAAATTTTAAGAAATGAACAAGATAAAGGCATTTTTTGCAAATAAGTGGGTAGGCTTCACATTGGCGACAATACTCTATGTGTTGTGGTTTGTTGTGTGGGCTGGTGGATGGTGGATGATTTTTGGTGTGGCGGTGATTTACGACCTCTACATCTCAAAATTCTTCTACCGCTATGTATGGAGCAAGAACGAGGCGTTGTGCGAGAAGAGTGCGCTCTACCGCAGCGTCTATGAGTGGGTGAACGCCATCGTCTTTGCTACGGTGGTGGCTTCGCTGATTCACATCTTCTTCTTCCAGATGTATGTCATCCCTTCATCTTCTATGGAGAAGACCCTTTTGGTGGGCGACTATCTTTATGTGAGCAAGGTGGCATACGGACCAAAGATGCCAAACACACCTGTGGCGTTCCCATTCGTGCACCACACAATGCCGCTGTCACAGACAAAGAAGTCATTCAGCGAGTGCATCAAGTTGCCATACAAGCGCCTGAAGGGTCTGAGCGAGATTAAGCGCAATGATGTAGTGGTGTTCAACTTCCCTGCGGGAGATACCGTATTGCTGGAGAATCAGGCGGTGACATATTACGATGTATTGCGTGAGTACCAGACGCAGTTTGGCGCAGAGCAGGGTCGTAAGGCGTTGGAGCGCGACTACACAATCATCAGCCGCCCAGTGGACAAGCGCGAGAACTACATCAAGCGTTGCGTGGCGATGCCAGGTGATGAGATTCAGATTATTGATGGCGAGCTTATCGTGAACGGCAAGCCAGAGGAGATTATCCCCGAGAAGCAGTATTGCTACTCAATCCACACATCGTCACCATTGAGTGCCTACGCAATCGAGAAGATGGGCATCACCGAGATGTCGGGCAGCGGCACACATTATTTCTCGCCATTGACCGACGCGATGGTGGAGCAGTTTCTGAAGATGGACAATGTGATTAGCGTGACACGCTACACCGTGCAGGAGCAGTGCTTCCCAAACAGTCCGCTTTACACTTGGACTGCAGACAACTTCGGTCCGCTCACAATCCCAGCGAAGGGCACAACCGTGGAACTCACAACCGAGAATCTGCCTTTGTATGAGCGCATTATTGATGTCTACGAGGAGAATAACCTTGAGGTGAAGGGCGGCGAGATTTACATAAACGGCGAGAAGGCTACATCATACACATTCAAGATGGACTATTACTGGATGATGGGCGACAACCGCCACAACTCTGCAGACTCACGCTACTGGGGCTTTGTACCCGAGGACCACATCGTGGGTAAGGCTTCGTTCATCTGGCTCTCGCTTGATGCGAACAAGAGTTTCCCAGAGAAGATTCGTTTCAACAGACTGTTTAACAAAATCCGATAGAGCATAGTGGCCGAGATTAAAGATAGTTATCTAACCATTGAGGGCAACGCCGAAGCAATCTTCAAGGAGAAGAGCAGCAAGTTCCTCTGCTATGCCTTCCATGTGGAGAGCGAGGAGGAGATTGCAGCCTGTCTTGAGCCGTTGTACAAGCGTTACTACGACGCTACGCACCATTGCTATGCGTGGCGACTCGGTCCGTTTGGCGAGAAGTTCCGCGCAAATGACGATGGCGAGCCTTCAAGCACAGCCGGCAAACCTATTTTAGGTCAGTTGCTCTCGCGCGAGATTACCAATTGTCTGATTGTCGTGGTGCGTTACTTTGGCGGCACGAAGTTGGGCGTCCCAGGACTCATAGCGGCCTACAAGGAGTCGGCGGCAGCGGTGCTGGACGAGGCGAAGGTGGTGGAGCGCACGGTGGATAAGCATATCTTTATCGAGTACCCATACATCGTGATGAACGATGTGATGCGCATCATCAAGGAGGAGCAACCCATCATCGAGGAGCAGATATTCGACAACCTCTGCTCTATGCGACTGGCGATGCGCCTAAGCAAGGCAGATATTCTGCTGGGCAGATTAAGAAAGGTAGAAGGGGCAACCGTAGAGGAGATTTAGAAGATGTCACACGAAAACAAGATATACATCAAGGGTGCGAGGGTACACAACCTAAAGGGTGTGAGCCTCGAGATTCCACACAATACGCTCACCGTGGTAACAGGTCTGTCGGGCTCGGGAAAATCGACCCTCGCCTTTGACACAATCTTCGCCGAGGGTCAGCGCCGATATGTGGAGAGTCTCTCTTCGTATGCGCGTCAGTTTTTGGGCCGCGTGACAAAGCCCGATGTGGATTTGATTTCGGGCATCGCGCCAGCCATCGCCATCGAGCAGAAGGTGAACACACGCAACCCACGCTCGACGGTGGGCACATCGACCGAGATATATGACTATATGAAGTTGCTCTACGCCCGCGTGGGACACACCTTCTCGCCCGTATCGGGCAAGGAGGTGCGTTGCTATGGCGTGGATGATGTGGTGGGGTTCATAACCGAAAAGGGAATGGGCGAGAGGGTAGTAATCACCGCTCCGCTGCACCTGAAGTCGGGAGAGGGACTCATCGAAAAGTTGCTGCAACTCTTGAGCGATGGCTTTATGAGAGTGTGGATTGATGGCACGACTCTCACCTTTGAGGAGTTTATGCCGACAATCAACGATGCAACACGCGTAGAGGATATCCACATCGTGATTGACCGCCTGCGCATAGCAGAGGATGATGACACCTTGTTGCGTCTGCGTGACTCGGTATCGCGTGCGTTCAGTTATGGAGATGATGTATGCGAGGTGATTATCAACAGCGGCAAGCCACAGATATTCTCATCACGCTTTGAGGCTGATGGAATAGAGTTTGAGCAGCCTACGGAGCACCTCTTCAGTTTCAACAACCCCATCGGAGCGTGCCCCGTGTGCGAGGGCTACGGCAAGATTACGGGCATTGACGAGGATTTGGTTATCCCCGACAAGAGCAAGACAATATACGAAGATGCGGTGGCCTGCTGGCGAGGCGCAACGATGAAGAAGTGGAAGGAGCAATTGATAAGCAACGCCTACCGCTTCGACTTCCC
>JAFYOF010000112.1 GCA_017560305.1 Alistipes sp.
ACTCTCGACCCATTGGCGACTGGCGTTCTGCTGGTCTGCATCGGCAAGGCAACCAAGATGGTGAACGCACTACAGGCCGAGGAGAAGGAGTACATTGCCGAACTGGAGTTGGGCGCATCGACCCCAAGTTACGATATGGAGCACCCCATCGACCAGCGCTACCCCACCGAACATATCACCCGCGAGATGATTGAGCAGGCGCTCGTTGCCCTCACCGGTGAACGCCTTCAGGCGCCACCCATCTACTCGGCAAAGAAGGTCGAGGGTGTGCGTGCCTATGAGTTTGCGCGCGCGGGCGAGCAGGTAGAGCTGAAGAAGGCTTTAATCAACATCTACGAGATGGAGATTCTCGACTTGCAGATGCCTTACCTGAAAATCAGAGTCCGTTGCAGCAAGGGAACATACATCCGCTCGCTGGCTCACGAGATAGGCGAAATGGTGCAGAGCGGAGCATACCTCCGTTCACTCCGCCGCACCCGAAGTGGCGGTTTTACAGCCGAAAATGCGTGGAATTTGCAGAATTTTCTCGAAAATTTAGGGGAGAGTGAAACAAAATAGCGAATTTTTCGTATAATTAATTGATATTTGTGTCTTTCACACTTTACGAAAAGTATATTATGAAGTTATCGCAGTACGGATATGAGCTTACACCAGAGATGCTCGCCAAGTATCCCGCAGACAATCGTGACGAGTCACGACTTATGGTAGTTAACCGTGCCACTGGCACTATCGAACACCGCATCTTCAAAGATATCATTGAATATTTCGATGAGAAGGATTTGTTCCTGTTCAACGACACCAAGGTATTCCCTGCACGCCTCTATGGTAACAAGGAGAAGACTGGTGCCGAGATTGAGATTTTCCTTCTGCGCGAGCTCAACAGCGAACTCCGCTTGTGGGATGTTATCGTTGACCCAGCCCGCAAAATCCGTATCGGTAACAAGCTCTACTTCGGTGAGGATGATATGATGGGCGCTGAGGTGATTGACAACACCACTTCACGCGGTCGTACCCTTCGCTTCCTCTTCGACGGCTCTTACGAGGAGTTCAAGGAGGCACTCTTCCGCCTTGGCGAGACTCCACTCCCACGCTGGGTGAGAGAGAAGGTTGAGCCAGAGGATGCTGAGCGTTACCAGACTATTTTCGCAAAGAACGAGGGTGCTGTGGCAGCACCTACTGCAGGTATGCACTTCTCAAAGCACCTGCTCAAGCGTATGGAAATCAAGGGCATCGAGAGCGGTTTCATCACCCTGCACGCTGGCTTGGGTAACTTCCGCTCGGTGGATGTCGAGGACCTCTCGAAGCACAAGATGGATTCCGAGCAGTTCTTCGTAACGGAGCAGACTGCCGAGTTGGTGAACTCTACAAAGCGCTCGGGTCACAAGGTGGTGGCTATCGGTACTACCGTTATGCGTACCATCGAGACTGCCGTATCGACTGGCGGTATGATCAAGGCTATGGAGGGCTGGACCAACAAGTTCATCTTCTCGCCATACGACTTCTCGGTTGCCAACGCTATGGTAACGAACTTCCAGTTGCCAGAGTCAACTCAGTTGATGATGATTTGCGCATTCGGTGGTTACGACCTGATTATGCATGCCTACGATGTGGCAGCCAAGGAGGGTTATCGCTTTGGTACTTACGGTGATGCGATGCTGATTCTCTAAGGAGCCCCCGCCCGATAGAACCAATTAGCGACAAAGACACCTTAATATATAGAATTTTTTATTATCTTTGCACTTTATTAAAACGCGAACTATATGGCTTCACGCAAAATACTATATGTTTGTCAGGAGATTATGCCATACCTGCCAGAGACTGAGCTTTCGGCCCTGAGCCGTCAGTTGACGCAGGCGATGCAGGAGCACGGTAACGAGATTCGTACATTTATGCCTCGTTACGGTTGTGTGAATGAGCGCCGCAACCAGCTGCACGAGGTTATCCGTCTGTCGGGTATGAACCTCATCATTGATGACAACGACCATCAGTTGATTATCAAGGTGGCTTCAATCCCTTCGGCACGCATACAGATTTACTTCATCGACAACGACGACTACTTCGCACGCAAGGCGGTGCTGACCGACAGCGAGGGTGTAGAGTTTGCCGACAACGACGAGCGCGCAATCTTCTTTGCCCGCGGCGTGTTGGAGACTGTAAAGAAACTCAACTGGACTCCTTCGATTGTTCACTGTATGGGTTGGATGTCGGCTGTTATGCCTATCTACCTGAAGAAGGTTTTCAACGACGACCCATTGTTCCGCGATGTGAAGGTTGTGGTTTCGTTGTGCGACGACCGCTTCACCCAGCCGCTGGATGCAAACTTCAAGAACCGCATCGCAAACGAGGGCGTAGTAGACCCAAAACTCGAAGATTTAACACTCCCATCATACGAAAACCTCTATCGTTTCGTTATTGATTATGCCGATGGCATCATTGTGACTTCGGCAAATGCAGACCCTGCGCTTGTGGAGTATGCTCGCCAGAGCGGCAAGCCTATGCTTGAGTATCAGGACCCTGCATCACCAGAGTGTTTCGATAATTATGACAGTTTCTATGAAAGTCTTTAGTAGATTAAATAAGATTTTTATCGCGGTGACGCTCATCGCGGTGGCTGCAGTTGCCACTTTCAGCGGCTGTACCACCGTTGCCGACTACACACTCGGCGAGGAGTTCACCCCAGGTAACCAGCAGATGAAAATCCGCTATCGTCTCTACAAGGACGGTATGCTGAAGGAGTCAGAGCAGGCAACTACCGCTTGCAAGGTCTTTGAGACCCGCCTGTTCCGCACCGACTCAATCATCTCATCTTCACTCTCGAATGTATACCTCGGCGCGCAGAACAATGCCCGCTTCGGTAATCGCCAGTTCAGCTTCGCTGGTCAGTTCCTCTACAACAAGAATGTAGACGACTCGGTGGGCTTCGGCTACCGCCCGGTGCTCGACTCGGTGATGTTCATCTTTGCGGTGGATACATTCGCTGGTGACACTACAAAGCCTGTGAAGTACAACATCTTTGAACTCAAGGATGATTTGGTGGCAGCAGATGCAGAGGATACAATCTTCTACGCCAACTATGACGCTCGCTCGGAGGGTCATCTGGCAAGCGACGCAGAGCCTATCTTCACATTCTCGTTCCCTGACCCAGAGAACGGCGTCTACACAAAGGCAAAGTCAGTGCGTCTGAAGGAGACTGCTGCGACAAAGGCATTTATGGACCGTCTGATGTGTAAGGGCAAGCTCGACGCAAATGGTCTTGCAAACAACAATGTGGAGGCCTACGAGAGCGACTCTGCATTCGTGTATAACTTCCCTGGCATCTACATCGAGGTTGCAGAGCAGCCAGAGGGTGAGGGCTCGGTATTCTCACTCTCAGCATCAAGCACAGGTATCCAGTTGCTGGGTCGTACGCGTAACGCAGGCTCGGATGCTGACATCCTGGCCGATACACTCGATATGTCGTTCACATTCCGCAACACAAACTACACTCGCGGAAGCCTTGTGGGCGCACAGAGCGTACACTACGACTTCACCGGCTCTGAGCTTGAGAACCTTGCAATCAACGAGGTTGACGAGAACCGTGACGAGACCACAATCGGCTATATCGATGGTTGCGGCGGTGTCTTCACAGAGGTTACCTTCATAGATGAGTTCCTCTACTCGTTGCGCAACCTCAGCAATGGCGACAAGACATTCGTGTCGGCCGCTATCAATCAGGCTGCATTGCGTCTCTACATCGAGGGTGCGGAGTATGACTACAACAACATCGACCCAATCCCAATGTCGGAGAAGCTCAACGCTTCGCTGCCACGCCTGGGAATCTACACCGATTACAAGACTCTCACACCAATCCCTGACTACCTCTACACTCAGGAGAGCTCGGGAATGGTTTACTATAACGGCTACATCAACCGCAGTCTTGCCTGCTACCAGATGAACATCTCATCATATATGCAGGCGCTGGTGAACGATGTGCTCAACCTCGAAGAGGAGGCTGACGGAACACTCGACTTCGACAAGATGGATGTTCCCCGCACACTCTACATCGCACCAGGCGCATACGACCGCTTCTCGCTGTGCCGCTCAATAATCCAGGGTGGAGACAACGAGTCAAACCCAGCAAGCGTTCAGTTGGATTTGACCTATACTCTTGTAAAATAACGATTTAACAAAACACGGCAAACCTATGGAGCAACATAGGTTTTTGTCGTATAAAAGAGATAAGATAGATAATGCACGAAAACCTAGTCATCGTAGAGTCCCCTGCCAAGGCAAAGACCATTGAGAAGTTTTTGGGTAAGGACTTTGTGGTAAAATCGAGCTTCGGACATATTAGAGACCTCTCGAAGAAGGGACTCGGAGTGAAGATTGATGAGCACTTCTACCCCGCTTACGAGATTCTGCCCGATAAGAAGAAAGTTGTGGAGGAGTTGTCAAAACTCGCAGCAAAGGTTGACACCGTATGGTTGGCATCCGATGAGGACCGCGAGGGAGAGGCTATCGCCTGGCACCTTGCCGAGGTGTTGAATCTGCCGGTGGACAAGACCAAACGAATTGTGTTCCACGAGATTACCAAGAACGCCATCCTTAACGCGATTGAGAGCCCCCGCACCATTGATATGAATCTGGTGAACGCCCAGCAGGCACGCCGTGTGCTGGACCGCATCGTAGGCTTCGAGCTTTCGCCCGTATTGTGGAAGAAGGTGAAGCCAGCACTCTCGGCAGGTCGTGTGCAGAGTGTGGCGGTGAGATTGATTGTTGAGCGCGAGCGCGAGATTATCTCGTTCAACTCTACCCCTTACTTCCGCGTGGTGGCTCACTTCTACCCTACCGGCGACGAGAGCAAGACCCTCTTCAAGGCTGAGCTCTCACACCGCTTCGAGACCAAGGAGGAGGCAAAGGCTATGCTGGAGAGTTGCATCGGCGCTACATTCACCGTATCGAAGGCCGAGGAGAAGCCTACAAAGCGCTACCCAGCAGCACCATTCACCACCTCTACATTGCAGCAGGAGGCTGGCAAGAAGCTCGGTATGAGCGTGGCGCAGACGATGAGCGTGGCACAGCACCTCTACGAGCAGGGTCTTATCACCTATATGCGTACCGACTCGGTGAACCTCTCAGTGCAGGCTATCGCACAGTGCAAGCAGGAGATTACAAAGCTCTTCGGCGAGAAGTATTCATCGGCTCACAACTACAAGACAAAGACCAAGGGCGCACAGGAGGCTCACGAGGCTATCCGCCCATCATACATAGACCGCACCGAGATTGAGGGCACAGCGGCAGAGAAGCGTCTTTATGACCTTATCTGGAAGCGCACCGTGGCGTCACAGATGGTGGCAGCCGAGGTGGACCGCACCACAATCGTCATCGACAAGAACGGCAGTGAGCATCAGTTCGTTGCCAACGGAGAGGTTGTCCGCTTCGATGGCTTCCTGCGTCTGTACTCGGAGTCAATTGACGAGGACCAGCCAGCAGAGAGCACAGAGGCTATCCTGCCAAAGATGCAGGTGGGCGACAGCGTAACAGCGCAGCAGATTGTGGCGACCGAGCGCTTCACTATGGCGCCAGCTCGCTACAATGAGGCATCGCTCGTAAAGCGCCTCGAGGAGCTCGGCATCGGTCGTCCTTCAACATACGCACCAACCATCACCACCATCATCAACCGTGGTTATGTGTTGAAGCAGAACAAGGAGGGTCAGAAGCGTCAGTACACTTCACTCACACTCTCATCTTCGGGCAAGATTGCCGAGAAGAGCCACACCGAGAGCTTCGGCAAGGAGAAGAACCGCTTGGCACCAACCGACATCGGTATGGTGGTGAACGACTACCTTGAGTCGCAGTTCGCCGAGATTATGGACTACCACTTCACCGCAACCGTGGAGAAGGAGTTTGACCACATCGCAAATGGCGAGATGACCTGGCGCGAGATGATTACACGCTTCTACGCACCATTCCACACAATGGTCGACAAGGCTATCGAGACCCAGACCAACAAGGATGCGCAGACACGCTCACTCGGTATCGACCCAGAGTCGGGTATGGCCGTGAAGGCCCGTATCGGACGCTACGGTCCGATGGTTGAGATTGAGGCGAAGGATGGCGGCAAGAGCCGTTTCGCATCGCTCAAGAAGGGTCAGCTCATCGAGTCCATCACCTTGGAGGAGGCTTTGGAGTTGTTCTCATTGCCTCGCAACCTGGGCAGATATGAGGGCGAGGATTTGATGGTCGGCATCGGCAAGTTCGGTCCTTATGTACGCTACGGAAACAACTTCGCTTCGCTGGCAAAGAGCGACGACCCATACACTATCCAGTATGAGCGCGCCGTGGAGCTTCTCACCCAGCAGAAGCAGCAGGCAGCCGTGGCACAGGCTCCTATCAAGAGCTTTGCCGAGGATAAGGATATGGTCATCAAGAATGGTCGCTATGGCGCATACATCGCCTACAAGGGCAAGAACTACCGCCTGCCATCAGGCAAGAAGCCCGAGGATTTGACATTCGAGGAGTGTATGACAATCGTAAACTCGCCAAAGAAGGGTAAGAAATAAGGAAAAAGAATTACTATAAAACATTTAAAACTTTAAGATTATGAAGAAATTTGCACTCGTAGCAGCCCTTTTGTTCGGTGTTGCTATCTCTGCTTTCGCGCAGGAGGGTTACCAGTTCACCGATAAGAAGATTATCGGCAAGACTGTGCCTATCACAAACCAGTATCGTAGCGGTACTTGCTGGTGCTTCTCTACTCTCTCGTTCCTCGAGGAGGATATCATCGCTTTCGGCGGTGAGGAGATGACTTTCTCACAGATGTGGATTGTTCGCCACGCTTACTTTGACAAGGCTGTGAAGTATGTTCGTCTGCACGGTAACCTCAACTTCGCTGTTGGTGGTGCTGCTCACGATGTTACAGAGTTGATTGCCAAGTATGGTATCGTTCCATTGGAGGCATACCCAGGTTACAACTATGGTACTACAATGCCTGAGTTCGGCGAGATTGAGAATGTATTGAAGGCTTATGTTGACGCTATCATCAAGAACGGCAACGGCAAGCTCACAACTGCTTGGATGAACGGTTTGAACGGCATCCTCGATGCTTACTTCGGTGTTCGCCCAGAGACATTCACTTACAATGGTAAGGAGTACACTCCAAAGTCTTTCGCAGAGTCATTGCCAGTGAAGATGGAGGACTACCTCGAGTTCTCATCATTCACTCACCACCCATTCTACTCAACTTTCGCTCTTGAGGTACCAGACAACTGGATGTGGGGCGAGATGTACAACCTCCCACTCGAGGAGATGGTTGCTATCGTAGACGCTACTTTGGAGGCAGGTCACCCAGTTGCTTGGGGTACTGATGTAAGCGAGAAGGGCTTCAACGGCGGTAAGGCTATCGGCGTAATCCCAGCGGCTGTAGAGGACAACCTCATCGGCTCTGACGCTGAGAAGTGGGGCAAGCTCTCTGACGCAGAGAAGCGCGCAAAGATTAACAACCTGGAGGGTCCTATGAAGGAGAAGACCATCACTCAGGAGATGCGCCAGGAGGCTTTCGATAACTACGAGTCAACTGACGACCACGGTATGGTTATCGTAGGTACTGCTGAGGATCAGGCAGGCAACCCATTCTTCAAGGTTCAGAACTCTTGGGGTGAGAGCGGTCCTTACAAGGGCTTCTACTACTTCTCACGCCCATTCTTCGAGTACAAGACTATGGACATTATGGTTCACAAGTCAATGGTACCAAAGGAGATTAAGAAGAAGTTGGGCTTGAAGTAATTCGGTCACAAGATTCCATATAAAGGCTGCCGGCAATTGTCGGCGGCCTTTTTTGCGTTTTGCGATATTGCATTTTCGGCGGGATTTTATTAACTTGCAGTCGCAAAACTAAAACTATCTGTGCTATGAGAAATATTCGCTTATTTATCCTGAAAATAGCCGCTATGGCGGGCGCGGCACTCACTCTGCTGACGAGTTGCGCTAATCAGCCCAAATGGAACACCGCCGAGGGCGAGGTTATGAGAGATCTGGCATACGGCGAGGGTCCTCGCAACCGCTACGACCTCTATCTGCCAGCGTGCGAGAAACCCAAGGCGCTGATGCTGTTCATCCACGGCGGCTCGTGGATTGGCGGCGAGAAGGAGGATATGGCGTGGGCTGCCGAGCGCTACGCAAAGGAGGGTTACATCACCGCCTCAATCAACTACACCCGCTTGGGAGGCGACCCCCTGGGCTATGAGTCAAATTATGAGAGGGCTTGTATGCAGACTATGCTCGAGGAGATTCACTCAAGCATCGGGGCTATAAAGGCGCAATGCAAGGCCTTGGGCTGCAACATCCGCCAGATGTCCATCGGCGGCTACTCGGCTGGCGGTCACCTGACGATGCTCTACTCGACCCTCTACGCCACAAAGTCGCCCATTCCAATCAAGTTCCAGATTAGTTGGGTAGGTCCTTCGGATTTCAACCTCCTGTTCCCCACCCCACCGAACTTCGACATCAAGGGCGCTGCGCCAGAGAACGAGAGCAGGATTTTCTACGCCAATATGCACAACTTCATCTACGGCATCTCGGGCGAGCACCTCACCGAGGAGATAACTCACGAGCAGATTCACACCTATAAAAGCAAGGTTTCGCCCTGCGACCTTGTGACCGCACAGACCCCACCTGCTGTGCTTGCCTACGGCGGTCAGGACAGATTGGTTAACGCCATCCACGGCGAGAAGATGGTGGAGGCTCTCGTTGCCGCTGGCGTTGAAAATTGCTACATCCTATTCCCGAATTCGGGTCACGGACTGGAGAGCGACCCCGACGCAAGCGAGAGTCTGCAGGCGGCAATTCTGCAATTCTGCGACAAATATTTTTGCGGAAAGAAATAAATTGCGCCCCGCAGCGTTATTCAAGATAAAGCACAACCCTATTTTACGATGAAAAGAGTCCTTATTTTGCTCTGTTTGCCTTTGTTGGTGGCTTCGTGCGTCAGACAGATAAATGTCGATGTAGAGGGTCATTTGATGGGCACAACGGCCTCGATGATATACCTTGTGGCAGAGGATGGCACGGTGGATACGCTCGCCTCGGCTCCCATTGCCGACGATAACACCTTCCATCTGCGTTGCCGCCTGAAACGCCCCACAACGGCCTTTCTGTGCGATGATAACGGCAGAGCCATCACGATGCTCCTCACCGAGGATGCGCCGCTGCGTCTGCGCCCAGCCGACAAGGGCGGCTATATGGTCGAGGGAGGACCACTGAACGACAAATATAATGTGACGATGCGCCAGCTCTCGGACCTCGCCGAGCAGATTACAAATATCGACCCACGCTCGGAGACCGCCGAGGAGGAGTATGAGTCGCTGATGTATAAGTACCGCGACGCGCTGGCGACAACAATCACCTACAACCTCGACAACATCATTGGCGTGGAGCTCTTCCTGCATCAGGAGTCGCACGCGATGAGCGCCGAAGATATGCGTGTGCGTTTTGCGCAGTTCTCGCCACAGATGCAGTCGCTGCCGGCGATGCGCCAGTTTGAGCAATATATCGACATTCTGGAGCGCTGTCAGGTGGGCAAGCCATTTGTGGATACCGAGCTTATGACCATCACGGGCGAGCCTATTCGCCTGTCGGATATCTGCGGCAAGGGACGATGGGTGCTCATCGACTTCTGGGCGACCTGGTGTGCCCCCTGCCTGCAGGAGTTGCCACAGCTGAAGGCGGCATACGAGCGCTATGCGCTGATGGGATTTGAGATTTGCGCCATCTCGCTCGACCCCGACATCGAGCGCCTGCGCGAATATGTGGCCAGCGAGGAGTTGCTGTGGATGAACCTTGTGAACGAGAGCACCAATGGCGAGATTTTGCCTTCCGAACTCTATGGAGTCATCTCAATCCCCTCAAATTTCTTGATTTCGCCCGACGGCAAAATCGTGGCTCGTGACCTCAATGGCGAGAATTTGATGCACGAACTGCAACATTTCCTCGAAGGAGACGATTTTTGCACCTATCCGCAACTACATCACAATCACGCAGTTAGCGAATAGATGAAAAAATAATTTAAAAATTTTCTTAAAAATATTTGCACAGTAAAAAAAAACACTCTATATTTGCACTCGCAATCAGGCAAATGGCTCCGTAGCTCAACTGAATAGAGTACTTGACTACGGATCAAGCGGTTACAGGTTTGAATCCTGTCGGAGTCACTGAGATGAAGCGGTCACCAATCGGTGACCGCTTTTTTTGTTTCATCCTAAACCGAAGCACTAATTAACCACCCCTCGGTTTATTGGTCAAAGTAGAGGGCTTATTAGGGCTTATTGGTCAAAAATAGTACATAAATGCGGGTGTTTGCCCGCATTTATCATTTCCATTTGAGCCTAAAGTATTCATCAATAAATAGTTTACGATACCTTTTAGACATACCATTATGTACTCTTAATTTTGTTTTTAAATCAGTATTAATGGCTTCGAGAATATTATTGGTATTAGGTAT
>JAFYOF010000113.1 GCA_017560305.1 Alistipes sp.
GTCGTTACGCTTGCTCTCAAAATGCTCATTTACGCTAAGTAAACTCCGCTTTTTCGAGCTTCGCAAGCCTAAAATTAGCTCTTGTTATACAACTTCTTAATAGTAAGAGGGTGCCAACAGACTTGTTGGACACCCCCTTTTCTTGTTGTCTATACCCTATTAGTTGAGGTTGAGGCGCTCAGCGCTATAAAGGTAACGCTTGATGCTTCGCTTAGGGGTCTTAACGAACTCCTCACGATGGATAACGATGTTGGCAATCTTCTCGTACGATGCCACCATACCGTTAAGATCCTGAAGGTTCTTGTCCATAATCTCCTGCAAGTTGTCGAGGTTGATACCCTCGGCCGTAGCAAGCTCATAATCAGGTACTACGAGCGCTGTGAGGCGACCATTGTTCTCGATAACGAGTGACTCGGCAACCATATAGAGGTTGTTCAAGCGCTCCTCGATCTCCTCAGGGTAGATGTTCTGGCCAGAACCAGAGAGAATCATAGTCTTGCAACGACCACGGATGTAGAGCGTGCCGTCCTCGTCCATAGTACACATATCGCCTGTGTGGAGCCAGCCGTCCTCGTCGAGTACTGCCTTTGTAGCCTCCTCATTCTTGTAGTAGCCCTTCATCACGTGCTCACCGCGCACGAGCAACTCGCCAGGGATGTTCTGTGGGTCACGCGAGGTGATCTTACCCTCGAGGAGGTATGGTGGGAGGATGCGACCGCAAGAGCCAGCCTTGAAGTTTGCTGGATCCTCGAAGCTGATGAGTGGTGCGCACTCGGTCATACCGTAACCCACTGTGATTGGGAACTTAATGGTGCGAAGGAAGTCCTCGGTCTCGCTGTTAAGCGCGGCACCGCCGACGATGAAGATCTCGACACAACCACCGAACTGCTCGATGAGCTTCGACTTGATAGTCGAGTAGATAGCGGTGTTGATGAGTGGAATACGCATAGCGATGCTCATAGGGCCCTTCTCAAGGAGAGGAAGGATGCTCTTACGATATACCTTTTCGAGGATGAGAGGCACTGAGCAAATAATGTTTGGACGGGTCTGCTTCATCGCCTCGACAAGAATCTTTGGTGAAGGGATGCGTCCAAGGAGTGTGATGTGGGCACCGCAAGCCAGCTGTGCCAAGAAGTCGAAGGTACAACCGTAGGCGTGTGCCAATGGGAGGAACGAGAGTGTGCGGCCACCTCTACGGAAGTAGTGATTGCCGGTCTCTGGGCTAACCATATCCATTGCAAACTGCACATTACCGGTAAGGTTGTTAACGGTAAGCATTACGCCCTTCGATGAACCTGTGGTACCAGAGGTGTAGTTGAGCAAGCAAACGCTGTCGTTTGGCACCTCAGGGTACTTAATATCCTCGATGCTGAAGCCGTTAGGGTATGCTACACGGTAGTGAGCGAGGATGTTGCTCATATACGAAGTGAGCTTGTTGCCCTCCTTCTCGTAGATAACATGGTAGTCGGTGAGCGAGAATGCCGCAGCGATACCAGGAATCTGCTCGCCCTCGATGTCGTCCCAGAAGTTGTCACCGAGGAAGAGGAGCTTACTCTCCGAGTGGTTAACAATGTTGATGATATCGTTAGGGTTGAAGTCCTGAAGGATAGGCACGATAACAGCACCATAGGTAATTGTTGCGATGTAGCTTATGCACCAGCGAGTGTTGTTGCGGCCTACGAGTGCAATCTTATCGCCAGCTTCGATACCAGCCTCTTTGAAGAGGAGGTGGAGTTTGGCAATCTCCTTGGCTACCTCGTAGTACGAGAATGTCTCGCCCTTGAAGTAGTCGGTCAAAGCAGACATCTCGCGGTTATTACGGAAGCTCTGCTCGTAAATCTTGATTAAGTTTCTTTCCAACATATAATCTTGGTTTTGAAAATGTCATTTTCTTCCGCAAAGATATAACTTTTTTGCAAGTAACGAAACTATTCTTCCGATTTTCTAATGCGTACAAATGCGTAAAAGAGGCTTGTTATGTTGTAAATCGTTGATAATTATCGGTATTATGGATGTGCTATGCGTAAATTTTATTGTATCTATTTTTCCATAAGTAAAGTCTTTTAGCCTCTAAATATTGCCTTTTGCCCCTTTTTGTGCTACGATGGCGCATATACAAAAAAAAGAGGATAAGCCTCTGCTTATCCTCCGATGTAGCCCCTCCGGGACTCGAACCCGGATTTAAGGTTTAGGAAACCTTCGTTCTATCCCTTGAACTAAAGAGCCGTCGAACATACAAAGATAGTGAAAAAATGCGAATCTCAAATAGTATGCTTGAGAAATATTACTATTTGAGCCGCACAGACAAAAAAAAGAGAGCCGAAGCTCTCCTTTTCTTGTGTAAGCATTGTTGCGTTGCCGACTAATTACTCAGCCATTGGAACTACGCTAACAAATGACTTGCCAGACGACTTCTTGCAGAAGCTAACTGTACCGTCAACCAATGCAAAAAGAGTGTGGTCCTTACCCATACCCACGTTCTCACCTGGGTTGTGTACTGTGCCTCGCTGACGAACGATAATGTTACCCGCCTTAGCGAACTGACCACCG
Source organism: Alistipes sp. (assembly GCA_017560305.1). The sequence continues at coordinate 2,551 of JAFYOF010000113.1, forward strand.
AAAAGCTTTACACCGAGTCGCTTGCTCTCTGACTCACGGCCGTTCTTAGAACTACCAACACCTTTTTTGTGTGCCATTTTCTACTACAGTTTTAGGGTTTAACAATTAATCTCCTCAACGAGAACCTGCGTCAGATACTGACGGTGACCGTTACACTTCTGGTAGCCTGTTCTACGCTTCTTCTTGAAAACAAGAACCTTGTCATCCTTAAGGTGCTTGAGGATCTTGCACTTCACTGTGGCGCCTTCTACAACAGGTGCACCAACCTTAACCTGACCGTCGTTGTCTACAAGCAGGACTTTGTCGAAGCTCAAAGACGAGTTTTCCTCGCCCTGGAGACGGTGAACATAGAGCTTACGACCCTTTTCAGCCTTGAACTGCTGACCTGCGATTTCTACTATTACGTACATTTAATCTAAAAATTGAATGTTTAGCGGCTGCAAATGTACGAAATTATTTCCATTCTGCAAACTATTACGCTAAAACTTTAGCCCCTTTTGCTCGATTTGTGTCGAAATAGTACCTATTTATATAGCAAGGGCAGCAAGCTGCGTGCCTGCTGCCCTCGGTTTTGTCTATTCGTGGCTTAGAAGTAGTACTTGAACGAAACGGTAGGGTTAACGCCGAGGTTGAAGCCTACGCCACCCATAGTCACGCCATACTTGCTTAGTGCTACGACATTTAGCGAAACGAGGTTAGCGCTAAAGCCGAAGTGCTCCGATGGGCGGAACTCGAGGCTAAAGAGCTCTAAACCAAGTGCAAAGCCAGGGATTGCCATACCTTCGGTAGCGGCAAGTGCAAAGCCGACGCTAAGGCCTGGGGTGTAGTACAAGCCGTCGCAGAGGCGTGCGTAGTATGCGAAGTTAGGTGCAATGGTGAAGGTATGAGTGCCTGCGCTAAGCTCATAGCCGATGCTTGCGCCAAGTCGGAAGTTCTTACCTACGAAGTAGCCAAATTCTGGTGCGAAGCCGATGCCTGCTGCCACGCCGCCATCGCCATCGGTTGTTCCTGCCGACTGGATTGTGAGGCCGATGTTGCCACCGATGTATTTGTCGCCCTTGTTCTGGGCAAATGCTGCGCTGCTGCATAGAAGCGCCACAACGAGGAGGGTGAGAAATCTCTTCATATTTATTCCTGTTTATTGGTTAATGTTCGCGTTACTTAAAACAAATATACGATAATTTGCAGACAATGCAAAATTTTTCGCAACGAACATCTCCCTCGGTGTCGCTACTTGGTGCTTAGATTAGGCCGTGGCATACTTTTCGTAGCGGTCGTGGCGTTTGTTTCGTAGGGAGAGGTGCAAGCCTCTCAGGGTCACCAAGCGAGGAACTTCGTGGTGCGAGATATTGCATATGTCGAAATAGTTTTGTATCTTTGAAAAAAATGAGCATTATGATAGGTAAGGAGTCTAACGCCTCAAACAACCCAATCCCCACAAATGTTATTGAACCTCATATTATGGAGTACCTAATCGTACGCCAGCTTAATGCTGCGGTGCGTGCTGGTGCTGCTATAATGAAGATTTACAAGGGCGATACGGACTACGACATATCGCTCAAGAGCGACCTTACGCCCATAACCATCGCCGACCGCTTGGCGCATAACACCATCAAGAGCGAGCTGGGCGAGACGCGCATACCGATACTATCGGAGGAGGGTAGACAGATGCGCTACGATGAGCGTTGTAATTGGGAACTCTTCTGGCTTGTTGACCCGCTCGACGGTACGGTGGAGTTTATCAAGGGCAACAACGAGTTTACGGTAAACATCGCCCTGATGCAGAATAATAGGTGTGTGAGTGCCATTATATTCGTGCCATATCACAATAAGATGTATATCGCAGTGCGTGGTCGTGGTGCGTGGGTGATGAATGGCGTGGCGCCTGACGAGGGTGCAGATTATAACTATGCTCAGATTGAGGAGAAGATGGAGGCTCTGCCTTTGGCGGAAGCTGCGCACCAGCACTATCGTGTGGCGGTGTCGCGCTCGCACCAGACAGAGGAGACGCATAGCCATATTGATGGCCTCAAGGTCGACCACCCTGATATTGAGATTGTTGAGCAGGGTAGCTCCTATAAATTCTGCCTCCTTGCTGAAGGTTCGGTGGACTACTATATCCGCACCACGCAGACATCGGAGTGGGATACCGCCGCGGGTGAGCTTATCCTTGCCGAGGCGGGTGGCTCGACACTATCATACCCCGAGGGGGAGCCGCTGCTTTACAACAAGGAGTCGCTCTATAACCCTTGGTTTGTGGCGCGCAGATAGGGGTTAAATTGGGGCCTTAGAGGCGAAAGAGGTTGGTCCGACACATATATATTATATAGTATAGCAACCGCGTATTGATTTTATCGATACGCGGTTCGTTTTTATCTGTTTGATAGATTGAAAAGTTTGCTCTATTTTTGCAGTGTAGAAATGAAACAATAACTTAAAAACGATAATACTATGTCAGCATTACATTTAACAAAGGGTGGTTTTGAGAACCGCATCGCAAAGATAGATACTATGGCAACCGATTGGAAGTTCCTTGGTCAGCGCCCAGCACTCATCGACTTCTACGCATCGTGGTGCTCACCTTGCCAGCGCCTCCTGCCTATCATCGAGGAGCTTGCAGCGGAGTACGAGGGTAAGGTTGATATTTACAAGGTCGATGTCGACGCTGAGCAGGACTTGGCAGCACTCTTCCGTGTGCGCTCGATACCTACGCTCGTCTATATCCCAATGGATGGCAAGCCTATTGTCGAGCCAGGTGGCCGCTCAAAGGCAGACCTTAAGGCATTGATCGAGGAGCGTCTCCTCAAGTAGTGCCTCATCGAGTAGAAAAGCATTTATAGTTAAGTTAGAAAGTGTATATTAAGTTTGTAGAGAGGTCGTATAGCGAGGCTACGCAAGCCAAAGATTAGCTCTTGTTTTACGATCTTTCGGGTTGAGGGGCTGGCCGTAAGGTCGGCCTCCTTTCTTTTATAGTCGCAGCCGTCGCAACGCAAAACTCACCACTTGTCTGCCGCATTGCGCATAAAAAAACTACCCCGCAGGAGCCCTGCGGGGTAGTCGTTATTGTCGGGTGTTTGGTTTAGCGTGAGCCAGCGTCCCAAAGCTCAACCTCAGCACCTGTAAGTGGGTCAACTGCAAATGGCTCGCAGAAGTTGCCGTCCTCACCTACCCAAGTAGTGTAGATGAATGTGGTGCCTGATGAACCATAAGGGAAGAAGATATATGGTGCATCGCGCTCCTCAGAGTGGTAAACCTCCTCGAGGTAGTTGTCGCCATCGATGTCCTCCCACTCAATCCACTCACGGAGGTAGACGCCGTCCTCCTCCCATACGAAGCTCTTGCCCTGCTCGCTCATACCGCCAGTATCGCAGCAAGTCATAATCTCAGCGATAAGCTTCTCAACGGTGTTGATGTTCGAGCCGATCTCGTCGTTGATGAGGTTTGAACGGAAGAGAGCCGCTGTGTAGATCTTAGTGTGAGGTGCTGGGAGACAAGACCAGCTGAATGACATAAAGAGGTGTGGGTTATCCTCAACATTCAAGATGGTTACGGTAGGCTTAGATTCTGCCCACTGTGCCTCGTCACGGAAGATAACATTACCGATGTTTGCGATAGGCTTGAAGTAGCAAACCGCAGCCTCTGAGGTTACGCCCTCAGCGTCTACTGCCACAGCAACTGCCACATACTCAACATCCATCTCAAGGCCTGAAAGAGAGATTGCAGCCTCCTCGGTCTTGTGTACATCCGAAGCGCTCATATTCATAATGATATACTCGCCAGCCTTCTTAGTCGTACCACCGTACTTATCCTTCCAGATAGAGTCGCTGGTCTTGCAGTAGATGTAAGCGTAGCTTGCAGCGCCCTCGCAGTTGAGGTTGATGCGTGTGTTGTCAATCTTGTAGTCAACGAGCTCGGTAGTGAGTACGAGGTCAGTGTTGTAGACGATCTCCTTAGTTGTGAACTCCTGCTTGAATGGCTTACCAATCTTACCCTGGGCATCTACTGCTACGGCGAAGAATGTAAGCTTGGTGCCTGGCTTAACACCAGCGTAGCGAGCCACAACAGCCTCGTTAGACCTTACAGAGTAGCCCTCCTCGAGGAGCATATCGATAACATAGTTGTCATCTGGGTAAGCTGATGCCATATACGAAGGCATAGCGTTGTAGAACATCATAATGTGAGGCTCAGCGGTGTTGAGCGTCATCTCGATGTAGTCGTAAGCGATGGTAGGCTCGCCAATAACGCTAACCTCCATATTACCACCACGCTCGTAGTCCTGAGTTGTGAATGGCCAGAAGAGTACATTCTCCTCGAGGTACACGCGCTTAGAGTTCTCAGCGATGTAGTAAGCTACATACTCGGTGCCGTACTCCAAGCTTGCGCCGTCAGCGAAGAGCTCAGAGAATGAACCTGTGTAGTCCAAGTTCTCGTTCGAAGCGTTGAGGTAGTCAGGGTTCTCGGTGTAGTATGCCGCAAGTGCCGCAGCGTCGAACTCTGATGCGAGGGCGTAGCCAAGCATAAAGTTAGCAGAGCTCTTAGTCACGAACTTGATGTTAGCATCGAAGAACGAAACTGAGTTTACTGTAAAGCTAACAGAGCTGTGGGTGTATGACTCGGTGAAGAACTCGTCAGCAACGACATAGAGGTCGCCCTCCTCGTTGGTGCGTGGTACTACATACCAGAAGATGTACTCGTTACCTACGGTCAACGCCGATGTACGCAAGTCAGAGAATTTAACATCTGCCGATGTGTCCTCCAAGAACGACATCTGGTAAACAGCGCTTGATGTGCCACCAGTGAGCACCTTCTCGCAGTTGGTAACGCAAGTGTCTACATTGTAGCTGTTTACTGGAAGGAGGCCGCAGAGCATATAGCTTGTACCGTAACCTACCTCAATATGAGCGCCCTGAAGTGTGAAGTAAACCTGAGCAGGGTTGCAGTCAACCTTGATAGTAGCGATAGATGATGAGCCGTTGTTGTAAACAACCATAAGCTTCACCTCGCCGCTGCTAACTGCTGTGCCAGCATCTACGGCAGCCTGTGTAGGGGCGTAGAATGTTGCCCAGAGTATATCATTCTTATAGTCGAGCTGTGCCTCAACCTCCCATCCGCGTGGTGTCGTGATGAGGAAGTCAGCAGCGTCCTCAACCTCGATAGAGAATGGGGTGTAGCTGCCGTAAGCTACGAAGATTGAGTCATAAGGGAGGATGATGCGACCGTTCTGCATACCAACCTTCATTGTCGAGCCGTCGGCAAAGGTGATGATGCAGTAGAGAGCGAGCTTGTTGCCCTCCTCGTCTACGCGCCAGTCAGAATAAACTACCTCTACATCCTTGATGATGCTGTCAGCAACCGACTCGGTATAGCCAGTCTTAATCCAGGTCTTACCGCCGTCGAATGATACCTCGATAGCGCCCTCGTTAACCTGAGTCATAGGAGCTACATCAGCCACAGGAACCTGCTGGCCACCTACGAGGATGAACTGTGCGTTGCCAAGGCTATCGTAGTATGCCCAGTAGAGAACGCCGCCGTCGTACATTGTGGTGATAAGGTTAGCAGGTACCTCGTCAGTCTTAGGGTAGACATTGATCTTTGTGCCGTCTGAGAGGATGATCTGCTTGCTACCATCCTGCTGTGCCTTAACATCGGTTACGGTCACAAGGCCGTTCACCATATCCTTGATGGCGTTGAGCTCAGCCTCAACCTGGGCGCGCAACTCAGCGAGCTCGCCCTTAATGGTGTTAATCTCGTTCCAAATCTTGGTGTCGTCGTACTGACACGATACCACAGACGATGAAACGATAGCCGTCATAAGCGCCATTGCTACGACAGCCTTAATGTTCTTAAAAAACTTCATCATAGTGTTATTGTTAATTAGTTGTTTGTTCTTGTTTTTCCGTGGCTGCAAGAGGGAGTCGCAGCCCGACCATATAATTACATATAGCGGACAAATATACGCATATTTACATAACATAGCAAATTTACCCCTCTGATTATTAGAATTTAACCTAACTTTTTTGCATAAATGACATATATATCCCATTCGTTTATGCTGTGCAATAACACAAAAAGAGTTACCCCGCTTCGTGGCAGAGCAACTCTTAAATCGAGAATTATCTTCTTTTTCGCGCCCTTCGCTTCGAGGCGCGCATCTAACTAAAATGGGAGGTCGTCTGGATTGTCGTCAACAATAACGGGCTGCTGTGGCTGCTGGTAACCGCCCTGCTGAGGCTGCTGATAACCACCTACCTGTGGCTGCTGATAACCGCTCTGCTGAGGCTGCTGATAACCACCTGCCTGTGGCTGCTGATAACCACCTGCCTGAGACTGCTGGTAACCACCTGCCTGAGGCTGCTGGTAACCGGCCTGCTGAGGCTGCTGATAACCACCTACCTGAGGCTGCTGATAGCTGCTCTGCGCACCATCCTGACGGCGACCAAGGAGCTTAAGCTCGTCCGCAACAATCTCGGTAGCGTAGTGCTTTACGCCATCACGCTCCCATTCACGACTGCGGAGGCTGCCCTCGACATATATCTGTGCACCCTTGCGCACATACTTATCCACCACCTCGGCAAGGCCTCGCCATAGGGTTACGGTGTGCCACTCGGTGTGTTCAGTAGTCTCGTTTGTCTGGCGGTTGAAGATGCGCTCGGTAGTTGCGAGGCGCACGCGCGCCACCTTAACTCCTGTCTCCAAGGTGCGCACCTCTGGGTCCTGACCCACATTGCCAATAAGTATAACTTTATTTATCATAACTCGTTGTTTATCAAATCTTAAAAATTCCTCTCCTCCTCGCTCAACTCTGCCCTTTGCGCCTCCTCGGTGCGTGCCTCTTCATCCCTTGTTTCATCGGTTGCGCCCTCGTTGCCATCCTTTGGTCTGTGCTTGCCGTACTCAATCTCGGCAATGAGGTTACCCATAAGGTCGCTGTCGGGGCCGTCGATGAACTCCATCGTTATCGGCTGGTAGTACATTGCACGCATCAGCTGCTCAGGTAGCTTCGAGCGGCGCAGGCGAATGGCATCCTTCTCGGTCATCAGCACGATAGCGCGTGGATGCTTCTTCACCAGCTCGTATATGCGCTTCAAATCGCTTGCCGTAAAGCTGTGATGGTCGGGGAATATAACCTTCTCCACCACGCTAAAGCGCAACTCCGCCTCACGGATGAAGGGTCGAGGGTTGCCGATGCCCGTCACGAGGATTGCGCGCGAGCCGTAGTTCACCTCTTCCCTATCCTCGAAGTGGAAGATAGGCTCAATCATAGCGCTGTGGATGCTTGAGAAGTATATCTTTTGGAACGCTACGGAGCGTAGACGGTTTGCCCAGATGCGCATATCGAGACGCGTAATCTTGCTCGGACACTTGGTCACGATGAAGAAGTGCGCTGCTCGTAGGCGCGAAGGGAAGTCGCGCAAGCGGCCGTATGGCAGCATATTATCCTGATTGATAGGGCGCGTGTAGTCGATAAGGATGATGTTGACCTTCGGCGTCACTTTGCGATGCTGGAAGCCGTCGTCCATAACGATAAGGTTAACCTCTGGGTGCTCCTTGCGGATGCGGTCGATACCCTCGGCTCTATCCTCGCATACGATGATAGGTCTGTCGGGGAACTTCAGCTTAAGGAGCAGTGGCTCGTCACCCACATCGAGGTGCGAATCGTCGACCATAACCTCACGATAGCCCTTCGTGCGACGACCATAGCCACGCGATAGTATGGCGATGTTGTAACGCTCGCTGAGCATCGAAAGGAGGTACTCGGCCGTAGGGGTCTTGCCTGTGCCGCCGACTGTGATATTACCGATGCAGACGACAGGTATGTCGAACGAGCGACTCTTGCATATGCCCCAGTCGTAGAGACGATGACGCACCGCCACCACCGCTGAGTATATCCACGAAAGTATGAGTCTTAATACCTCCATCGCTATCTTTTATTCCTATCTTTTCGAGTAATATTTTGTTGGCATACCAACACAATTTTGTCAAAGGTAGTATATATTTTTGGTTTAGACAAATATTATCGTTGAATTTATATTTATTCCGAATTTTTGATAGTGAACATTGGCCCGAAACGCAAAATTATTACTATCTTTGTCATCTATGAAATTCATCAACGGCATATCTGCACTTCTGCTACTTGCAACGGTAGTGGCGTGCGGCGGCAACTCGACCGAAACAGCGAGTGAAACAGTACAGGAGGAGACCGTAGCGAAGGAGCCAGAGCGACTCTACGGCATCGAGATAGAGGGCTATACCATCACCAACGACACCGTACGCTCAGGCGAGACCGTAGGCGGAATCCTCGGTCGTCGAGGTATCTCGGCTGTGATGGTCGACCGCCTCGATAAGGCTTCTAAGGAGGTATTTCCGTTGAAAAATATACGCGCTGATAACGCATATACCGTATTCTCGCGCCACGAGGTAGACTCACTCGGTGAGCGCGATGTGGTGGACTATGTTGTCTACCACCGCAACGCCATCGATTATGTGGTCTTTGGCTTTATGGGCGACAGCGTAACCGTTGCGTGCGACTCGCGTCCTGTGACTATCGAGCGTCGCTACTGCCGTGCCGATATCAACTCATCGCTCTGGGGTGCAATTATGGAGCAGAATTTGCCTTATTCCCTGGCGGCAGAGTTCGAGGATATCTACCAGTGGACCGTTGACTTCTTTGGTATTCAGGCGGGTGACTCATTTGCGGTCATCTACGACGAGAAGATTGTCGATGGCAAGTCGGTAGGTATCGGTCGCATCTGGGGTGCAGAGTTTAACCACTCGGGCAAGCAGTTCTACGCTATTCCTTATGCTCAGGAGGAGGGTAAGCTCCGCTATTGGGAGGCAAGCGGTGAGTCGCTCCGCAAGCAGCTCCTTAAGGCGCCACTCAAGTACACACGCATCAGCTCTAAGTTCTCAAATGCGCGCCTTCACCCCGTACATAAGGTCTATCGCCCACATCACGGTGTGGACTATGCCGCACCTTCGGGCACACCTGTCTACTCGGTTGCCGATGGTGTTGTCATCTCAGCGGGCTGGGGTGGCGGTGGCGGTAACACCGTAAAAATTAAGCACGCTGGTAACCTCCAGACCGGTTACCTTCACCTCAAGGGTTTTGCTAAGGGTATTAAGAAGGGTGCGCGCGTGTCGCAGGGTCAGCTTATTGGTTATGTGGGTTCTACGGGTACATCTACCGGCCCGCACCTCGACTACCGCATCTGGAAGAATGGCTCGCCTATCGACCCATTGAAGGTGCCTCAGGAGCCAGCAGAGCCTATCCTCGAGTCGCACCGAGCACGCTTCGAGGCTGTGCGCGATAGGGTTCTTGCAGAGCTTCGTGGTGAGGAGGTCGTAGGTGGTAAGATTACCGATGACGATATCTTTGGCAGGGTAGCGGCGGCAGATAGCACCGCAGCGCCACAGACAAGCCGATTTATTGAGTAATAGACGGAGAGAAATATGATAGACGAGCGCATTAAAAAGTTCATCAAGCGCCACTTTGTACTTACCCTTGCCACCACCGATGGCGAGGGTATGCCTTATGTGGCAAACTGCTTCTATGCCTATGATAAGGAGCGTAACCTATTTATAGTCACCTCCGACACAGAAACGCGTCACGGCAGCCATATGGTTGCCAACCCTGTTGTGGCGCTGTCGGTGGTCCTCGAGACGCGCATCGTAGGTCGCATCGAGGGCTTGCAGGTGTGTGCCGTAGCGGAGAGGGGCGACGACAAGGCGCGTAGCTGCTACATCAAGCGCTTCCCCTATGCTGCTGTGGCGCCACTGTCGTTGTGGATGCTGCGCCCAACGATGATGAAACTTACGGATAACACCTTAGGATTTGGTAAGAAACTGATATGGCAAAGCGAGGAGTAGTAATCGTAGCTGGTGGCTCGGGCAAGCGTATGGGTGCGTCGCTGCCCAAGCAGTTTATGCTGCTGGGCGGTATCCCCGTTGTGGCGCGCACGATAAACACCTTTAGTGAGGCGCTGCCTAATGCCGATATCGTCGTGGTGCTGCCAGAGGAGCATATTGCCCTGTGGCGTAATCTCGCCTCGCGCTTCGATGTGGCGCCACATCGATGTGTTGCGGGAGGCAAGGAGCGCTTCCACTCGGTTAAGTGTGGTATCGATGCTCTCGGCTCGGAGGTGGAGTACATTGCGGTGCACGATGGCGTGAGGGCGTTGGCCTCGAAGCGTCTTGTGATACGCGCAGCGCTGGCCGTCGAGGAGTATAAGGCTGTAATTCCCGTGATCGATGTTGTGGACTCCTATCGCCGTGTTGTGGGTGATGACTCGGAGATTGTGCCACGCAGCGAGCTGCACATTGTGCAGACGCCGCAGATGTTCTCGGCAGATCTTCTGCATCGTGCATACGAACAGCCTTTCAATGCGAGCTTCACCGATGATGCTTCGGTTGTTGAGGCTCTTGGCCAGAAGATAACACTTGTGGAGGGCGAGCGCACCAATATCAAACTCACCACGCCCGAAGATATGGCGTATGCAGAGTGGCTGCTTTCGAGAGAGGAGTAATGGTCACTACGAGAGAGGAGTAATGGTCTCTATATGCAAAAAGAAGGGGTTGTCCTTGACGGATAGTCCTTTTTCAGCGGCGAATAACATTTCACCGCCGAAATTATTTATATTCAAAACATTAGGCAGTTGTGCTGTGAAACGATATTGCTCACAAAAAGCGCTAAAACTCCAATCTTACTCTTCTTATGTAGTCTTCTATGTAGTCTAAATTAAGTGCACATAGTTAGACCTATTATTTAATCACTTTTCGCGGATGCGCGGGAGGTGATTTTTTATTTTATCCCCCAAAGGCCCCAAAAGAGTGTTATTATTCGTGAGATTTTACTAATTTTGCAGTCGGATTGAGCTAACTCTATCCAAAGACATATAATAAAAGAAGAAGCGTTATGCTTAACTCGAAGTCGGGAACGTAGGAAATTCAAGACTATTCAGAGAGAAAAAGCGTAATGGTTTCTCACGCTAATAGCGTGGGCTGCTATTACCATATCCTCTGAATAAAGGTTATTCCTACGACCTCCGACTTAGAAGATGGCATTGCAGTGCCACGCTTCTTCGTTGGTTGGATTGCGAAAAATATCGGCTTATTGGTCAAAATATCATAATTGTTAAATAATAAATACTATAGATTTATGAGGAAGAATGTTGTCGTAACACTTATTCTGTTGCTAACATTAGGTGTATGTGAGATCTCAGCTCAAAGCTTTCTTGAACGACTTGGCAAAGCTGTAGGGACAGAAATTGAAAAAGGTGTAAAAAAGGCTGCTGGCAATATGAAAGAGAAATCACAGGAGAAGAAGGATCAGAAACAAGACTCAGAGTCTGTGCCTGCAAGTACTAATGTAAGCGTTGGAATTGCCAAAGCTACTCAAAAAGCCAAATCAACGATAACAAAACTTGACAAGACCAAGATGTACACTCAGGAGCAGGCCGACAGCTACTATCCGCTTAGCAATCCTCGTACGCTCCATATCGACAATGATTATGTCACACGTGAGATACTCATTATAATGACTAGCTTAGATCAAAAACAGCAAAGAGCCCAAAATCTTAATGTCAATAAACTTATCATCACCGTAGAAAATTTGAGTTATACCTATCTAACATATAATTTTCACAATCTGAAAGAGGTGTGGTGTGGTCCGGAAGTTGATGTAGCTGCTATATTAGAGAAATATTTATATGAAAAGTATCATCAAAAAATAAACAATCCTTATGACTTCTATTCATTAGGAATACATTCAAGAGAGTGTACTGTATTTCTTCCAGCAGAGAAGTATCCTAAAGGTATAATTTCTATTCAGGAAGAGGTCTTCAAGAAGACCGGTGATGTGAGATGGAAGTCTGTTCCGTTAGAGATGCTTAGATTCAAGGTCCTCCTTTATACCGGAGATGTCAATCAGGCCGCTGAAAAGGGAGCCTCCGCGTGTAAGGCATATTGTCCGGGACATAACTTCTCGGCACTTGTGGTTGCTGCCCATACGGTTATGAGACATCCGACCTGTCAGGCAAACCCTAAGTTTTACTATAGTTGCAAGTATTGTGGAGAGTGCGAACATAATCCTAAACATACATTTGAAAAGGATCAATTCTGGAAAGACAAGACCCAGGCATACTCTCACGCATATGTAAAATATGATCTTTCAGAAAAGAACTATGTTGGCCGCAATGCAAAAGGAGAAAAGGTTTACCAGACGAGCTGCTATTGGTGTGGTCATAATGGAAAAGAGGAGATTTCAAATTTCACTCAGGAAGATCTCCGAATGGCAGGTCACGATGAGATAACCCTCGCACAGTATAAGGAGATGATGTTGAGTTCTTGGGATGCAGTGCAAAAGGAAGAGGCTCTTGCTAATGTTTTTGTTGGAGGATTTGATTATCCGGGATTTTTTGCTGTCCCTGATGATGATCACGGTGCCAAAGTCAATCCGAAAGCGGAAAATGACACAAGATGGGCAATGGCGAACGGTCTTATCGATAAGGAAATGCTCGGAACAGATTACCTTAAGAACATCTCTCGCTGTCAACTCGCATCTCTCGCTGTCAAACTGGCTGAACAAGTGACAGGAAAGAGCATCAAGGCGGCTCCTGCCGGCACATTTGCAGATTCGGATGACATCTATCTCCTTAAGGCTTATGCTGCCGGAATCATATCTGGTCAAAGTGCAGATGCTATTACACCCGATGCCCCAGTCACACGTCAGGAAATGTCTGCATACTTCTTTAATGCTCTTCAATACATAAAAGAACATTCAAGTGTCAGATATACTGTATATACTCCAAATCTCGATATCTATTCAGACAAGGGAAAGATTGCAGACTGGGCACTTGAGGCAATGGGATTTATGAACACTCTCGGTTTTGTAAAAGGCACGACAAAGAATACTATCGATCCATTGAGGGTTTGCACCATCGAAGAGGCGGTTGTTCTTGCTCATAAATGCTTCTATGCCGATGAACTTGGCTGGTATCAGTGCATCCGCCCAGATGAAAGGGGTTATGCCGGCTCGCCAGGAGGTGCTTATGACCCTAAGGGCATTCAGAAGATGATAACAGCATTTCCAGTACCTTACGCAAGTGCAGGCAATATCATATGGGGATATGACAATGGTTCAAGATTCTGGGTCGGAGAAAACTGGATTGGCAGAGGATTGCTAAGAAAGAGTCAGAAGGAAGTAATGCTGCCAATTGTTGATAAATATACAGGAACAACAGTCTTTGTTTCCGGAGAGGAATTCCTTCCTATCAAGGATATTTAAGCCTTAAAATATTAATCAATACCGTAAGAGTCTTCGTATGCAATAACGGAGACTCTTATTATATTCAAGTATGTGCAAGTGTTAATGTGACTTGTTTCTATGGAGTTCTGCTCCAATGTAGTGGAATCAGATGACTATGTGGCTATGAGGTTTAGTTTATCCACTTTGCTATATACTCAAAACGGACTAAACTTGTTTTTACTCTTGCAACATAAAAGAAGCTGGCGAAAAAAGAAAATGTTGCAAATTCTCTTTTCGTCAGCATTATTTTTATACCTTTGTAGCATCAAGAGTTATCACATTGTAGCATAACAATGAAAAACTCAGAAATACGAACGGTTGCTATTTAATTACTATATTTTCAAGTAGCATAACTAATAACAAACAACGGGGGCGTATGTAGGAAACTATGTGGTTTCTTAATACGCCACCATTGTTTATTCACAATGCATCATTGGAAGAAGCTTGATTTCAGTGCTTTACTCTCAAAATCGCTATACACTTATTACGCGCAATGTTTCGGCTTAATTACGCCTCTATGTAGTCTTCTATGTAGGATTTTGCAACTTTCGTAAAAACTAACACTGAAAATCAATCAGTTAGAAATTAGAAGACCTATCCGCAGTGGGGCACCCTCATTCATTTTTTTTAGATAATTTTTTATTACTCTACCTCAGGAAGTTCTTCGGTTTTTACGGCGTTGAACTCGGCCAGGTCTTCTGGGTTGAAGTTCTGGATGTATGAGAATCGCTCGTTGTTCCAGGCCTCTGATTTGTTGGTGTAGATTTTTGCAGAGTTTGCGAATGAAGCGGATGAGCCTATTGATGCGCATGCCTGTGCATCAATGATCAACAGGTATGACATGATGATGTGGGCTGCCATCTCAACAAGTCTGCGCGCGTGGAAATCTATATACTCTTCGCCTTTGCCTTGTACAAGCTCGCAAGCTTTCTCAAACTGGTTGGTCATCTCAACAAGTTTGGCTTTAAGGGCTGCGTACTCAGGTTTGAACTCCATCTGCTCGTACTCGCGGATTTTAGCAAGGTATGAACCGTTGGTTACGTAGCGGATAGCAGCAACTGTCTGCAATTGTGATGTACCCTCGTAGATGGTAAGGATTCTGGCATCTCTGTAAAGTCTCTCAACAGGATACTCTTTCATGAAACCTGAACCGCCATGTACCTGGATAGCGTCATAAGCATTCTGGTTGGCGTACTCAGACGACATCATCTTAAGGACTGGGGTGAACATATCAGCGTATTTGCTGTATTTCTTAAACTCCTGACGCTCTTCAGCTGTAAGTTTTCTCTCCTCAGCAATGGCATTGTATGCTTTGTAGATATCAACGAATCTGGTTGTTTCATATAGGATAGCACGAGAAGCCTGAAGTTTGGCTTTCATGATTGCCAACAACTCAACAACAGCAGGGAAGTTGATGATTGCCTTCTTGTACTGTACACGCTCGTTTGCGTATTTAAGTGCCTCACGGTAAGCAGCCTCAGAAAGACCAACCGATTGTGCACCAACACCTAGACGTGCACCGTTCATAAGTGACATAACGTATTTGATAAGACCCAATTTTCTGTCACCTACAAGTTTTGCAGGGGCATTTTTGAAAACAAGCTCTGCAGTAGGGGAGCCCTTGATACCAAGTTTGTTTTCTATACGTCTTACAGTTACACCGCCCCAAGCTTTGTCATAAACAAAGTATGAAAGGCCACGGCCGTCTGTAGTACCCTCCTCTGAACGGGCGAGAACAAGTTTGATCTGTGCATCACCGTTTGTGATGAAACGTTTTACGCCGTTAAGGAACCACATCTGTTTCTCCTCATCCCAGGTAGCTTTAAGCATAACTGACTGAAGGTCAGAACCTGCATCAGGTTCAGTAAGGTCCATTGAACATGTATCACCTTTATTGATTCTAGGAAGGAACTCCTCTTTAATCTCTTTGGATGCAAACTCATAGATAGTCTCGGCACAATCCTGAAGACCCCAGATGTTTGCAAAACCTGCATCAGCACGTGAAACAAGCTCGGCTGCCATAACATACGGAACCATGCTGAAATTCAATCCGCCGTACTCACGTGGAAGGGCAAGACCGTAAACACCTGCTTGAGTAAGGACATCGTGGTTCTGTTGTGTACCTGCAGCGTAAGTGATTCTGCCGTCTTTGCATATAGGACCGTCATGGTCTACCTGTTCTGCATTTGCAGCAATGACATTACCGCAGATATCGCCGATGATCTCCATCACTTTGTCATATGAATCGATAGCATCCTCCACATTTTGTGGTGCATAGTCGAACTTGCCAAAATCTTTAAAATTTTGCTCTTTCAGTTCTACAATCTTCCCCATTAATGGGTGAGAGAACTGGAATTTCAACTCATTATTATCTTTATAGAAATTTGCCATAATTATTTGCTGTGTTTTTTATAAGATGCTATCATCTTAGGTAAAACTTCGTTTAGATCACCAATGATTGAGTAATCAGCAATCTGGTGGATAGGGGCGTTAGGATCATTGTTGATTGAAATGATCATGGCAGACTGGTCCATACCTGCAGTATGCTGGATCTGGCCCGAAATACCAACTGAGATGAACAATTTAGGTCTTACAGTAACACCTGTCTGGCCAATCTGTCTCTCATGGTCGGTAAAACCTGCGTCAACAGCAGCACGAGA
>JAFYOF010000114.1 GCA_017560305.1 Alistipes sp.
ATCTCCTGAACAACGATCTGGCGTGACAATGGTACCAAGTACTTACGAACCTCACCCTGCTTAGATGTGATGATAATCTCACGATTACCACGCTTGATCTTACCGAATGTTACCTCACCATCGATCTCAGAAACGATTGCTGGGTTCGATGGGTTACGAGCCTCGAAGAGCTCAGTAACTCGTGGAAGACCTCCGGTGATATCGCCACCACCCTTACCTACGGCACGAGGGATCTTGATCAAAATATCACCAGCCTTAATCTTACCGTTATCCTTAACGATGATGTGAGCTGTTACTGGGAGGTTGTAAGCCTTAACGTCCTCGCCCTCCTTGTTAACGATGTGGATAACAGGGTTCTTTGTACGGTCCTTAGACTCGATAACCACCTTCTCCGACAAACCTGTCTGCTCATCACGCTCGTCACGGTATGTAACACCCTCGATAATGTTCTCGAAGGCAACCTTACCATCAGTCTCGGCAATGATTACTGCGTTATATGGATCCCACTCGCAAATCAAATCGCCCTTCTTAACCATTGCGCCGTCCTCAGCATAGAGCATAGCTGCATATGGCAAAGAGTGTGTATAGAGTACAATCTCAGTCTTAGGATCTACGATACGGAGCTCTGACTGACGTGAGATTACGATATCAGTAACCTCGCCATTGGCGTTCTTACCCTTGATAGTACGCAACTCATCGATCTCCAAACGACCCTCATACTTCGACTTGATGTTAGTCTCAACTGTTGTACCACCCGCAACACCACCGACGTGGAACGTACGAAGTGTAAGCTGTGTACCTGGCTCACCGATAGACTGTGCAGCGATAACACCCACAACCTCACCCTTCTGAACCATACGGGCAGTCGCCAAGTTACGACCATAACACTTAGCACATACACCACGACGAGCCTCGCAAGTGAGTACTGAGCGAATCTCTACAGACTCCAATGGAGACTTATCGATAGCCTCGGCAATCTCCTCGGTAATCTCATCACCAGCCTTACAGATGATATCACCCGTTACAGGGTTGATTACATCGTTCAAAGCTGTGCGACCCAAAATGCGGTCGTAGAGAGACTGTACAACGTCATCATTACGCTTGATAGCTGTTGCTGTCAAACCACGCAATGTACCACAGTCAACCTCGTTGATGATAACATCCTGTGCTACGTCCACCAAACGACGTGTCAAGTAACCGGCATCGGCAGTCTTCAACGCAGTATCGGCCAAACCCTTACGAGCACCGTGAGTAGAGATAAAGTACTCCAACACAGAAAGACCCTCCTTAAAGTTCGAGAGGATAGGGTTCTCGATAACCTGCTGACCACCCTCAACACCTGACTTCTGAGGCTTTGCCATAAGACCACGCATACCAGAGAGCTGACGAATCTGCTCCTTAGAACCACGGGCTCCTGAGTCAAGCATCATATATACAGGGTTGAAACCGTCCTGGTCGTTAATCAAAGTGTCGATAACCTGCTTTGTAAGCTTGTTATTGATGTTTGTCCAAACGTCAATAATCTGGTTATAACGCTCGTTGTTGGTGATAAGACCCATGTTATAGTCATCCATAATGGCATCGGCCTTTGCGTAACCCTCCTGTACCAACTCCTGCTTTGAATCTGGAATAACCACAGCGTCGAGGTTAAACGACAAACCACCCTCGAATGCCATACGGTAACCCATATTCTTGATATCATCCAAGAACTTAGCCACCTTATCAGCACCGGCCTTCTTCAAGACAACGGCGATGATATCACGCAACGACTTCTTGGTAAGGATTGTATTGATGTATCCAACCTCCTCTGGAACAAGCTGATTGAAGAGGATTCGACCAATAGTAGTCTCCTTCAACTCCTCAAATGGCTGACCATTCTCGTCAACGTCGCGTACCACACACTTCACAACTGCGTGCAAAGCGGCGCGCTTCTCGTTGTAGGCGATAATAGCCTCCTCAGGACCGTAGAATACCAATCCCTCACCCTTACTACCCTTGCGGGGCTTAGTGATATAGTAAAGACCCAAGACCATATCCTGCGAAGGCACTGTAATAGGCGCACCGTTAGCAGGGTTAAGGACGTTGTGTGAACCCAACATCAAAATCTGAGCCTCCAAAATAGCTGCATTGCCCAATGGCAAGTGAACCGCCATCTGGTCACCGTCGAAGTCGGCGTTGAACGCTGTACAAGCCAATGGGTGCAACTGCATTGCCTTACCCTCGATGAGCTTAGGCTGGAATGCCTGGATACCCAATCGGTGAAGGGTTGGGGCACGGTTCATAAGAACTGGATGACCCTTGATAACGTTCTCCAAGATACCCCAGATAACTGGATCCTTGCGGTCGATTATCTTCTTTGCTGACTTAACAGTCTTAACGATTCCACGCTCGATGAGCTTACGGATAACGAATGGCTTGTAGAGCTCGGCTGCCATATCCTTTGGAATACCCATCTCGTGCATCTTGAGCTCTGGACCAACGACGATTACCGAACGAGCCGAGTAGTCAACACGCTTACCCAAGAGGTTCTGACGGAAGCGGCCCTGCTTACCCTTCAATGAGTCTGACAAAGACTTCAAAGGACGGTTGCTCTCGTTCTTAACGGCGTTGCTCTTGCGTGAATTGTCGAACAATGAGTCAACAGCCTCCTGCAACATACGCTTCTCGTTACGCAAGATAACCTCTGGAGCCTTAATCTCGATAAGGCGCTTCAAGCGGTTGTTACGGATAATTACTCGACGATACAAGTCGTTCAAATCCGATGTTGCGAAGCGACCACCATCCAGTGGCACCAATGGACGCAACTCAGGAGGAGTTACAGGAATCACATTGAGAACCATCCACTCAGGCTTGTTACGGCCGTTTGATGCGCGGAATGACTCAATTACGTTCAACTGCTTCAACGCCTCGCTCTTACGCTGCTGTGATGTCTCAGTCGAAGCCTTGTGACGCAATGCATATGACATTGAGTCCAAATCTACCTGCTGCAAGAGCTCGTAGATAGCCTCGCCACCCATCTTGGCAACGAACTTATTAGGATCACCGTCCTCCAATGCCTGGTTACCCTTTGGCAAAGCTGCCAAGATATCCAAGTACTCCTTCTCGGCCAAAGTCTGCAAACGCTCTACGCCCTGCTCAGCTGCCTGACCGGCATTGAGGACAACGTAACGCTCGTAGTAGATAATAGACTCCAACTTCTTTGTAGGAATACCCAACAAGTAACCAATCTTAGAGGGCAATGAGCGGAAATACCAAATGTGTACTACGGGCACAACCAACGAGATGTGACCCATACGCTCACGACGCACCTTCTTCTCGGTAACCTCTACACCGCATCGGTCGCAGACGATACCCTTATAGCGGATTCTCTTATACTTACCGCAGTGGCACTCATAGTCCTTCACAGGACCAAAGATGCGCTCGCAGAAGAGTCCGTCACGCTCGGGCTTGTAGGTACGATAGTTGATAGTTTCTGGCTTCAAAACCTCACCGCTCGACTGTGCCAGAATCTCCTCAGGAGAGGCCAGACCAATCGAAATATGGCTGTAACCGTTTTGTTGCTTATTATCTTTGATTGACATAATACAAAAATCTCTTTACTTTTATTATACCTACTTATTATTATTCGAGCTTAACAGAAAGTGCCAAACCACGCAACTCATGCAACAACACATTCATCGCCTCAGGTACACCTGGACGTGGCAAGTTGTCGCCCTTAACGATAGCCTCGTAAGCCTTAGCACGACCCATTACGTCATCAGACTTGATGGTAAGAATCTCCTGGAGGATATTAGCGGCACCGAAGCCCTCCAATGCCCAAACCTCCATCTCACCAAATCGCTGACCACCAAACTGAGCCTTACCACCCAATGGCTGCTGAGTAATAAGTGAGTATGGACCAATTGAACGTGCGTGCATCTTATCGTCGATCATGTGACCGAGCTTCAACATATAGATCACACCCACAGTCGCTGGCTGGTCGAATCTCTCACCAGTACCACCATCGTAGAGGTATGTACGACCACTTCGTGGAATACCTGCCTGAGCTGCATAGTCGTTAATCTGCTCCAACGAAGCACCGTCGAAGATAGGAGTAGCGAACTTCAAGCCCAACTCGCGGCCTGTCCAACCGAGTACTGTCTCGTAAATCTGACCCAAGTTCATACGAGAAGGCACACCCAATGGGTTCAAGCAGATATCAACGATAGTACCGTCCTCCAAGAATGGCATATCCTCATCGCGAACAACCTTCGCTACGATACCCTTGTTACCGTGACGACCCGCCATCTTATCACCTACCTTAAGCTTACGCTTCTTGGCGATATAAACCTTGGCCATCTGGATAACACCCGATGTTGGGAGCTCATCACCATTTGTGAGGTTATACTTCTCACGCTTGATACGAGCGTCAACCTTCTTCCACTCGATTGTATAGTTGTTAATTGTAGTCTCGATAAGAGAGTCCAAATGCTCGTCGCCAGTCCACTTGCAAGTGCCGAGGTTCAAGTAACCTGAAACAACACCTGTCTTGTCGTCGATATTACGAGTTGCAATATCCTCCAACATCTTGATAGTGAACTTAGAACCTGGAGCATAGATCTCTACGCCAAAGTAATCCGACACGTTCGAAACGCTCTTACCATCAACCAACTGCCAGAGCTTAGATACCAATACCTCTGTGAGGTCGGCAATCTCCTTAGCAAACTTCTGGTCGATCTGCTCAAGCTGTGCACGCTCGGCAGCCTTGCTCTTCTTACCCTCCTTCTGTGCGTGGCTATAAAGCTTAGTGTCGATAACAACACCGTGCAATGAAGGCTGAGCCTTCAACGATGCGTCCTTCACGTCGCCTGCCTTGTCACCGAAGATAGCACGCAAAAGCTTCTCCTCTGGAGATGGATCACTCTCTCCCTTAGGTGTAATCTTACCGATAAGGATATCACCAGGGTGAACATTTGCACCAACACGGATAATACCGTTTGCGTCCAAATCCTTGGTTGCATCCTCGCTCACGTTAGGAATATCTGATGTAAGCTCCTCGACACCACGCTTAGTGTCACGAACCTCCATGATATACTCGTCAACGTGTACTGATGTGAAGATATCCTCACGCTGGATACGCTCCGAGATAACAATCGCATCCTCGAAGTTGTAACCCTTCCATGGCATGAAGGCCACCTTCAAGTTACGACCCAACGCCAACTCACCATTCTGAGTTGAGTAACCATCAGTAAGAATCTGACCCTTAGTTACGCGCTCGCCTGTCAAAACTGTAGGCTTCAACGTAACTGTTGTATTCTGGTTTGTACGACGGTAGCGAGGCAACTCGTAAGTTGTAATCTCTGGCTTGAATGAGCAGATGATCTCCTCCTCTGTACGGTCGTAACGAATCTGAATCTTAGTAGCGTCAGCAAACACTACCTCACCGTCGCCCTCAGCGACAACCTGAACACGGCTATCTGTGATCATCTCCTTCTCGATACCTGTACCAACGATAGGAGCCTCACAAGTAACCAATGGTACTGCCTGACGCATCATGTTTGAACCCATCAACGCACGGTTCGCGTCGTCGTGCTCAAGGAATGGAATAAGACTCGCAGCGATTGAAGCAATCTGGTTTGGAGCCACGTCCATCAATGTTACCTCCTCAGCAGTGATAACTGGGAAGTCGGCACCCTCACGAGCCTTGATACGGTTTGGATTGAGGAAGTTACCCTCATCGTCAACCGGCTCATTAGACTGTGCAACAAAGTGACCGTCCTCAGCCTCTGCTGAATAGTATTTAATCTGGCTGTTATCCATATTAACCTTACCATTCTCTACAGAGCGGTATGGGGTCTCAATGAATCCCATGTCAGAAATCTTCGCGTAAACACAAAGCGACGAAATAAGACCAATGTTAGGTCCCTCAGGAGACTCAATAGGGCAAAGACGACCATAGTGAGTGTAGTGAACGTCTCGCACCTCGAAACCTGCACGGTCACGTGAAAGACCACCAGGACCGAGAGCCGACAAACGACGCTTGTGTGTAATCTCAGCGAGCGGGTTGATCTGGTCCATAAACTGTGAGAGCTGGCTTGTTCCGAAGAACGAGTTAACAACGCTCGACAAAGTCTTGGCATTGATCAAATCAACTGGCGTAAACACCTCATTGTCACGCACATTCATACGCTCACGGATTGTACGTGCCATACGTACAAAACCTACCGAGAACTGATTAGCCAACTGCTCGCCAACGGTACGAACACGACGGTTCGACAAGTGGTCGATATCATCAACCTCCGCCTTTGAGTTGATAAGCTGAATCAAGTACTTAATAATCTCGATAATATCCACACGAGTAAGGATACGAGTAGCTGGGTCGATGTCGAGGTTCAACTTCGTATTGATACGATAGCGACCTACCTGACCCAAGTCGTAACGCTTATCCGAGAAGAAGAGCTTATCAATCACGTCGCGAGCCGTTGCCTCATCGGGTGGCTCCGAAGCGCGAAGCTGTCTATAGATATAAACAACAGCCTCCTTCTCCGAGTTACATGGATCCTTCTGCAGTGTGTTATATATGATAGAGAAATCGATACCTGAAGTATTCTCCTTGTGGAGGAGGATAGTCTTCGCACCGCTCTCCAAAATTGCATCAATGTGATCCTCAGTAAGCTCAACCTCACGGTCAACAATCACATTGTTACGCTCGATAGAAACTACCTCACCTGTATCCTCATCAACGAAATCCTCTACCCAGCTTGACAAGATACGTGCAGCCAACTTGCGACCTACGGCCTTCTTCAAATTAGCCTTTGTAACCTTAACCTCGTCTGCAAGGTCGAAAATCTCCAAAATCTGCTGGTCAGTCTCGAAACCGATAGCACGCAACAGGGTGGTAACAGGCAACTTCTTCTTACGGTCGATGTACGCATACATCACATTGTTGATGTCGGTAGCAAACTCAATCCAAGAACCCTTGAATGGGATAATACGAGCTGAGTAAAGCTTTGTACCATTGGTGTGCATACTCTGGCCGAAGAATACGCCAGGTGAACGGTGCAGCTGCGATACAACAACACGCTCTGCGCCGTTGAAAACAAATGTACCTCTATCGGTCATGTAAGGAATTGTGCCGAAGTACACATCCTGTACTACAACGCCAAAATCCTCGTGCTCATCGTCTGTACAATAGAGCTTCAACTTTGCCTTTAGGGGAACACTGTAAGTCAAGCCACGCTCCAAACACTCCTCGATAGAGTAGCGGGGTGGG
Organism: Alistipes sp.; assembly: GCA_017560305.1. The sequence goes on from JAFYOF010000114.1 coordinate 7,253, forward strand.
TCAATATAGTAGTCGATAAACTCCAGAACGAAATTGTTTCTGGTGTCGGTGATAGGGAAATTCTCCTGGAACACTTTGTAGAGGCCCTCGTTCTTACGATTCTCGGCCGTAGTGTCCATCTGGAAAAAATCGCGGAATGATTTAAGCTGTATCTCCAGCAAATCAGGATAAGGAACCCTGTTCTTTACCGTAGAGAAGCTAATTCTTTGTTGTTTTGTTGATACGGACATCTTAAAACAAATTTTGTAGATGTGTGAGTACTCACGGGGTGCGCACCCCATTTTTGCGGGAGTCCATTATCCCGCTAATGCCCTCAGTGTAAGTACAATACACAGTGAGAGCATCAAAAAATTCCAAAGAAAGGGCACAGCTCTGCGGCACTCCCAATCCTTAGACTAGAAAAGGTATAGAGCTTACACCGGTGTAAACTCTATACCTGAGTTGTCTGAAAACTTCGAGCAAATATTACTTAAGCTCAATCTCAGCACCAGCCTCCTCGAGAGCAGCCTTGAGAGCCTCAGCCTCCTCCTTAGAAACACCCTCCTTAACAGCCTTAGGAGCAGCGTCAACCAATGCCTTAGCATCACCGAGTGACAAGCCTGCAGCCTCCTTAACGGCCTTAATAACCTGAAGCTTAGCCTGACCTGCGCTCTTCAAAATAACATCGAATGAAGTCTTCTCAGCAGCAGCAGCCTCACCTGCAGCAGCAGGAGCAGCAACTGCAACAGCTGCAGCAGCTGGCTCAATACCGTACTCCTCCTTGAGGATAGTAGCCAACTCGTTTACCTCCTTAACAGTCAAGTTTACCAACTCCTCTGCCAATACTTTTACATCTGCCATAGTTGTATAATTTTTTTAAGTTTTTTTTGTTTTTGTTTGATTAGTTGTTTCTTTCTTCGAGTGCCTTCACTAAGCCGGCAATCTTCTGACCTGCACTACCCTGCAATGCAGAAATAACATTCTTCGCTGGTGACTGGAGCAAAGCAACGATATCGCCGATAAGCTCCTCACGGCTCTTAATGTTACAAAGAGCGTCAAGCTGATTATCACCTACGTAAACACAGCCCTCTACATACGCAGCCTTCAATACTGGCTTATCGCATGACTTGCGGAACTCCTTGATTACTACTGCTGGAGCCTTTCCAGTCTCGGTGAACATCACTGATGTTGAACCCTCCAATACATTTACCAAATCAGCATCAGCCTTCTCTGCCTTCTCCAATGCCTTTGTGAACAAGGTATTCTTAACTACTACGAGCTTGATACCGTTCTCGAAGCACTTGCGACGCAACTTTGCAGTCTGCTCAGCGTTCAAAGCCTCAATGTTAGTAATATAGAAGTGAGGGTACTGATTGAGCTGCTCTGCGAGACCGTTGATAACGGCCAATTTCTCTTCTCTTGTCATCTCTTATATCCTCCTTCTTTACTTCGTTTCTACTGATTTAGGATCTATCTGCAAGCCTGGGCTCATCGTTGTAGAAAGGTAAATGCTCAATACATATGTACCCTTAGCAGCCGATGGCTTCAACTTAATGATAGTGTTCACTACCTCCTTAGCATTGTCAATGATCTGCTCTGGAGTGAAAGAGATCTTACCAACCGAAGTGTGGATAATACCGTACTTGTCAACCTTGAAGTCGATCTTACCGGCCTTAACCTCTGTAACGGCTTTGGCAATATCCATTGTAACAGTACCTGTCTTAGGGTTTGGCATAAGGCCACGAGGACCCAAAATACGACCCAAAGCACCAACCTTACCCATTACGTTTGGAGTACAAATGATAACGTCAACGTCGGTCCAACCGCCCTTGATCTTCTCTACGTACTCGTCCAAACCTACATAATCAGCGCCTGCTGCCTGTGCCTCTGCCTCCTTATCTGGAGTACACAACACCAAAACACGAACAGTCTTACCTGTTCCGTGTGGCAATGTTACCACGCCACGAACCATCTGGTTCGCCTTACGAGGGTCAACACCCAAGCGCACGTCGATATCGACTGAAGCATCAAATTTCGTAAAGGTAATTTCCTTCAGAAGAGATGCTGCCTCAGACAATTTGTATGCCTTGTGGGGCTCAACCTTGGCGTAGGCTGCTTTTTGATTTTTTGTCAACTTACTCATCTGGTAATCTTAATTACATGTTAGGAAATTCACCAACTACGTTGATACCCATACTGCGTGCAGTACCAGCAATCATACGCATAGCAGCTTCAATTGTGAAACAGTTCATATCAGGCATCTTGTCCTCGGCAATCGCCTTAACCTGCTCCCATGTCACCTCACCAACCTTTGAACGGTTTGGCTGTGCAGAGCCTGCCTTAACCTTAGCTGCTTCCTTGAGCTGAATGGCTACTGGCGGCTGTTTAACAACAAAGTCGAACGACTTATCTGTGTAAACTGTAATGATGACTGGAAGAACCTTACCCGCCTTGTCCTGGGTGCGCGCATTGAACTGCTTACAGAAGTCCATGATATTGACTCCCTTAGAACCCAACGCAGGACCCACTGGGGGCGAAGGATTGGCAGCACCACCTTTAATCTGCAATTTAATAAATGCAGCAACCTCTTTTGCCATAATTTTCCTTGGTTAATTATTCTTTTTCTACTTGTGTGAAGCTCAACTCCATTGGAGTCTTGCGACCAAAAATCTTCACAGAGACCGTAAGCTTCTTACGCTCGTCATCGACTGTCTCAATAGTACCTTGGAAGCTTGAGAAAGGACCGTCTGTAACCTTGACGATCTCGCCAACAACGAATGGAATCTCGTTCTCTTCCTCCTGAGTGCTAAGCTCATCAACACGGCCCAAGATTCTGCTCACCTCTTGTGGACGAAGAGGAGTAGCATTCATAGAGCGGCTGTCCTCTTTGGTATCACCCAAGAAGCCAAGCACGTTTGGAGTATTGCGAATGATAATTGGAATTTGTCCTACAAAGGCTGCCTCAACCAGTACATAACCGGGATAAGAGACCTTCTCCTTTGAGATTTTTTTACCATTACGAATGGTATAAACCTTCTCTGTGGGAATCAGAATCTGGGAAATGTAATCCTCCAAGTGGTTGTGACGAATTTCAGCCTCGAGATACTCTTTGACTTTCTGCTCTTTACCACCGATTGCACGGACTACATACCACTCTTTCTTAATTTCGCTCATCGTCTAAATAATTCAACAATTAACGACCAAGATTTCCCAACGTTTTGTATATTGCGGCCATAATGTTCTCGAATGAGATGTCCATCAACAACACCACAATAGCAAAAATCGCCGAAGCGACCATTACGACAACTGTCGAATTTTGCAACTGCGGAAATGAAGGCCAACTCACCTTTTGAACAAGCTCGTTATAGGATTCTTTTACGTAATTAAACATAACTGTTTTTCTTTTTAACAAGCAGGAGCAGAGAGATTCGAACTCCCATCAACGGTTTTGGAGACCGCTATTCTACCCTTGAACTATGCTCCTAAAAAAATGAGAGGGGAAATCCGGGGAAATCCCCTCTCTGATATTTTATCGTAAATTAATTACTCTACGATTGCGAGAACCTGACCTGCACCTACTGTACGACCACCCTCACGGATTGCGAAACGAAGACCCTCGTTCAACGCAACAGGATAGATCAAAGTTACAGTGATAGTAACGTGGTCACCTGGCATAACCATATCTACGCCCTCTGGCAAAGAGATCTCACCAGTTACGTCCATTGTACGGAGGTAGAACTGAGGACGGTACTTGTTGTGGAATGGTGTGTGACGACCACCCTCTTCCTTCTTCAAGATATAAACCTCTGCAGTGAACTTAGTGTGTGGCTTGATAGAACCTGGCTTAGCTACAACCATACCACGCTTAACCTCCTTCTTGTCGATACCACGCATCAAGAGACCTACGTTATCACCAGCCTCACCCTCATCGAGGAGCTTGCGGAACATCTCAACACCTGTACAAGTAGAAGTCAAAGTCTTCTCACCCAAACCGATGATCTCAACTGGATCACCTACGTGGATGATAC